>JAWPNA010000376.1:0-16248 GCA_045402695.1 Acidobacteriota bacterium
TTCAGTCCGTCTCCCTGTCCCGCCTCCCCGTGGCACGTGGCGCAATAGTGAAGAAAGGTCGCACGACCCTCCCGGACGTTGTAGCCCTGCGCGGGGCCGGGCCTCCGCCAGCCTTTCGGTTCCCCTCCGCTGGCCGGTGCCGCAGGGGCCGGCGCCGCGGCGGCGGCCTCGCCCGCGGGCCGGGGTTCGGTGCCTTGTCTCGCCACCTCGCAGGAACTCGCCGCCAGAAGGGCGGCCGAGATCAGCGCGAAGAACGATTTCATGGCTGACCTCCAGAGGATGACACCGCCAAGGATCCCGGGGCGGCCGGGATCGACATCACGAAGGCAGCCAGGTCGCGCGCATCGGTCTCGTCGAGGCCGTAGTCGGGGCACCGGATATCGGACCGCCATCGCTGCGGTCCGCGCAGCCACCAGAAGACCCATCCGCTCTTGAGCCGATCGCCTGCACCGTCCAGAAGCGGGCCGTAGTAGCCTCCCCGGCCTTCCACGGTGTGGCAGGCCTGGCAGCCATGCCGTTCGAAGAAAAGGTGGCGGCCCCGCTCGACCGAGTCGCGCGGTGCCCCCGCAGGGAAGATCTCCTCGGGAATCTGGTTGTCAACGTACACGTTTTCGATGAAGTCGGAGATGAAAGCGGCCTCCTGCACGGACATCCGCAGCGGGATCATCCGATCGGTGAGGATGGGGCGAATCGTGCTGGGGTTCAGCAGATAACGTGCGAGCCAGTCCTTTCTGACCCTACTCCCTTCCACCGTGAGCGGTGCCGTGGATATATCACGACCGGCGCCTTCGACGATATGGCATGAGAGACATCGGTATCCGTCCGCGAGGAGGCCGAATCGGCCGGGGGGAGAGTAGGTGGACTGCGCGGCCGGCACGCGGTAGGACTGGGGGATGACATCGCTCGAGACCGAAAGCAAGGCTGTGACGATCTCCTGCACCTGCTCCGGCGCGAATCCGAACTCGGGCATCTTCAGATCTTCCCGGAACGTTCTTGGCTGCGAGATCTTGGCCGCCAGCCAATCAGGCAGGCTCCGTGGCAAATCCTCCCGCGTGCCGAAGTCGAGCAAGTCAACTGCCTTGTCGCCGATGCCGGCCAGATCGGGGCCGACGGGCGCGGCGTCGTCGCGCCCCCCGATCCGGTGGCAGCCGCCGCACCCGTATTTCCTGTAGACCCTTTCTCCTTGTTCGACGGTTCTCTGCGCGGTCCTGAGAGTCCCGCCGGGCGAGGGGGCCGAAGGATCGACGAGCTCCTCCATCATGTACTGGCTCAGGTCGAGCAAGTCCTGGCGCGTGAAGTCGTAGCGCGGCATCCGGCTCCGCGGTTGGTAGGCGTGCGGGTCCGCCAGGAAGGCGACGAGCCACGGCCGGGTGAGCTTCGATCCGATCCCAGCGAGCTCGGGGGCGCTCCCGTTGCCCCGTCCGTCAATGGTGTGGCACGAGACGCAGCGGGACTGCCCGAACAACGTCCTGCCCCGCTCCGCGTCCCCTGCGGGCAGAGATACCTGGGGGACAGTGTCCGGAGGGCCGGCCGGAGGCCGGCTCCAGAGAAACTCCAGGAGAGCGTCGAGTTCGGTATCGCTCAGATGGAAGTCAGGCATCCAGGTGGCCGGTCTGAAGCTTCGCGGGGATTTCAGCCACGCGCGCAGCCATCCGGGGCTGGTCTTCTGGCTCAGGCCGTTCAGGTCAGGCGCTTCACTCCTCCAGTCCTCGTGGCCCGGGACTTTGTGGCACCCGAAGCAGCCGACCCGGGTCATCAGGGCCCGGCCGGCCGACAGCAGGGAGGCTTCCGGAATGGACTCCGACAGATGACAGCGACCGCACGAGGCTTCCGTATAGTGTTCGGGAAGCAGCGGTGTGTCCCAGTCCGCGACGTCCCCGTGAGCCTCCGCTGCGCTCGTCGCCCGCCCCTGGCCGCGGTGACACACGACGCATCCGAAGCGCAGGAGATCATCCGGAGTGTGGGGCGTCACGGGGTGCCGGCGGAAGGGCTCCGGCGCACCGGTCGCCTTCGGGTTATCCACGCCCAGGTGGCATGTGACGCAGCGGTCCACGCGATTGCCGAAGTCGGGCATCCAGATCTGGCGGATCCCGACTGAGAGGGCCTGGGCCTGCCTGACCTCTTTTGCCGATCCCGCGGTTTCGAGCAGCAGCTTCCGGTATGCGATCTGGCGAGGCCGGTATTCGTGGAAATAATCCTTGACCGGAGAGATGGCCAGGATGGTCACGAAGACAAGGCTCGAGAGGGCGAACCACCTGTACAGTCGGTTCGTGGCCTGCTCGAGGTCAGCCATCAGTAGATCCCATCAATCCAGGGCCAGACCCACGTCCAGCCTGGACCGCGGAACAGCACCCCGATGGCGGTCAGGATCACGACGACCGACACGAACCAGGTCATGATCCAGTCGGCCAGAGGGATCCTGAAGAGACGTCTGTTGAGCGCGACCGGGCAGAAGGGAAGTGCCGGCAGCGCCAGCAGCGCGAAGATGGCGAGAGTCGGTACGAGCACCGGCCAGACGTGGTAGACGGCCAGCAGAGTTGAGACAAGGGTGACTGCGACCGTGAGGAAGGCGAGGCTTCGGCGCCAGGGTCGCTCGTAGAAGCCGCTGACCTCGATGTTGACCCTGAAGTACGGAATGATCACGATGCCGGTGATTACCAGCAGGGGGAGCAGGACGCCTGCCACGACGGGCGGGAAGTAGTGCAGAAGCTCTTGAAGGCCCAGGAAATACCATGGCGCCTTCGCCGGATTGGGAGTCCGGAAGGGATCGGCTATCGTCTCGAGGGGCGCATCAAACAGAAGCGAGAGGACAGCGAGCACCACCACGCAGGCCTGCACCAGGATCACTTCCCTCACCAGCAGGTGAGGCGCCGTCATCACGGTCTCCTCGCGATCCTGCAGCAATCTGGCTGGTGCCTCGCGGCGGATGAGCGCGATGCGCCTGGGGACCGACTTGGCGTCGCTGGCCTTCTCGAGCTTGTACTGCGTCACCGTGCCGCTCCTCAGTCGTTGCGGAAAGTGCCCATTGACCCACGCACGCCGCCATCCTTGCGGACGCGCCACAGGTGGAGCGCCACGCCCAGCACGAGCGCCAGCGGCAGGAGGACGCAGTGCAGCACGTAGAACCGGATCAGGGCGTTGTCGCTCACGATGTTGCCTCCCAGCAGGAGGAACCGCAGTTTGGGGCCGAAGACAGGCATGGCCTGAACCATGTTGGTCCCCACGGAAACACCCCAGAAGGCCAGTTGGTCCCACGGAAGGAGATATCCGGTGTAGCTCAGCAGCAGTGTCAGCACGAGAAGGAAGACGCCCACCACCCAGTTGAACTCGCGCGGGGGGCGGTAGGCCTTGTGATAGAAGACGCGGAGCATGTGCAGGAAGACCACCAGCACCATCGCGTGGGCGGCCCAGCGGTGCATGTTACGGAGGAAGACGCCGTTGCTCACCACGAACTGCAGCTCTTTCATGTCGTCGTACGCCTGCGGGACCGAAGGGTGGTAGTAGAGCATCAGATAAAGGCCGGTGATCGTCAGGACCGCGAAGAGGATCGCCGAGATCCCCCCGAGATAGTAGGTGCTGGAGAACTCCAGGTTGCGCCGCCGTACCTTGGCCGAGTGCAAATGGAGAAAGAGATTCTCCATCACGAGCATCACCCGATTCCGGTTGGTCGGGAGGACGCCGTGGCGAACGATCGAGATCCAGAGCCTATTGCCCGTCAGGGCTCTCAGAAAAGGCATCGCGCAAGCCTTACAGCTTGAAAACGGTTCCTTGCGGCACTTCGGCGGCGGTGTCCACCGTGACGAGCCCTCTGTCCGAAACCGCCATTTGTAGCCAGTGCAGAGGACTGGGGGCGGGCCCTGCGATCACATCCCCCTCGACGTTGAACCGGCTGCCGTGACAAGGACAGGCGATCACGTTCTCGTCGGGCCTGTACCGGGTGATGCATCCGAGATGCGTGCACACCGAGGAGAGGGCTCTGAAGCCGTCCGGAAGACGGATGACGACAGCCCGGTGCTGCTCGCTCGTGACGACCGAACCGACGTCGAAGGAATCGGGCGGGCCGAGAGCGAAGAGGCTGGGAGGCTCGAAGAGCACCCGCGGCCGGAGAAAATCAATCGAGAGCGCTCCGGTCCCACCGGCGGCGATCGCGCAGGCCGACGCGCCGGTCACCTGGAAGAACAGGCGCCTCGTGACTCCATTGTCCGTTCTTTCCCGGCGGTCACCCATTGGGGATCTCCCTGAGAAGGAACTGCTCCATCGTGATCGTTCCGGCGGGACAGCGCTGAGCACAAAGCCCGCACCGTATGCAGATCGTCTCG
The DNA here is from genome assembly GCA_045402695.1 of Acidobacteriota bacterium. GTDB lineage: Bacteria > Acidobacteriota > Polarisedimenticolia > JACPZX01 > DASXTC01 > JAWPNA01. The sequence continues at coordinate 4,320 of JAWPNA010000376.1, forward strand.
TCCTTGACCAGCACTGTTCCAACCGCATCCTCTCCCTCGAAAAGCGCCTCCGCGGCCTCGCCCAACTCCGCGACGGCTTCCTGCCGCAAAGCCGGGTCCGCGCGGACTTCGGAAACCGGGACGAACTCGATGCAGTCCTCCGGGCAGACATCGGCGCAGCCGCCGCACAGGATGCATTCGGTCCCCTGCCGAGGGTCCTCGTGGAAAATCGTGTTCACCCAGCAGCGCAGGCACCGTGATCCCTCGATGCGCGCGGTCCTCTCGGAGAAACAGTTCTCGATCTCGGCGATCCCGATCCTCCGAATGATGGGAAGCACGGGAGGCTTCTGCCGGGGGATTCCCTCGAAGTCGAGTGGACGCGTGTAGCCCGGCAGCGACTCGAGGACCACCTCCACCGGTTCCGCGGCTTCCGGGCTGCCTCTGAGGTAGGCGTGGATGGAAGCGGCAGCCTTCTTTCCATCGGCGATGGCGCTGATGGCGATCCGCGGGCCGAAGGCCACGTCGCCGCCTGCGAAGATGCCCGGTGCCGTGGTGGCGAGAGTCGCCGGATTCACCTTGATCGTCCCCCGAGGCGTCGCTTCCACTCCGTCCTCCGGGCGGAGAAACGAGAGATCGCTCGTCTGCCCGATCGCGAGGATTACCGAGTCCGCCGCCATCGCGAGCTCGGTTCCGGGAGCGAACCTCGGATTGAAACGGTGCCTCTCGTCGAATACCGCCGAGCACTCGATCGTTTCCAGACCTACGACTCGCCCTCTGTCACCGAGAACCTTTTGAGGTCCTCTGCGCGGGTGGAAGGTGATGCCTTCCTCCCGCGCCTGGGTTATCTCCTCCAGTTCGGCCGGCATCTCCTCCATGGACTCGAGGCTCACGACGTGCACCTCCTTGATGCCGAAGCGCACGGCGGACCGGGCGATGTCGAGGGCCGTGACGATGTTGATCCCGGGGTTGACGACTTCATGCGGCACCGCGGTCCTCAGCGCAGTGCGCGCGACGTCCAGCGCCACGCTGCCACCTCCCACCACGATCACCTTCCTTCCGAGCTCCAGCCTGTATCCCATGTTGACATTAAGGAGGAAGTCCACGCCCTTGAGCACTCCGTCGAGATCGACTCCGGGGATCTGAAGGTCGCGCCCTTTGTGAGCACCGATGGCCAGGAAGACGGCCTTGAATCCCTGCCCACGCAGGCCGGAGAGCGTGAACTCCCGGCCCAGCCGCTGGCCTACCTTCATCTGAACGCCGAGGCTGAGGATGCTGTTGATCTCGAGCTTCACGAGCTCGCGGGGCAGCCGGTATTCCGGGATCCCCAGCCTGAGCATGCCGCCGGCGACGGGCTGCGCTTCGAAGATGGTGACCGGGTAGCCGCGAAGTGCCAGGTCGTGCGCGGCCGCGAGCCCCGCGGGCCCGGCCCCCACCACGGCGACGCGGTCATCGGGGTGCACGAGATCGCGTTGGCCGTAGATCTCCCTGAGCATGTCCAGGTCGATCATGCTCTCCACGCCGAAACGCTCGGTGACGAAGCGCTTGAGAGCGCGAATGGCGATCGGCTGGTCCAGGTCGCCGCGCCTGCAGGCCGTTTCGCAAGGCGCCGCGCAAACGCGCCCGCAGATGGAGGCCAGCGGATTGGGGCGCCGCGCCACTGCGTACGCCTCCCTGTACCTCCCTTCGGAAATCAGAGCGACGTATCGGCCTGCCTCGGTCCCGACAGGGCAAGCGGTGTAGCAAGGGAAGTTGCTCTCGAGCCACTGGCGGTCCACACGGCGCGAGACCACCGCCTTCCTCCTACTTCTTCACTTCGAAGTCCAGCGTCGTGCCGTCTGAAATCGTCACCTGCTTGCCGGCCTCCTTCAGTCGAGGGTGCCAGACCTTGATCATGTACGTTCCATCGGGGATGTCCTTGATGACGTAGGCGCCGGCCTTGTCGGTCACGGCGAAGTAAGGCGTCGGCACCGCCACGATGAATCCTTCCATTTCCGGGTGGACGTTGCACAGGAGCGTCGCGGGACAGGGCTGCTTGAACGTGAAACTCCTGCTTTGTCCCGCCGGCCAGCTGCCCAGGTTGAATTTGTCCGCGCACTTGTCCGGTGTGAACACGTTGTGGAGCACCGCATCGCTGTTCCTGAAGTCGACCGTCGTGCCGACCAGAACGGGAAGCACGTGCGGCACGAAGAGCATGTTCTTCTGGTCCACCAGGGGATGCTCGGACGGCGGGGGGAAGGTCTTGCCCGGGATGGTATCCACGTACACCACGGCGTCCGCGTTGTTCCTCATCCCGACGGCCTTCACCGTGCCCTTGAGCTCTCCGGCCTCCGTCGAGGTGAAGGCGACGAGCAATGCCATCCCGATCCATCCGGTCGTCCTTATCTTCATCGCTTCCTCCAACTTGTCCATCGGGCTGCCCGCGCGGAGCGCGGTCAGCCCATTCACTGGATCCACCGCTATAGGCCGAAATCGACCGCCAGGATGTAGCGATCGTCGGCCTTGCCGGCGTCGTCCAGTCTCACCTGGGCCTCGGCCGTGAACTTGACGTTCGCGCGTGCCATGAAGACCACGGCGGGAACGAGGAATCGCTGGGTCTCAGGATCCGTGCTCGTCTCGAACGAGAGGTCGATGTCCGTCTCGCCGTATCGCAGGACGCCGACCAGCCAGGGGTAGAAGACGTAGTTCGCCTCCGCGAACCACGCGTCGGTGTCGATTTCCTCTCCGGTGCCTTTGGGATCGTCATCGCTCTGGCGGAGGTACACCCCGAAGAGGTTCAGGTCGCGGAACCACCAGTCGACCTCGGCGCCGATGAGATCGAAGTCGTTGTCGATCGTCGTCTCCACCGAAACCTCCTCCAGACCGGTGGTGACGTTCGGGTCCCCCACGGCGAGCGTGCTCCCCTCGTATCTGTTCCTCGAGGACCCCTTGTAAAAGAAGGCCCCGATCTTGAACGAGTCGTCCCTCCAGAACTCTGGTTTGTCCGGCGGCTGGCCTCCGCCGAGCTCGCCGTAGCCTCCGAACTTGTAAGCCAGGCGGGCGTACACATCCTTCGCGTCGTTGGCGTCGTTCAGGCCCTGCCCGTTGACGACGCCCGCCGCCCACGTGAGGCCGCCGTTGCCCCCCGCGCCGTTGTGGGCGCCCCAGACCTCGATCCCAGGCTGGCCGTCCCGGAAGCGCCAGCGGTCCTCATCCGTGTCGGCGCTGATGGACAGGGTCGAGGGACCCAGGGGGTTGGGATTGGGAGCCGTCAAGGTGCGTGAACTGGAAGTGTTCCGAGTGTCGTAGGCGCTGTAGTGCGCCGCCGTGAGCCTCAGATGGTCGTGAATGGGGTGGATGGACAGGCTGCCCAGCCGCACGTGCAGGAAAGGTTTGGGATCGTACTGGAGGGCGAAATCCATTCCGAGCTCGTTCTCGTTGTCCTCGTTCTCGATCTCGATCTCCCCGAAGAAAGAGAATGTCTCACCAATCGTCCCGGCCGCGAGAACCTCGACCTCGTGCGGGTACTCGAAGGACGAGTTGCTGGCGTCGTTCTTGAACCCGTTCGCCCGCAGGATCGCTCTCATTCCCACGGGGAGCGAGCCTGCGATGTCCGCCGGCCAAACTGCCTTGGGCCACATCTTCTTGTACCCTTCGGCGCCCAGGCTGACGGGCTTCTCCTTGGTCACCTCCTGGTCGGTCTTCTCGGGGTAGCGGTAGCCGTTATTCCGGAAGGCCTTGCCGAAGTAGTTCAGCTTGGGATAGGCGTAATGGCAGGTGGCGCAACTCGTCTGGTACTTGCGCGCGAACGAAGGGACCGCCAGTGCGGGCGTCGAGCTGGCCCAGACCACGGAGAGAAAGACCAGCGTGCCCGCGAGACGAGCCGCCCCCTTCGTGCGCCGATTTGCAGATCTTCTCATCTCAGCCTCCATCGTCGGGGAAGAATCCGACACCGGAGTACTCTAGGGAGAACGCCTCGATGACATCCATCACCCCGATGCATCATTTCCGTGATGCATGTGCATCATGGGATGCCGGCCGGCGAGGGGGCTTCAGATGAGACGTTGGCGAAAGGCGAGGGAGACTGCTTCGACCTTGCTGTGCGCCTCGAGCTTTTGGAGGATGTGCTGAATGTGATTGCGGACTGTGATGGTGCTGATGAAGAGCGCGTCGGCGATCTTGCGGGTGCTCTTGCCGTCAGCCATCAGCCGCAGGACCTCGATTTCGCGAGCGGTGAGTGACGCCGGCGCTTTCTCCCGAGGCGGAGACGCCCCGGCGATGGCGGGCGGATCGGGGGCGGGGGAACCAGTCAAGATCCTGCGGATGAGCTCGTCGGCTTCTCTGCCTCGCGTAGCGGGTTGAAGGATGTGTACCAGCGTGAACTGGGAGGGCCTGGGGCCGGGCACGACCACAATTGAGAAAGCGGCGCGGAGAGGCTCTCCCGAGGCTCTGCGGACATCGGCCTCGAAATGATGCACAGCTTCGTGCCGGCGAACCATCTGCACCAGGCTGCAGTGTTCGTCGCAGTACCTGTTCCCGAACACATCCTTTCCGCAGAGGATGGCGTGGCAGGATTTCCCGAGCACCCGGGTGGCGTCGTAACCGAGGAGCCGTTCGGCGGCCTTGTTCCAAATGACGACCCGTCCTTCTTCATCGGTGCCGAACGCGGCGTCCGCCGTGCTAGCGACGATATCGAGAGGATCCTGTGTTCTCACAGCCGCCCTCCGCCGGAGCCGGCCCGGAATGCCAGCTTATCTTACAGCCTGCGGGGGGCCCCGGGACAGGGACTTCACTTCCGTCTCGACGACGGATCTGTGTCCTTCTTCTCGAAGGCCACCAGGACGAGGTCTCCGTCGGTCAGCTCGTGGAGCTTGCAGCGGACCAGATCGCCGGGCGAGATGCATCCCGTCTGTTTACCGGCGTTCGGGACACTCTCCGCTATCTCGTAGACGTCATCGCCTCGATGAACGGCCCGGGCCGATCTCCAGGCCTCGCCCTGCGCTCCAATCACTCTGATGTAGATCTCGGTCTCTGCCGGCATGCCCTGGATCCTCTCACTGGATTGGACGACGACATCGGCACTAAACTCCGGCCCGCGTCTCGCGCAAGATAGGTCGCCCGAGCGGGCAGCGCCAGAGCGCTGGCCACCGGCGCCCACCCAGGATTATCCTGTCGGGCGCGACATGGAGGGATTCCGGGTGATTCGACGAACGGTAGTGGTGATCTGCACAGCGTCGTTGTTCGTCTTCTGGGCCGGCGCCCGGGCCCAGGACACCACCCATCCGCCCGGCTGCTCCGACCTCGTGGGCACCGTCACACGCGAGGTGATGCAGCGGCCCGAATCCCTGAGCGACGGTGCGGGGCGTCTTCACCAGAAGGTCACCACCAGCTCCACCGAGGCGCAGGCCTTCTACGATCAGGGGATCGCCTACCTGGCGTCGTACGTCTGGGTCGAGGCGTCGCGGTCGTTCCACGAAGCGCTGCGGCGCGATCCGGATCTGGCCATGGCGCACCTGGGGCTGGCAAAGGCGTACATGGGAGTTGACGCGCGCGACGACGCCCGCCTGCACCTGGAGCGCGCGGCTGAGCTGGCGCGTCCGGACCGCGCCACCCCCCTCACCTCGGTGACGCCGAAGGAAGCGAAGTGGATCGCCCTCGGGGCGCAGCAGCTCGCGGCCGTGGAGGCTCCCGAGAAGGAGCAGGCCGGCGCCCACCAGAAGTACAAGAAGGCCGTCGAGGAGCTGATCGCCATGGATCCCGATGACCCGCACGCCTGGGTGCTTCGCGGCAACGCGGAGGAGCCTGGAGCCTGGGGGCGCGGGCAGGCGGGAGGCGTGGGCTCGATCGCCTACTACGAGGCGGCGCTCGCGCGCGACCCGGTGCACCTGGGCGCTCATCATTTCCTCGTGCATTCGTACGAAAACATCGGACGCTACGCGGAGGCCGCCCAGCATGGCAAGGTGTACGCCGCGGCCGCGCCGGGAGTCCCGCACGCGCTCCACATGTACGGCCACGTCCTGCCGCGTCTGGGGAAGCTGCAGGAGGCGCTCGAGCAGTTCTCGGCGGCCGACCGGCTCGAACGGGCTTACTACGCCTCGGAGAAAATCGATCCCGAGGATGACTGGCATCACGGACACAATCTGCACCTGCTCGGAACGATCAACCTGCGCCTGGGAAACGACTCGGAGGCCGAGCGCCTCTTGAAGGAAGCGTTCGATCTGAAGTCGCGCGACCCGAAGCGCGGCGGCCGGTACGCGGCGCCTTACCTCGAGTACCTGATCCTGCGCGGGCGGTTCGTCGAAGCGCTCGACGCGGCGCGCTCGCTGGAATCGAGCCCGTCGTCGATGGCGAGGTTCGTCGGGACGACGCTGGGAGGAGAGGCCCTGCTGGGCCTCGGGCGCGCCGATGTAGCGCGGCGGTCGCTCAAGACGGCGCGCGGTCTGCTGCACAAGATCGTCGCCGACGCGAAGAGCACCCCCTACGCGACCTTCATCCCGTCCATGATGGATCCGTTCCTGAGAACCCTCGAAGGGGAGGTCGGCCTGCGAGGAAGGAGACCCTCCGAAGCTGAGGCGGCGCTGCTGAAGATGGCTGACGACCTCGCGGCCAACCCGCGCTTCGACGCCTGGGGCGAGGGATTGTTCCGGCTGGAGAGGATTGCGTCCGAGGCCCGCCGCGCGGGCCGGCCCGGGCTGGCCGTCAAGCTCGCCGAGAGGATGCGCAAGATCGATCCGGAGTTTCCCATCGCCGCAACATCCGCCGGTTCACGGCAGCGCTGATCGAGCTCCCGCAAGAGGGCTCACCTGGCCGGGGCGGATCCCGCGGGAGGATCTAGCCGGATCCCCTTGGCCGAGAACCAGGGGTGCAGCTCCACCTTGAGACGACCGGCGCGCACCGCCGGGTCGGCGTCGCACAACGCCCTGGCCTCCTCCATCGAGCCCACCTGGAAGACGAACATGCCTCGCAGGATCCCGTCGTCGCTGAACGGGCCCGCGAGCGTGAGCTTGCCCGAGGCGGCCATTTCCTTGATGTGCCCCATGTGTCCTTCCTGGATGCGCTGCGTCTCGGGAGTGGACTCGGGGGTCCAGCTCGGGCCGCGATACAGCAGGGCCACGTAGTAGGTCGTCATCTCGTACCGCGGCTCGGCCTTGATCTGCTGGGCGGCGAGCCGCGCGGGCGCAGAAGAAAGCAGGCACAGACCAACGGACGCTGTCAGCAGCACTCTTCTCATTGCTCCTCCTGAACCGGTCGGACGATCATACCGCGAGAACTTGCCAAGGGTTTCAGCTTTATGACGGCTGGCGGCACAGAGCATTCAACTGTCGGTCGTGATGGAACGAGAGCACGGCCTGAGAAACCACCGAGCCCACCATCGCAAGGAACATGTCCCACTGCGTATCCCAGGGGTCCCCCTGCGTCGCCAGGAAGGCATCGGCCGCCTGACCGTACGCAAGCGCCGCCCACCACTCGATCATCTCGAAGAAGGCGCTGAAGGCAAGGCAGACGGCGGCAACGAGGAAGAACAGCCAACCGCCTCGGCGCAGCGGCGAGCAGCGCAGGAGGACCTCCCGCGCCAGGATCGCCGGCACGAACCCCTGAACGAAGTGGCCTAGCCGGTCGTACGGGTTTCTCTGGAACCCGAACAGCTCCTGCGCCCAATGGCCGAGAGGGACCTGCGCGTACGTGTAGTGGCCGCCCACGATGAGGATCAGCGCGTGCAGGAAGAGCAGACGGTAGAGCAGGGGAGTCAGCGGGAAGCGCCGCCGGGTGAGCACGAGCGCCGGCAGCCCCGTCAGCACCCAGGAAACCTCCAGCAGCCACGTGAGCCTGTCGTGCGGACGCAGTCCTGAAGCCACGAGCGCTGCCACGGCCAGTGCGGCGAGGATCGCCGGCTCACGGCCCGAGAAAGCCGCGCCCGGTGCGCTCCGAACGTCCGTCTCAGCGCGCTGCACACGCTTTCCGGACTACGGTTTCAGATACGTCTCGAACCACCCCATCATCCTCTCGAACGTCTCGATCTGGTGCGCCCGCTCGCGGAAGCCGTGCTTCTCGCGGGGGAAGGTGACGTACTCCACCGGCACTCCCTTCCATCTCAGGGCGGCGTACAGCTCGTCGCTCTGCGGTTTGGGGACGCGGGCGTCCTGCTCCCCCTGCATGATCAGCGTCGGCGTGGCGGCCTTGTGGATGTATGCGATGGGGCTGGCCTGCCAGCAAGAGTCCACGTTGTCGTAGCACCAGAGGTTCCAGTGAACCTGGCTGTTCTCCGCCGGGATGTCGCTGACGCCGAGAAAGGAGATCCAGTTGGTGATGCCGAACAGCTCCACCCCCGCCGCGAAGTGCTCGCTGTGGCGGGTGACGGCCAGCGCCGTGAAGTACCCGCCATACGATCCGCCGGTGATCCCCACGCGCTTCCTGTCGATGGGGAACTTCGCGGCCAGCGCCTCCACCGCATCCAGGACGTCGGTGAACTCGCGGCCTCCGAGGTCCCTGTGATCGGCCTTGGCGAACGACACGCCCCGCCCGGTCGAGCCGCGGTAGTTGGGATAGACGGCGAAGCAGCCTCGCTCGGCCAGCGCCTGCCCGGGGATCGCGTAGGAGGTGTTCCAGCCATTGAGGTACTGCGACTCGGGGCCCCCGTGCGCGATGACCACCAGCGGGTAACTCGCACGACCCGGATACTCCACGGGGCGGATCAGGACTGCCTCCAGCGGCATGCCGTCGCGTGCCGTGTAGCTGAACGTCTCCTGCTTGCCGCGCGGGAGCGCCTGCAGGTCGGGGTTCGCGCCGGTGATCCTTCTGAGCGATGTCGCGCCTCGTGGCCGCCTTTCGCCCACGAAGACATCGGCGGGACCGGCGGCCGTCGACGCGGTCAGGGCGAATCTCTGTCCGTTGCCTGAGAACGACGCCGAGGTGAAGACCGCCTGCCCCGGCGCCACGAGCGTCCTGGGGTTCGCGGTATCCTTCGGGTCCAGCAGGTCGATCGCGGTGCTCGTGCCCCTCACGCAGACCAGAGCGAGACGGCCGTCATCGAGCCAGGCGATGTGATTGACCGATTCGGCGCGGCCGCCCGTCAGGTTGGCCGGCGCCGCGGCGCCGCCCCCGCCCCCCCTGTCCCCGGCGCCCCGCTCCGCCGGGATCAGGAACAGACTTCCGCTGAACGGATCGGACGAGTCCACACCCGCCCGGTAGGCGATCGTCCGGCCGTCCTTCGACCAGGCGATCTGATCCACCTTGCCCACCACACCCACCAGCTCGCGCCCGGAGCCTCTGTTGAGCTCCACGGGCAGAACCACGATCTTCTTGAGCATGTAGGAGTCGTCGGTGCGCGGCGTGTCGGTCACGGTGGCTGCGATCGCCTTGCCGTCGGGCGACCAGGCGACGTCCCACACCGAGCGCTCCGCTGCGGAGGCCACCGGCCGCACTTCGCGTGAGCCTGCGCCCCCAACCGGCACGATCCACAGCCTGCGCACGGGCAGATCGTGATCCACGACGGTCCAGTCGCGCCCCGCCTTTTCCTCCTTCTCTCGCGCCTCGGACTTCGGGTCGGCGGCGATGTACGCGATCTCGCGCCCGTGAGGCGCCCACGCGAAGGCGGCCACGTCGGTCTTCTCGTCGGTCACCGGGTAGGCCTCTCCGCCATCCACGGGGAGTATCCAGAGCCTAGGTTTGGCCTTCTCATCCCCGCGGGCCGAAAGAAACGCGATGCGCGTGCCGTCGGGCGACCACAACGGCGACTTGTCCTCCGCGTCGGCCGACGTCATCTGACGCGGCTCGCCGCCCGCGAAAGGCGCCAGCCACAGGTTCACGAAGGCCGCGCCGGGCTTGTCATCCTCCTTGCGGGGGCGCGACATCAGGTAAAGGATCTTCGTCCCGTCGGGGGAGATCTCCGCGGAGGTGACCCGCGCGTAGTCCACCACCCGTGCCGCGGTCCACTGATACGAGGAGGATCCCGGAGAAGATGTGCACCGCGCGGGAGCAGGAACCAGGAAGGACAGGACGAGCGCCGCGGCGGCCGCCCGGAGAGGAATTGAAACGGAAGGCATGGGCACCTCCGGAGGGCGTGAGGATCACGCCTGGTAATCAATGATGGTGGCGCATTCTATCAGATGAGGATGAGGGTGACGGTGGCTAGGCCACTCGCCGCAGGGCGATCTCGCGGATCTTGATGAGACGGGCGACGGCCTGGAGCGTCACCAGCCCCACGAGCTTCCCTTCGGCGATGACGGGCAGCCTCGAGATGCCGCCGGACGCCATCACGCGCATCGCCGTGATCAGCTCGTCGTCGGGGCCCACCGACTGTCCCGGCTGAAGCGCGCTCATGATTTGCGCCACCGTGGTGCGCTCGCGCTGGTCGGGCTCGCACCGGGTCAGGTCCGCCAGTGACAGCAGCCCCACGGTCTGCTCGTCGCGCGTCACCGGGTAGCCACCGTACCCGTGCTGGAGGAAGTAGCCCGAGATGGCGTCCTGCACGGAGATGTACGATGGGATCGTGATCGGGTCGGGAATCATCACTCCCGCGACCTTCAGTCCCGCCAGCACGTCGCCCACCATCGCCTGCCGCCGTTCGGCCTCGGCCGCCTCCTTGACGAACAGTCCGATGAAGACCATCCAGATCCCACCCACCAGGTTGCCGCTGATCGCGCTGACGGCGCCCATCCCGATCAGCACCCATCCGAGCGCCTTGCCCCAGGCCGCCGCCACTCCGGTGGCACGGATCCGATCTCCAGACCGTGCCCACGACCACGCGCGCAGGACCCGCCCGCCGTCCAGCGGAATTCCAGGCAGCATGTTGAACACCCCCAGGGCGATGTTGACGAGCCCCAGATGGCCTGCCATCCCTGCCCAGATGTTGGACCCTGGATCGGGAGTCAACCGCGAGACGGCGTAGAACCCCGCCCCCAGCACGAAGCTGGCCAGAGGGCCCGCAGCCGCGATCCGCATCTCGATTTTCGGGCTGGGGCTCTCGCGCGTCAGGTGCGACATTCCCCCGAAGATGAACAGCGTGATGCGATCCACGCGCACTCCGTGGCTGTTGGCCACCAGCGAGTGCGACATCTCGTGAAACAGCACCGAGAAGAAGAACAGCAGCGTGCTGGCCAGCCCCACCACGAGGTACGTGCTGCGCGGGAGGCCCGGGTACTGTTGAGGGAAGATGCCGAAGGTGAAGTTCCAGAGAATCAGTCCGAAGATGAAGATCCACGAGTAGTCAATGTGGATCTCGATGCCGAGGACGCGGAAGGCTTTCAGGACTCTGAACCGCCCGTGGAGGACTTCTTGAATGCGTCGAACGCGTCGGCTAGGGTCGAGAAGCTGCCGCCGCTGGTGGATTTCGTCGATTCCTTCTTGTAGCGGTCGAGGGCGTCGCGCTCCTCGCGCCCCTCGGCCTTGGTGATGGAGAGGCGGATCTTGCGCCCCGCCGGGTCCGACTGGATCACCTCTGCCTTCATCTCGGTGCCCTTCGGAAACAGCCGCTTGTGGTCGGCGCCTCGGGGGGTGCCGAGGTCGCTGTTGGGTATCATGCCGATCAGGCCCGGCCCGAGCCGGAGAAAGACGCCGAACTTCTCCACGCGGTCGACCTTTCCGGTGACCGTCTCGCCCACCTTCGGGGGCGTGATCTCCACCTTCTTGCCCACCGGCACTGTCTCGTGCGCGATGCCCAGCGAGATCCGGCGCCTCGCCTCCTCCACTTTCATCACCTGCACCTTGATCTCGTCGCCCGCCTTGACGAGCTCGCCGGCCTTCTTGCCCGAGCCCCGGCCTCCGCCGGCCAGCTCGCTGACGTGCACCAGGCCGTCCACTCCCGGAGCCAGCTCGACGAATGCGCCGAATTCAGCCACGCGTACCACCTTGGCGGCCATCACCTGCCCCTGATGGAAGCGGTCGGAAACTCCGGCCCACGGGTCGCCCTCGAGCGGCTTGCGCGTGAGGGAGATCTTCCCCCGTTTCTTGTCCACGCGCAGCACCTGCACCTGGA
>JAWPNA010000109.1:0-16216 GCA_045402695.1 Acidobacteriota bacterium
GGGCCGGCGCATCGTTGTGCTGCTGGTCGAGAGGCGCGGCTCCGGCGATGTGTCCGCCGGGGCAGGCGGGCAAGGAGGGGATCGGCCGGGATCGAGGGAGGCTTCTCGAAAAAACAAGTAGCCCGGTGAGCGTTGGCGGGACGCCACCGGGCTTCCGAGGAAAGATGATGAAGCACGACAGACCTCGGAGAGTCCTTCCCTCTTGACGCCCCATCCCCATTAATGAGACGGTCAAGAACCCCCCGTGTCTGTCGCGCTCTGATGTACGTCGAGCGCCGTTGATTGTCAAGACGAAACCCGCTCCCAGCTTGGGTTTTGGCTGGAGAAGCCGGAGAGAGTTTCTGGATCAAGTCCTCCTCAAGGCCGTTGTGGACGAGATGGGCCCCTTCCTGACGGGGAGGCCGTTGGCCGACGCGGTGCAGCTAGACACGGACCGCTTTCTGTTACGGTTCGATGAGCCCCCCTTCCCGCGGATCCACATCGCCATTCACCCGCGGATCTCCACAATGCACTTGGCGCGAGGCGTGAAGGCCCCGGCGGCGCCCACGGAGCTGGCCGTCGCGCTGACCCGGGAGCTCGAGGGGCGCCGCGTCCTGGGCTTGAGCATGCCTGAAATGGAACGATTGGTCCGGATCGACTTCGAACAAGGGCGCGCGCTCGTCGTCGAGCTGATGGGGAGGGCATCCAACATGCTCTTGCTGGATCATGATGAACGGATCCTCCGGTTCGCTCGCAGCCACGCAGGTGCGTTCAGGCGGCCCGCCATAGGTGGACTCTACGTCCCGCCTCCGGTCCCCCCTCGATGGGTCGAGCAGGGGATGGATGCAATTGACGAGGCCGGGTTCAGGGAGATTCTCGCCGACGAGAGTCGCGGAAGCACTGAGGAGTTGCGCCTCGCGCGGGCGCTGCCCGGGGTCAGCGTGCATCTGGCGCGGGAGATCGCGTGGCTCGCCGGAGCCGGCGCGGACCCGTGGCGGGCCCATCTCGATCTGGCGGCCCGCGCCCGCTCGGGGACGCGCGAGCCGGTGTATTACAGCCCGGCTGCGGGGGCGGACCTGTCCGAATCGCTGCCTCTGACCAACCGCAACATGTTTGCCTTTCCGTTTTCTCTCTCGCACGCATCCCATCTGACCGCGACGAGGACGCCCACGGTGAACGAGGCGGAAGAAGCAGTCACCGCCTGTGTGCTGCGCCACCTCGAGTACGCGTCGCTACACGAATCGCTTTCGGCATTGCTGCGGCAGGAGCGCAGGAAAGTCGCGGACCTGATCGAGGTGCTGGAGGCCGACCTGGCCGAGGCTTCGCGCTGTGGCGATCAGGACAGGCGCCGGGGCGAGCTGATCCTGGCGGGCCTGCACGCGGCGCGAAAGGAAGGAACTGTGGTGCGCGTGGTGGACTACTACGATCCGGACGCCCGCGAGGTGGCCATCCCCGTCAATCCGCGCCTGAGCCTCGGCGAGAATGCGCAGCGATACTTCAAGGCGGCGCGGCGGCGGGAGCGCGCGCGCGCGATCATCCCCGGGCGCCTCGAGTCACTCAAGCGCCGGCGCGCCGATCTGGATGGGGCCGCGGATCAACCGGCCCTCGCGCGATCGAGACGGGACCTGGAGGAGGTGGAACGGTCGCTCCAGGAGAAGGGGCTCATCCGCGCTTTCCGCAAATCACGGCGGCCCGAGGTCGCGCGCCGGCCGGAGTACGTCGAGGTCCGGGAGTTTCGCTCCGTCGATGGGTTCACCATCATCGTGGGGAAGACGGGTGCCGAAAACGATCACCTCACGTTCTCCGTGGCGGCGCCGCACGATCTGTGGCTGCACGCGGCGGGGTGGCCGGGCGCCCATGTCATCGTGCGCAATCCCGGCAGGCTGGCCTCGCTGCCTCAGCCGACGGTGCTTCAGGCGGCGGCGATCGCGGCGCACTTCAGCAAGGGCAAGGAGCAGGGGGAGATGGACGTGCATGTGGCGTGGAGGAAGCACGTCAGAAAGGGGAAGGGGAAGGGGATGGGGCCGGGCATGGTGATGCTGCGCCGGCACAAGACTGTTCGCGTGGCACCCGGACTGCCGCGGTCGCGGGGGCCCGTGGGCAGGTGAGTTCTTCTCGATCTACTTCGCGTGCCGCGTCCGGGGAGTCGTTGATGAGGGGAACATTGATTGACCGTCCCGCTGGGGCTGTAGTAGGTTTACGCCCTGACCGGAGGAACGGTGCGCACACGCGGCCTGAGGATCTCCTTGAGCTTCCTGGTGGCTGCCCTGCTCCTCTGGCTGTTCTCCCGGCAACTGGACTTCTGGCGGGTTCTGGGTCACATCAGAGAGGCCAACCCCTTCTGGCTCTCGGCTGCAGTGGCCCTGCAAGGCCTTCATGTCCTCCTGAGATGCCAGAGGTGGCGGCTGCTCCTGACCCCGATGAAGCCCCGCATCGGCTTCTACAACCTGTTCTCGACCACGTCGATCGGATACATGGTGAGCATGATCCTCCCATTCCGGCTTGGGGAGATCCTGCGGCCGATGCTCCTCGGCCAGCGCGAAGGGATCAGCAAGTCCGGCGCTCTGGCCTCGTGCGTGCTGGAGAGGTTGATGGACGCCTTGAGCGTGGCGCTGCTGCTCGGTTTCTACCTGATCTTCCTGTTCGAGATGCCGGCCGCGGGCACCGGGAACCTCAACATGGCGCAGGTCCGGGCGGGAGGTCTTCTTTTTGGCCTCGGCACTCTGGCGATTTTCCCGGCCCTGTACCTCGTCGTCCACTACCGCCATCAGATTTTCCACTATCTCGACAGGCGGTCGGGCGGCGGCAACGCGCTCCTGCCGCGCGTGCTTCACGCCTTCCTGGGCGGTTTTGACGTGGTGAAGGGGGGGTGGATCTTCACGCTGGCCTGGATCCAATCGATCGCCATCTGGCTGTTCATCACCGGGTCGATCTGGGTTTCGCTGAAGGCGTTCGGGGTCGGACTGGGGTTCGGCGACTCTCTGCTGATGATGGCGCTCCTGACCCTGGGGATCGCCGTGCCCACTCCTGGCGGCGTCGGGCCCTACGAGTACGCTGGCAAGCTGGGCCTGGTGGATTTCTTCGGCGTGGAGCCGAACAGGGCTGCGGCGACCATCCTCGTCACGCATGCCTTCGCCATCGGGCCGGTGATCGTCATCGGCATCCTGCTGCTGTGGAAGGAGGGCCTGACGTTGAAGAGCCTGTCGCGGATTTCACGGGAGGCCCAGGTCGCTACCGGCGACGCGGGAGCCCCTTCATGAAGTGCCCCTTCTGCAGCCACATTCAGGACCGAGTCGTGGATTCGCGGGAGGGCAAGGAGGGTCATGTCATCAGGCGGCGTCGCGAGTGCCTCAAGTGCAAGCGGCGCTTCACCTCCTACGAGCGGATCGAGGAGATCGCGTTCCGCCTGGTCAAGAAGGACGGGCGGAGAGAGCCCTTCGAGCGGCGCAAGCTGATGGACGGCCTGATCAAGGCATGCCAGAAGCGCTCAGTGCCCCTCAAGGCCCTGGAGTCGATTGCCGATGAGGTCGAGGCATTGCTCCAGGAGAACCCCGACAAGGAGCTCGCCACCGACCGCGTGGGCGCCCACGTCATGCTGCGGCTGAGAGAGCTGGACAAAGTCGCCTATGTCCGGTTCGCGTCGGTCTACCGGCGGTTCGAGGAACCGTCCGATTTTCTGGAGGAACTCAAGGGGCTGCTGGACCAGAAGAAGGCCGAGGAGTCGCGGTAGAAGTCGTGAGGTCAGGACCCTTGCATGTCCGGGGCCGACTCATCATATTGAGCCCGGCGGCGGCCCCGCCTGGAGGAGCGCATGGAGCAGGACTTCGGTCCCTACCTCGAAGTGGCCCGCATCCAGAGCGAGATGAACAAGCTGTTCAACGCCCTGCTCGAGATGCGGGAGGCAGGTGGAGAGTCCTCAGTCAATTCCTGGATACCGAGCGTGGACGTCGTCCAGAACAGCGAGGGGCTTGTGGTGCGCTGCGATCTGCCGGGCGTGCCGCTCGAATCGCTCAAGCTGACGGCTCTGGCGGGCGCCCTGGTCATCGTGGGGGAGCGCCCCCGGCAGCAGACCGAAGGCCAGGTCAAGTTCACGTGCATGGAGCGAACCGGCGGGCGGTTCCGTCGCGTGGTGCCTCTCGTGATGCCCATCAACACGCGCGACGCCAGCGCGAGGCTGGACGAAGGCGTGCTGGAGATTTTCTTCCCGAAGGTCTCCAACCGGCGGGGCGAGGAAGTCACCATCCCCATCACGACCCCGGAGGACAGATAGTGGCCCCCGACGCGACACGTGCCGAAGATCAGCTCAAGATCCCCGAAAAGCTCCCGGTGCTCCCGCTGAGGGACCTCGTCGTATATCCCTTCATCATCGTCCCGCTGTCGGTGAGCCGGGAGCGCTCCATCGCGGCGGTGGACCACGCGCTGGCGGGCAGCCGGATGATCCTCCTGTGCGCGCAGAAGGAAAAGGAGACCGAGAAGCCGGGGGCAAAGGACCTGTACCGCATCGGCACCGTGGCCGTCATCATGCGGATGCTGAAGCTGCCCGACAATCGGATCCGAGTGCTGGTGCAGGGAGTGGCGCGGGCGCGCGTGACGGACTTCTCCGATGGGCGCGATTTCGTGCAGGCGCAGCTCGATAAGATTCCCGAGCCGGCCGCCGACGCGAACCTCGAGCAGGAAGCCCTCATGCGGGCGGTGAAGAAGTCGCTCGAGCGCAGCGTCCAGCTCGGCAAGACGATTTCCTCAGAGGTGATGGTGGTGGCGAGCAACCTCGAGGCTCCCGGGCGGCTGGCCGATCTCGCGGCCTCCAACCTGGAACTGAAGATAGAGGACGCGCAGGAGATCCTCCAGATCGTCGAGCCGGTCAAGCGGCTCCGAAAGGTCAATGACCTGCTCAACAAGGAGATCGACCTGCTGACGATGCAGCAGGAAATCAACTCGCACACCCGCGAGGAGATCGACCGCTCCCAGAGGGAGTTCTTCCTGCGCCAGCAGATGAAGGCCATCCAGCAGGAGCTCGGCGAGGGCAATGAGCTGGCCGAGGAAGTCCTGCAGATCCGCGAGAAGGTGCGAAAGGCGAAGATGCCGCCCAAGGTCCTCGAGGAGGTGGAGCGCCAGATCAACCAGCTGGAGCGCATGCAACCCGACGGCGCCGAGACCGCGACGGTGCGCAACTATCTCGACTGGATGGCCGACATCCCCTGGAGCAAGCAGACGCGCGACAACCTCGACATCAAAAAAGCGCGCAAGATCCTTGACGAGGATCACTTCGGTCTCGAGACGATCAAGGATCGGATCCTCGAGTACCTCTCGGTGCGCAAGCTCAATAAGGAGATGAAGGGCCCCATCCTCTGTTTCGTGGGGCCGCCCGGCGTGGGCAAGACTTCCCTGGGCAAGTCGATAGCGCGGGCGCTCGGGCGCAAGTTCGTGAGGATCTCCCTGGGAGGCGTGCGCGACGAGGCGGAGATCCGGGGGCACCGCCGGACCTACGTGGGATCGATGCCCGGCCGCATCATCCAGGGAATGCACCAGGCCGGCTCGATCAACCCGGTCTTCATGCTCGACGAGGTGGACAAGCTGGGAGCCGACTACCGCGGAGACCCTTCCTCCGCTCTGCTGGAGGTGCTGGACCCCGAGCAGAACAACACGTTCCGGGATCACTACGTGGGGGTCCCTTACGACCTCTCCAGCGTGCTGTTCATCGCGACGGCCAACATGCTGGAGCCGATCCAGCCCGCGTTCCTTGATCGGATGGAGGTCATCCGCCTGAGCGGCTACACGGAGGAGGAAAAGACCGTAATCGCCAGGAGGCACCTCATCCCCAAGCAGATCAAGGAAAACGGGTTGAAAGACTCACAGATTGGCTTCGAGGATTCGGGCGTCGGTCGGGTCATCGCCGCCTACACCCGCGAGGCGGGCCTGCGCAACCTGGAGAGGGAGTTGGCCACCATCTGCCGCAAGGTGGCGCGCAAGGTAGCCGAGGGGGATCTCAAGGGGCGCATGAAGGTCGTCGCAGGCAACGTGGACGGTTTTCTCGGAGCGCCCCGGATCCTTCCCGAGGAGTCGCTGAAGGTGGACCGCGTCGGCGTGGCCACCGGCCTCGCGTGGACCGCAAGCGGGGGTGACATCCTGTTCGTCGAGGCGACCACCATGGAGGGAAAGAGCCACCTCATGCTGACCGGACACCTCGGTGACGTCATGAAGGAGTCCGCCCAGGCCGCACTGTCTTACGCGCGCGCGCGCGCGGCCTCGCTGGGCATCTCGGAGAACTTCTTCTCGACGCACGACATCCATGTCCACGTTCCCGAAGGCGCCATTCCGAAGGACGGGCCGTCGGCCGGAATCACGATGGCGGTCGCGATGTTCTCCGCGATTTCGGGACGTCCTGTCCTGCGCGACGTGGCGATGACGGGGGAAATCACCCTGCGCGGGCAGGTGCTCCCGGTAGGCGGGATCAAGGAGAAGATCCTGGCGGCGCGGCGGGCCGGCATCAAGCGAATCATCCTTCCCGCGTTATGCCGGCGGGCTCTCGAGGACATGCCGGATTACGTCCGCAAGGATCTGACCTTTCTCTACGTGGAGGATGTCGAGCAGGTCTTCGCCGCGGCGCTCGTGCCGCTCGCGGGGTCGGCGGACCATGCGCGCGGCGCGGGAGACCCCGGCGGTCTGGCGCGCGGAAGATCCGCCAAGGCGAGAAAGCCGGCGCGCGTGGCCGTGATCCAGGCGCGCGGGAGATCGTGATAGTCTCACCCGAGTGAGCCTTCAGCGGATTCTGCGGAGCGCCGGCGAGCGCGGTTTTCTCGACGCGATCCTGAAACGGTTTGGCGCCTACAGCCCGGCCCCCCCCGCCGGTATCGGTGACGACGCGGCCGTGCTCGGGCCTGGAGGTTCCACCGGCCGGCTGCTGCTCTCCACCGACTGTCTCCTCGAGGACCAGCACTTCCGCCGCGAGGAGCCTCCCTTTCTCCTGGGCCGCAAATCTCTCGCGGTGAACGTGAGCGACATCGCCGCCATGGGCGGCAGGCCGATCGCGTTCCTTCTGACGCTGGCGATCCCCGGCGATCTCCCGGCGAGATTCCTCGATCGGTTCGTGGACGGGCTGCACTCCCAATCGCGCGGGCATGGCATCGCCCTGATCGGGGGCGATACATCACGTTCGTCCGGCCCGCTCGTCATCTCGATCACGATCATCGGCAGAACGAGAGGTCGCAAGGCGCTGGAGCGCGCTGGCGCGCGCCCGGGAGACGGGGTGTACGTCAGCTCGGGGCTGGGAGCGTCGGCCGCGGGCCGCCGGCTCCTTCAGGCCGGATGGCGCCCGGTGATGAACGCATCAGGCCGCCGTCTCGTCCGAGTGGTGAAGCCGGCGAGGCGCCGCCAGGCCCCGCCGCGGGCCGCGCAGGCCGTGCTCCGGCATCTGGATCCCGAGCCCCGGGTGGGACTGGGGAGGTTGCTGCTGGAGAAACGGATCGCCTCTTCCGCGATCGATCTTTCCGACGGGCTGTCGCTGGACCTGTCGCGTCTCGTCGATGCGTCGCACGTGGGCGCGCGCCTCCTCGCGCCGGCAATCCCGATACACGACGCCGCGCGCGCTCTCGCTCCGCTGCTTGACGCCGATCCGCTGGAACTGGCTCTTCACGGAGGGGAGGACTACGAGCTGCTGTTCACGGTCCCACCCTCACGCGAGAGTCTGCTGGCCGAGCTGGCAGCAGCCGATCCCGTCTGCTCCGCGTTGTTCATCGGACGGATCATCCGGCGGCCCCGGAGGGCACCCACGGTGATCCTGGCCGACGCCTCCGGGCGGGGGCAGGCTCTGCCCCCGGGCGGGTACGACCATTTCCTGACCCGGTGAGGTCCTCGGATAGCCCCCGCCTGATCTCGGGCCACCTCCCGGCGATTCATTGACGGCCCGCAAGTCATTGATTAGATTGTGGCTCTTACTCGCAGTCCCCCGGGCGGATAAGTCTCTAGACGCGGCGCGCGCGGCACTCGTATGTGGGATGGAGCGCGCGCCGCCGTCTCCACCTGGTCCCCCACGCGGGGTGGCCCCGGAGCCGGCGGTTGATGGCGGACGAGATCACGCTCATCAGGCGGTCGCGCGAGCGGGACGAGCGGGCCTTCGAGCATCTCGTCCTCCTGAAGCGTGAGAAGGTGTTTCGCATCGCCCTCAGCATCCTCGGCAACGAGGAGGATGCCCGGGACGTGGCGCAGACGGCCTTTATCCGGCTCTGGTCGGCCATTGGAGGTTTCGACGAGGCTTCGGCCTTCGATCCGTGGTTCTCCCGGATCGTGGTGAACCTGGCGATCGACTTCCTCCGCAAGAGGCGGCACATCCCGCATGCGCTGGAAGAGCCGATCGAGGAAGTGACGGGCGGGCTGCCTCCCGATATCCAGCCGGGAGCGGAGGCCGAGGCGATGCGCTCGGAGTTGAGGCGCATCTTCAACAGGCTCGCGGTGAAGCTGGCGCCGGCACAGAGAGCGGTCTTCACGTTGAAGGAGGTCGAGGGGATGAGCACGGAGGAGATCGCCAGTCTTCTGGAGATCAGGCCGTCCACCGTGCGGAACCACTTGATGCAGGCGCGCCGAATCCTGCAGGAAGGCCTGCGGCGCCGGTATCCGGAGTACTTCAGGGGACCGAGAAAGTGAGCCACGATCCCACGGACAGCTTCGACTGCGGCCGCGTCGCCCTGTCGCTTCCGGCGTACCATCGGGACGATCTCCCCCCGGAAGAACGCCGGCTAATCCGGCGGCACATCCATGAGTGCCCGGCCTGCTTCGCGAAGGCGGTCGCATCCGATCCCGCGGAAATCCTCGCGCCCCTCGCCGAGGAAGACTCCTCCGCAAGGCCGGATCCCTTCTGGGACGGGTTCTGGCCGGCCATACAGGAAGGAATCGCGCGCGAGGGGGATCGCGGACGATTCCGCGCCCCGAATCGGCAGGCTCCGATCACACGGCGCGCCGCGGCGCTTCTCGTGCTGGCTGCCGCCGCTGCGGCGATCGTGTTCGTGATGGTGGGCGCACCAGGGTGGCCGCGCATGCCCCGCGCGCCCATGGCACCGCCCGCCGGCGGGTCATCCGCCTTGGTGGGCATGGCGGACGAGATCGCCACGGCCTCCGGTTCAGGCCAGCCCGTGATCTTCCACGAAGGCCGGCCGCTGCCGCCGACCGTGGAGCTGGTGCGAACGCCCGATCCGGCAAACGCGCGGATCTTCAGCATGACCTACTACGAGGATCCAGCCCCCGGCGCACCCGCGGGATCCTCGCCGCGAGCGACGGAGTTGGTGCTCATCGTGGACGCGGGGATCGAGCTGTGAGCCGGGTCGCCCGTCGTATCATCCTGGTCTTCATATCGCTGCTCGTCGCGAGCGCGGCGCCGCCGGATGCTCCCCACTTCTGCGGGCCCGACGCGGACCTGATCACGCGCACCTTCACGATCCAGTATCGCGGCGTGGACGACGTCGTGACGCTCATCCAGCCGGCCATCAGCGAGAGGGGCTCCTACGCGGTGCAGCCGCGGATCAAGGCCATCACGGTCACGGACACTCCCGAGAGCCTACAGCGCATCGAGACGCTCATCGCCGGCTACGACCTTCCCCCGCGAGGCATCAGCCTGTCGGTCCAGCTCCTGCGGGCCGAGGAAGGACCACCCCCGGCGGATGTGGAGAGAAAGCCGCCCAGGCGGATGGGTGTGCCTCCTTCGGTGATCCAGGACGTGACCAAGTGGGGCGTCATCACGCAGCTTGGGGGCGCCTCGGTCTCCACGGCGGAGAACGGCTCGGGCACTCTGGCGATGGGCGAGGAGTACCGCGTCTTGTTCCGGGTTGGAGCGGTCTCCTCCAGGCTCGGCGTCATCCACATGGATCGGTTCGCGCTGGAGAAGCTGAGGCGCGGCGCGGACGGGTCGCAGCGATTCGCTCCGCTCATCGACGTGACGCTCAATCTAAAGGCCGGCGTCACCAGCCTCGTCGGGGCCACGAGCAGCCAGGACTCCAAGCAGGCGCTGTTCATCTCCGTGACGGCCGTGACCACCGACCCCGTTGGCGCCCGCGTGCCCGCCGGCTCCGCCGAATCCAGGGAGAGGTGACGAATGGCCGAGTACATCTGCAAGCTGGGCACGGCGACGGGCCAGACCATCGAGCGGACCTACACGGCCGCCACCGAGGAAGAGCTGCGCCGGGAGATCGAGTCGCAGGACTTCCTGATCTTCTCCATCAGGAAGAAGGCCGCCGCGGCCGCGCTGCTGGGTTTCTCCGGGCTCAGGAGGAAGCGCATCGCGCCCAGGGAGTTTCTGGTCTTCAACCAGGAGCTGGTCTCGCTGGTTTCCGCCGGCCTGCCGATCATCTCGAGCCTCGACATCCTCCTCGAGCGACGGAAGAACCTCGTCTTCAAGCGGGCCTTGGAGGACATCCGCGATCAAGTCAAGTCCGGGGCCTCGCTGTCCGAGGCATTCGGCTCGCACGGAGAGCTGTTCCCGCCGCTGTACGCCCCCACGCTTGCGTCGGGCGAGAGATCGGGCGAGATCGCCGGAGTGCTGAAGCGCTACATCAGCTACAGCAAGACAGTCCTCATGCTGCGCAAGAAGGTGACCTCGGCGACGATCTACCCGACCATCCTGGCCGTGATGGCGTGCTGCCTCATCGTGCTTCTGGTGACCTACATCCTGCCCAACTTCGAGGCGCTGTTCAGGGACATGGGCACCGATCTGCCGGCGCTCACGAAGATGATCCTGGGTTTGTCGAAGTTCGTGCGGGGCAACCTGATGATCCTCGTCCCGCTCGTGGCGGTGAGCGCATTCATGCTGGTCTCGTACAAGCGCTCCGATGCGGGAACCAGGGCCTGGGACTACTACAAGATGAAGATCCCGTTCCTGGGGCGGGTCTTCACGAAGTATGCCATCACACGCTTCTGCCGGACGCTGGGCACGCTGGTGCAGGGCGGCATCCCCCTGGTGACGTCACTGGAGATCGCGGCGCGTGTGATCGGGAACCGCGTCTTCGAGTTCGAGATGCTGGCCGTGGCCGGCAAGGTGCGCGAGGGACAACCCTTGTGGGAGTCGCTGGAGAAGACCGGACTGATGACCGACATGTCCGTCGAGATGATCAAGGTAGGCGAGTCCACCGGCGCCCTCGAGGAGATGCTCGCCAACGTGGCGAACTTGTACGACGACGAGATCGACGCCGACCTGACCACCATCGTCTCGATGATGGAGCCGGCGATGCTCGTCTTCATGGGGCTGGTGGTGGCGACGATGCTGCTCGCGATCTACCTGCCGTTGATCAAATCCTACACGGCGTCGAACTACTGAGGGACAGGTCATGAGCGCGATGAACAAGCGAACCGACCCGGATGAAACGCAAACCGTGAGGACGGCCGAGGAGACTGCCCAAGGATCCGGCGGCGGGGCCGAAGTGCTCTCCGAGGAGGGGAGCGCGCAGCGCCTGGCGGGCCGCCTCGGCCTGGAGTTCGTGGATCTCAATCAGTTTACGATCGATCATGATTTGTTCCGCTCAATTCCCGTGGACATGATGTTCAGGTACAACTTCGTTCCGTACAAGCTTCGCGGAAACACCCTCATGTGTGTCGTGTCCGATCCCGCCGACGTGCTCATGATCGACGAGCTGGAGCTGATGCTCGGCCACCCCATCGATATCATGGTCGGCACGCGCTCAGCCATCCAGGAGATCCTCAAGAAGTCGGAATCCAGCCAGCGCGTCCTGGAGGAGGCCACCGAGGATTTCAAGGTCCAGCTCGTGCGGGAGGACGAGGAGGGCGAGGAACAGCTCACCATCGAGAAGCTGACTTCGGACAGCTCGCCCATCATCAAACTGGTGGACTCGACCATCTTCAACGCGCTCCAGCGCAGGGCCTCGGATATCCACATCGAGACGCGCGACCGCGAGGTGGTCATCAAGTACCGCATTGACGGGGTCCTGTACCAGGCGATGGACCCCATCGACAAGCAGTTCCACTCGACGATCCTGTCGCGCATCAAGGTCATGTCGGAGCTCGACATCGCGGAGAAGCGCGTGCCGCAGGACGGCCGCTTCAAGATGAAGCTGAAGGGGCGCACCATCGATTTCCGCGTCTCGATCATGCCGTCGGTGCACGGCGAGGACGCCGTCATCCGGATCCTCGACAAGGAGTCGGCCAACGATGAGTTCCGCGAGCTGAGGCTGAACGTGCTGGGGTTCGAGCCGCGCGAGCTCAAGATCCTGCGCCGGCAGATCACGGAGCCGTACGGGATGTTCCTGGTGACCGGCCCGACCGGCTCGGGCAAGACCACGACGCTGTACGCCGCGCTGTCGGAGATCAAGTCGGACGAGGACAAAATCATCACGATCGAGGACCCGGTCGAGTACCAGCTTCCCGGCATCACGCAAATCCCGGTCAACGAGAAGAAGGGCCTCACATTCGCCAGAGGCCTGAGGTCGATCCTCAGGCACGATCCCGACAAGATCATGGTGGGGGAGATCCGCGACGAGGAGACCGCCCAGATCGCCGTGCAGTCGGCGCTCACCGGCCACCTGGTCTTCACCACGGTGCACGCGAACAACGTCGTGGACGTGCTGGGGCGGTTCCTCAACATGAAGGTCGAGGTCTACAACTTCGTCTCGGCGCTCAACTGCGTGCTGGCGCAACGCCTGCTGCGCAAGATCTGCAACGAGTGCAAGCGTCCCGTGAAGGCCGACGGCAGGCTGCTGGAGGAGTCCGGCCTCGACCCCCTGTTGTACAGGGACCACACATTCTACGAGGGGCGCGGCTGCATCGACTGCAATGGCACAGGCTTCAAAGGCCGCACCGCCATCGCGGAGATCCTGGACCTGTCCGACAACATCCGGGAGCTGATCCTGGCGCGCAAGTCTGCCGCCGAGATCAAGCGCGCGGCGAAGGAAGAGGGCATGATGTTTCTGCGCGAGTCGGCGGTCGAGAAGGTGCTCAACGGACTGACGACGCTGAAAGAAATCAACAAGGTGACATTTGTCCAGTAGCCTGCTCAACATCGACATCAAGAACCTGAAACTGCCCCGGTGGCTGACCTTCGGGGCGGCGGCCGATTCCGGAGGCGGGGGGGTGAGGGCCAAATACCCGCCCGTCGCGATGGAGCTCGGGGTGGGTGAGATCAGTCTCGCCCGGCTGGTAAAGGACAAGGAGAAGAAGTGGACGCTGACGTCCTACGATCTCGTGACTGTCCCGCCCGGCCTGCTGAGCAACGACGCCTTCCGGATGCAGGTCAAGTCGCCCGAACAGTATAAATCGCTGCTCGCCGGGGCCCTGGCGAAGGAGGGAGTGAAGACCAACGCGATCTCCCTGGTGATGCCGGACCACCTGGCGCGCGTCGCGCTGCTGGCGTTCGAGGAGCTCCCGCGCACCCGCCGTGAGGTTCTCGAGATGGTTCGGTGGAAGATGAAGAAGGCCGTCCCGTTCAAGGTGGAGGACGCCGTCCTGGACTGTCAGGTCACACCCGGGGTCAACGGCAACGGGAAGGGGTACGCGGTGCTGGCGGTCCTCTCTCCCCGCGCCGCGGTGGAGGAGCACGAGGCGGCCTTCCAGCAGCAGGGGATCCACCCGGGCCTGGTCGATCTCAGCTCCTTCAGCCTCTTGCACCTGTACCGTCCGGTCATCGCGGCCGAGGTGCCCGCCGACGGCGATTTCATGCTGGTGAACGCCACCTCCTACTACTTCACCGTCATGATCCATCGAGCGGGACGCCTGATCTTCTATCGCAGCAAGAGCGCCGCCGCCGAGGACGCGGGCCCGGACTCCGAGTACCGGATGCTCCGGCGCGAAGTGCAGGCATCGCTGGTCTACTACCAGGAGAAGCTCGCGGGGACGCGGCTGGCGCGCGTCTACATGCGATCCGTGGGGCAAGACCTGCAGAAGCTGGCCTCGCTGTTCGAGAGCGCACCGCTGGCTGCCCGGCCCGAGGCGATCGATGCCCGGCGCATCGTGAAGGTCACCGGGCGGATCGCCGCAGTCGGCGAAGAGCGCGCGGCGGAGATCCTGCAACGGCTCGCCCCGGCCATCGGCGCCGCGCTTGGACGATCGGGAGGAGACGCCTGATGCGGCCGCCCACGATCAACCTCGCTCGCCGCCCCTTCCGCAACAACACCGTCCATTACACGGTGTTCGGCGCGTGCGCGGCGCTGCTGCTGGCGGCCACCGGCTACAACGTCAACGACTTCGTGAAGACGGGAGGCGAGTTAGGAAGGCTGCAGCAGGAGTTGGAGGAGCACACCACGCGGTACAACTCCCTGGCGGCCGACGTGCGTCAAATGAGGAAGGACGTCGAGGCTCTGGACCTGGGCGTGCTCAACACCAAGTCGCGGTTCGCCAACGGACTCATCCTCAGCCACTTGTTCTCGTGGTCCACGTTGTTCGAGCGCATGGAGGATCTGATTCCTCCTGACGTGAAGATCCGATCGATCCGGCCATCGATCTCCTCCACCAGGATCGAGGTCCAGATCGACGGCCTGGCGCGCGTCCAGGATGCGCTGTACGAGTTCGAGGAAAACCTCGGAAGATCCGACTACTTCACCGGGGTCTACCCGGTCAGCGAGAACTCGCGCGAGACGAAGAACGAGCTGAACTTCATCCTGCGGATGGACTACATCCCCTCGGGCAAGTCCAAAGCGGAGTCTCTGACGCCCCCCACGCCCACGGCCGCGATGCCTCAGCCGGAACCCGCACAGCAGGCGGGCGGCGCCGCGGACGGCAACACGCCGGTTCAGCCTGCCCAGGGCGAAACGGGCGCGGCGGCTCCCGACGGCGCCGGTGCGCAGGCTACAGACCGCCAGGCGCAGTCGGATCCGAATGGGGGGTCCCCATGAGACGAGTTGTCGCGGAGTTCGACATCAGGGCGAAGACGCCCGCGCTGACGGTCGCGGTGCTTGCGTGGCTGGCGCTAAACCTGGCGTTGGCGTTCCTGGTGAACGTGCCCCGCGCCCGGCGGGTGACGCAGCTCCAGGAGGCGGTGGTGCAGAGGGCGGGCATGCTGTCGGCCCGGGCGGACGACGTCGCGAGACTGCGGGACCATCACGACCGGGTGCTGGCGGGCCGGACGAGCCTGGACGAGTTCTACAACGACGTGCTGTCCACAAAGCAGGAGAGGCTCATCACCTTCCAGAAGGAGATCCGGGAGATCGCGAGGAAATTCAACATCAACATGGATACGATCGCCTACCCGCGCGAGAGCTACCCCAAGGACAAGGTGATGAAGTTCAGCGCGCAGATGCCGCTGACGGGATCGTACGAGAACCTCAGGCAGTTCGTGGACACGGTCGAGCGTTCGCAGAACTTCATCGTGATCGATTCGGTGCAGCTCGCCAGCTCCAAGGAAGGCGGGGTGATCCTGCAGCTCATCATCCAGCTTTCGACGTTTTTCGTGGACGAGGACGTCGTCGACGAGTCAGCGGGGAGGGCCACGTCGTGAGAGTGGGAGCTGCGGACTCTTGGGTTCGCTGAGCGAAAGGGGCCGATGAACGGCAATCGTAGGCAGATCCTCCTCCTGGGGCTCCTTGGCGTGTCGGTGCTGGCGTTCCTGTGGTTCAAGGGAGGGTTGGTGGTGGCCTCGGGAGAGGTAGACACGCTGCCGCCGATCGATCTGGGAGGCCTGGACGTGAAGCTGAAGGAGATCAGCACCGTGGACCCGCAGATGTTCACCGAGGGGCGCCCCGACGCACGGCCCGATCGAAACCTGTTCCAGTACGGCGTGCCGAAACCACCGCCTGTGGATCCAGCGGAGGTGGAACGCCAGAGGATCGCGGTGCAGCAGGCGCTGCAGGCCGAGGAGGCCCGGGCCCGCGCGCTCAAGGCCCAGCAGGAGGAGGCGGCGCGCATCGCCGCCCTGACACCACCGCCACCGCAGATCGTGCCGAACCCCGCGCCGGCTCCGGCGCCACCCAGGGAGCCCCCCAAGCCGACTCCGCCTCCCATCAAGTTCAGGTTCATGGGGATGATGGGACCGGCCAAGAAGACCCTGGGAGTGTTCCTCGACGCGGACAACATCCTGCTTGCGCGGAAGGGCGAGGTGATCCAGGGGAAGTTCAGGGTGCTCGAGATTGGAGTCGAATGGGCGGATATCGGGTACGTCGATCCCATCTTCAAGGATCAGAAGAAGCGTCTGCAGTTCGGACAGTGACGAGCCAGGAGGGAGCTTCGTGGGTGCACAGTTGAGCAGGAGGGCGGGACGGCTGGCGACTCTGGTCTGCCTCGCGCTGTTGGTGACGGCCGGCTGCGCGACGGC
>JAWPNA010000097.1:0-31124 GCA_045402695.1 Acidobacteriota bacterium
CGGGCGACATCCTCCTTCGACACCCCGTCGATCCGATCGAGGACCGAGAACATCTCCCGGTAGTCGCCAGCGATCAGCTCGTGAAAACCGATCCGATCCGCCTTGCCCTGGTTGTCCTTCAGCTCCTTGATCGCATCGGCGCGCATCTGGTTCTTCGCCTTCTGCAGCTCGCGGTCGCTCACGTCGCCGGCGCCGAGCCGAGAAACGACCTCGTGCACGGCGGTCTCCAGCGCCGCGATGTCCACGTCGTCCTTGGCCTGCGTGTAGATCATGAAAAGGCCCGGATCGAGCGAGGCCCTGAAGAACGCGTAGGCCTCCGTGGCCATCTGCTTCTCGTAGATCAGTGTGCGGTACAGCCGTGAGGACTCACCGTCCGTGAGGATCGAGCGCGCGACCTCGAGTGGCGCGAAGTCGGGGTTCTTGAAGGCGGGAGTCTTGTATCCGATCATCACCGCCGGCAGCTCGGCCTGCATCCTGTGGATGACGCGCTTCTCCCCTTTCTGCTCCGGCTCGGCGTCCACCACTGCGCGGGGCGGGGCCTGGCCGGGGATGCCCG
Organism: Acidobacteriota bacterium; assembly: GCA_045402695.1. GTDB lineage: Bacteria > Acidobacteriota > Polarisedimenticolia > JACPZX01 > DASXTC01 > JAWPNA01. The sequence goes on from JAWPNA010000097.1 coordinate 557, forward strand.
AGAAGTGCTTCTCCATCAAGGTCTTGGTCCGCGCCGCATCCACGTCACCCACAATGACGACGATGGCGTTGTTGGGTGCGTAGTAGGTGCGGAAGTAGTTCTTGCAGTCCAGAAGCGAGATGTTGTTCAGATCGGCTTCCCACCCCACCACCGGCCAGCGATAGGAAGAGGCCGTGAACGCGTTCGATGTGAGGACCTCGAAGAGCTTGCCCTCCGTGGAATTGTCGGTGCGGAGCCGCCTCTCCTCCTTGACGATGCTGCGTTCCTGCTCGAGGTTCTCCGGCGTGATCGTCAGCGATCGCATCCGGTCAGATTCCAGATCCAGGACGGTCTCGAGGTTCTCGCTCGAGACCTCCTCGTAGTAGTCGGTGTAGTCGTACCACGTGCTGCCGTTGCTGCTGCCGCCTGCCGATTCGATCAGGCGATCGAACTCCTTCGGAGCGAACTTCGCCGACCCGTTGAACATCATGTGCTCGAACAGGTGGGAGATGCCGGTGATGCCCGGGGCCTCGTTGCGCGAGCCCACGCGGAAGTAGGTCAGGTAGCAGAGCGTCGGTGAAAAATGATCCTCCAGGATGAGGAGGCTCAAGCCGTTGCTGAGCGTGTGGCGATCCACGTTCAGCATGATGTCGGATCCGGCGGCCAGGCCCGAGGTCGTGAGCAACGCTCCGCCGGCCTGCACCGGCGCGAGGAATCCACGCATCCTGTTGTCTCCCGACCCGTGTTCACGTGCATGGCTCTCCGAGGACGCGGGATCATACCATGCCGCGCCGTGAGGAATTAGACTAGAGCATGTCCTCCGGTGCACGGCTTCGGCTTTGGGCTCGCCGGATCCTCTACGTCCTCGTGATCCCGCTGGCGGTTCTCATCACTGGCCTGCTCTTCTATTTCCACACGGGCCATCCCGAGACTCTGCTGCGCCGGCGTATCGTCGCGGGCGTGAGCGAGGCGCTGGGCCGGCCGGTCACGGTGGAGAGCGTGGGACTGCAGTACCTCCCGTTCAGAGTGGTCATCGAGGGGTTTCACTCCGAGTCGCCCATCATCTCGGCCTCCCGGGTCGAAGTGTCGCTTTCATGGAGAGCGCTCCTGCGCGGCCGGATCCTCGTCAGCGACGTGGCAGTGCACGGACCGGTGCTCGACTGGGAGATCGATGCGCAGCGTCTCATCAGCCGCGAGAGCCCCGCTGCATCGCCTCCTCCCGACGAGGGTTGGCTCTCCCGAAGACTCACGCTGCGACATCTTGAGATCGATGGGGGGACGATCCGTATCGGATCGCGCCGCCGGGCCGTGACGGCGGACCTGGAGGAGATCTCCTTCACCGCGCGCAACGCCACGGCCGGATGGAAGGGGCCGTGGGAAGGTTCGCTCACATTCTCGCATGGGCGGTTCGAGTTCGATGAGATCTCCATCAGCGGCATGGAAGGACAGCTCGAACTCTCGGCGAGCCCCGATGGCATGCGCGCGCGAAACCTGAGCCTGACAGCCCAGGGGCTTCGGATCGATGGGAGCGGCGAGGTGATGCCGGGCACCCCGGTGCGCGCCCTGTGGGATCTGACCTCGCTGCTCGATCCGCAGGCGCCGTCGCTGTCACGTCCGCTGCCCGAGTTCGCGGCGCGACAGGTCGCCCTCGACGCGCGGTTCACGATCTCCGACCAGGGCCCGAAGGTGACCGGGTCGTTCACCGCGCAGAGGCCCTCCATCGATCTCGATCGCAAGAAGGAGCTCGACGGCCCATTCGTCGAGCTGCCGGCGGAAAAAGCCGAAGGGACCTTCGAGGCAGCGGGCGGGCGCATCGAGGTGGAAGTCAACGTCAATGCCATCGCGGGGGGGACAGCCCACGGATCGTATACAGGCACCAAGGAGGAAGGCCGGTCCGACGCCACAAGGCAGCACGAGCTCACGATCACGGCCCAGGCCCTCGACGTCGAGGAGCTCATGGGCCGGTTCGATCTGCCCGGCGACGATCGCGTCGCCCCGGCTTCCCGCGTCTCGGGGCGCGCCACGATGCGGTGGCTCGCCGGCGGCATCGCCGAAGCGCGCGGCTCGGCCGTTCTGACGTTCGCGCCGGGTCAGGGCTCGCTTCCCACGTCGGGCACCGCCTCCGTGAGATGGAGCGGCAAGCGCGTCACCATCGAAGACTCGGCTCTGCATGTGCCCGGCTCGGACCTCGAGATCGCGGGGACCGTCGACGGCACGAGAGATCCGATGACGCTGGCCCTGACCTGCGACCTGGAGGCGGAAGATGGGCTGCCACTGGCGTCGTTCCTCGAGGCGCGCTTCAATCTTACGGGATCGTCCGCCTCGCGGCCGGCGCTGCGCCCCACGGACCTGAAGGGCCAGGCCACTGCGCATCTCGATGTGTCGGGGACCACCGCCCGGCCCCATCTCGAGGCCTCGTTCGACTCGGGACAGCTCGAGGTCTCGCTGCCTGGACTCGGCGGCGGCATCCATCGAGATGGGGAAGCGCCGCGCGTCCCCATCTCGCTGGACCGCGCCACGGGAGAGATCAGTTTCGGCCATGGCAGCCTCGCGCTGGACCTGCGGGAAGCGGCCGGAGACGGGTTGATGGCGGCGGGGCGGATCGAGGCCGACCCGGGAGAGTCCCGCCTGCTGCGGCTCGACATGGAGGCGCCCGTGATCCCCGCGGAGCTGCTGGCCCGCCTTGCAGGACTCCCTCCCTCCGCCCCGCGGCCATCGGGAACCGTCCGCGCATCGGCCCACCTTCTCGCGCGCCCGGAAGACTCGGGCGCGCTATCGGGCTCCTTGGCTCTCGAGGCCGCCGAGATGGAGGTCGGCGGACTGCCCCTGACGGACGTCAAGGCTTCCGCGGATCTCGGCAAGGACCAGCTCGAGCTGAAGCAGGCGGCCTTCACGCTCTTCTCAGGGTCGGTGCGCGCAGGCGGCCGCATCGCGCTGGGGCAGGGACCCGCCCGCGGCACGATTGAAGTGCAGGTCGAAGGAATCGATCTGGCGGACGTGGACAGGACGTATCCCGGGCCGTCGATGTCCGGACTGGTCGATGCCGCCGGGCTGATCACGGTGAACGGACCGATCTCCGTCGAGGGGAAACTGACGGGACGCGCCGTCAAGATCGCGGGAATCGACCTGGGGCAAGCCCATGGCTCGGTGGGCGGAACGCTCGATCACGTCCACGTTGATCTGCTCGACGAGGAAGGGGACCTCGCCGCCTCCGTCCAGTTCGCCGGCCTTCCCGCCGGAGAGGATCCGGTCGGCACCGGTGCGCCAGGCGTGACGGACATTACGCTCAATGGGACCGTCACAGTTCGCAAGCTCAGCCTCGAGAGGATCCGGCCCCTGCTTCCTCCCGGAGCGCTTGCCGGACTCAAAGGGGAGACCGCGGGCCAGATCACGGTGCATGGTTCTCTGCGCGATCCGGCCGGCATGGAGCTGCACGCGCGGCTCGATTCGCTGAGCTTGACTGCGGGAGACTACCCGCTCCATAGCGATGGAGAGGTCTCCCTGACCCTGATGGATCGGTTCCTCACGCTGGCACCGATGCGGCTGATGGGAGAGAAGACCGACCTGACGGTGGGAGGATCGATGAACCTGCGCGAGGGATACGATCTGACCGCGCGCATCGAGGGATCGTACGACCTGGGCCTGGCGGAGATCGTCATTCCCGACATGCGGGCTTCGGGTCCCGGCACCGCCGACCTGCGCGTCGTCGAGCATGGCGACACCTTGGCCTACGGCGGGACGCTCACCGTGGACGGCGGCTCCATCGTCCACCCGTCGCTGCCGCTCCCGCTGCAGAACGTCACGGGGCACGGGCACTTCAACGAAGAGGGGCTCCTGCAGATCGACGAGATCCGCTGCGACCTGGGCGGCGGACAGGCCGCCGGCGCCGGATGGGCTCGCTTCGACGGGGCGCGCATCCCCGAGATGCATCTCGCAGTGACCGGATCGGGAATACGGGCCGAGATTCTCCCCGACCTGCGCGCCTTCTTCGACGCGGACGTCACTCTCGACAAGGACCACGAGGACTACCGCCTCGGAGGCCAGATAAAGATCCAGCGTGCGATCTATTCCAGGCCGTTCGGCGTCGAGGCCTCCGCTCTGCTCCTGCGCAGCCGCGAGTTCGCGCCCGACGCCCAGCGCAGCGCCGCCGCGCCGACCATCTACCTCGACTTCGACATCACGGCCGACGGTGACGTCTGGATCAGAAACGAGGACGCGCTGATCGAGGCCGCCACGCACCTCTCCCTCGAAGGGACGCTCGACAAGCCGGAGCTGTCGGGACGTATCTCGGCGCTGGAAGGCGGGACCTATCGGTTTCGAGGCATCACCTACCGAATCGTGGGCGGGTCCGTGGACTTCGTGGACGTGGCCAAGATCGACCCGGTGGTGGACATCGAGGCCTCCACCCGCGTGCAGGAGTACGAGGTCACGCTGCGCATCACCGGGCGTTTCAGCAAGCCGGTGTACGAGCTCACTTCAGATCCCCCGCTGCCTCGCAACCAAATCGTCTGGCTGCTTTTGACTGGGCACACGCTCGACGAGTCAGGCAGCAACATCACGCAGGGGGCGGCGGAAGCGCAGGTGGCCGCCTATCTCGCGGCGGGGCCTGTGACAGGAGCGGTGTCGGCGCCTCTGGAGAAGTACCTGGGCGTGTCGAGCGTGCAGATCGATCCGTACTTTCTCAACGGCACCGCGGACCCTTCGGCGCGGGTCACCCTGACCAAACGCGTGTCGGAGAACCTGAGGATGATCTACTCCACCAACGTCGGGCAGAGCGGGCAACAGATCTACCAGATCGAGTACAACCCGGGCCGCATCTGGGACGTGCTCGGCACGCGCGACTTCGACGGCTCGATCGGCGCGGATCTCAGGTTCCGCCGACGGTGGGGCATGGCTCGGCCGATCGATGAGGGGCCGGCCGCAAACGGAAGCGGCGCCGGGGTCGAGCCGCCTGCGCGCCTGAAGGTGGGACGGATCCAGGTCGTGGCGGATCACGTCGTGGACAGCGAGAAGTCGCTCATCCACCGGCTGCCCTTCGACGAGGGAAGCTGGCTCGATCGAGGGGATCTCCTGGAAGGGCGCGAGTCGTTGCGCATCCACTACGTGACGCACGGTTACCCGGCCGCACAGGTGGAAGTGTTCGAGGAGGCGCCCGATCCGCCCGATCCGTGCTGCATCAACGTGCGTTACGCAATCCGCTCGGGGCCGGAACACTCGGTCAGGATCACGGGCGACGTGCGGCCGCGCCCGCTGCGCCAGGCTATCAAGGAGGCGTGGATGGAGCCAGTGATCCTCGAGGACCTCGTATCGGAGGCGCGCCGGGCGGCCCTGGACTACCTCAAGGGGGAGGGGCTCTACTCCGCGCAGGTGGATGCGGAAACGGAGGCCCCGGAGCCCGACCGCCGCATCGTGAAACTGAACGTCGAGCCAGGCGAGAAGGTCGAAGTGCGCTCCATCATTTTCGCCGGCAACGAAGAGATGCCCTCAGACAGGCTCCGCCGCCAGATGCTCACCGACACCGGCGGCGGCCTGTCGGGTCTGTTCGGCAAGGAGCTGTTGAAGGAGCCGGTGCTTCTGGATGACATCGCGGCCATCCGGAGCCTGTACGTGGCCAGCGGATACCTTTCCGCGCGTGTCGCTCCCCCATCGGTGTCGCTCTCTGAGGACGGCAAGAAAGCGGACATCACGATCCTGGTCAAGGAAGGGCCTCAATCGGTCATTGGCGCCGTGTCGATCGAGGGAAAGGTGCCTGACGTAGATGGAGAGAAGATGATCGAATCCACAGGCCTGGTGGTGGGACAAAGCGTCAGCCCCGAGGCGGTGAGTCAGGGCGCGGACAGCCTTCGCGAGATGCTCGACCTGGAGGGGTTCTACCGCGTCCGCGTCTCCTACCGGATCGAGGGCCCTCCCGCCCAGACCCGCGTTGTCTTCTCGGTGGCCGCGGGAGATCGCGGGCGCGTCGCGGATGTGATCATCGAGGGCAACACGCGCACCAACACGGTGATCGTGAAGCGCGAGATCACAATGAAGAAGGGCGATCATCTTAGCCGTTCCGCCATCCTGACGACGCAACAGAACCTCTACAAGCTCGGTGTGTTCCGCTCGGCGCAGGTCGTACCCGAGCCGGTGGAGGGGCGCCCCGGATTCGCGAACGTGCGCGTGAAACTCGAGGAAGGGGCGCCGTGGTTGACCGCCTGGGGGCTCGGCTACGACAGTGTGGATCGCACGCGTGCCTCGTTCGAGGTGGCCAACAACAACCTGTTCGGCACACGCCGATCGGCGGGGCTGTTCGTGCGCGCCTCGGCGGTGGATGAGAGACTTCAGATCAACCTGCGCGATCCCAACCTGTTCACGCACCGCATCGAGACACTGCTGAGCGCGTTCGGCGAGCGGCAGGACTTCGATTCGTACAACGTCCGCCGATTCGGCGCCACGAGCCAGCTGAGCCGCAAGCTCCACCGCGATCAGGTGACCCTGTTCGGACGGTACCGCCTCGAGGACATCAACCTGTACGACCTGGAGATCAGCGCGGAGGAGACCGGACAGCAGACGGTCAGACTGGCCAGCATCGCGGGCTCGGTCGCCCTGGACCTCCGGGACGACATCGTGAACCCCAAGAGCGGTGGGCTCAGCTCGTTCGAGTACCGGATCTACGATCAGGGGTTGGGCTCCGAGGAGCAGTTCTCGCGGGTGTACGCCTCCTCCTCGTTCTTCAAGGAGATCGGCCACGGCGTCATCTGGGCCTCCTCGGTAACGGCCGGGCTGATCACGTCCCGAGACATCCCGGTCAGCGAGCGGTTCTTCGCGGGCGGCGACACGACCTTGCGGGGCTTCTCGTACAACTCGGTCGGGCCATTGGATCCCGAGACCGGCAATCCCATCGGGGGCCAGGGCCTGTTCCTCCTCAACCAGGAGCTCAGGATCCCGCTCTACAAGGCGCTCAAGAGCGTCGTGTTCTTTGACGCTGGAAACGTTTTCAGCGACCTCTCTCAGTACGACCTCGGCGAGCTGAGGCACGACATCGGCGTGGGATTACGCTTCGACACGCCCGTGGGCCCGTTCCGTGTCGAGTACGGCCGGAAGCTGGAGCGCGAGAACCGCGGGGAGGATCTGGGACAGCTCTTCTTCTCGATCGGGCAGGCGTTCTAGCCATTGTGAGTCTCAAGACTCGAGCCCTCCATTTACACCGGAACATCCGATGCGATAACATCGCGCCCGTTGCGGCGGCGGCACCAACCGCGGCGGAGAGGATGGATGCCCGGCGTATCCAGCCCCACGGGAGCGTATCTGGTCGCGCTGACCCCGGAGAGCTCCGAGGCCATCCAGGCGCGGGAGATCAACGTCCCGCACCTTCCCTTCCGCATCGGGCGCGAATCGCGCAATGTCCGGAAAACCGAGACGGGCTTCATCAGCGAGCGCCGCATGCTGGCCCCGCCCAACAACGATCTCTACCTGGTCGAGGAGACCGAACCGATGAACGTGTCCCGCGAGCACCTGCTGATCGACCGGGAGGCCGGCGGCTTCTACCTCCAGGACCGGGGCAGCACCTGCGGCACGCTGGTGGAGGGAGTGATGGTGGGCGGCAAGGGCCGGCCGGCAGCCAGGATTTCTCTGAAAGACCATGACGTCATCATCGTGGGCACGTCGGCATCCCCCTACATCTTCAAGTTCCGTCTGGAATCGTGATCGGCGGCGATGAACCGATCCGGCCCGGCATCCGTTGATAACCTCATGCCCGACCTGCCAGGGGGTACCGAGGGGGTCATCCAGGTCGAGGACCTCACCATCTCCTACGGGCGCAACCGCGCCCTGGACTCGGTGTCGGCCGTCTTCCCTCCGGGGGCCGTGGGGCTCTTAGGACCCAACGGAGCGGGCAAGTCGAGCCTCCTGAAAGCGCTGCTCGGGTTCTTGAAACCTTCGCGCGGGACGGCCCGGGTGCTGGGAATGGATGTTGCGGCCCGTCCGCTCGACGTTCGCCAGCAGGTGGGCTACATGCCGGAAATCGACTGCCACATTCCGGGCATGAACGCCGTGTCGCTGACCGCCTACCTGGGGGAGCTGTGCGGCATGCCGAGCGTGGAGGCGATCCAGCGCGCGCACGAGGCGCTCTACTACGTCGGGCTGGGCGACGAACGGTACCGGAACGTGGAGACCTACTCCACGGGCATGAAGCAGCGGATCAAGCTGGCGCAGGCGCTCGTGCATGGGCCGCACATTCTCTTTCTGGATGAGCCGACCAACGGCCTGGATCCCAAGGGACGCATGGAGATGCTGGCGCTCATCCGCGACCTGTCACGCCGCAAAGGGGTCAACGTAATCCTTTCGAGCCATCTGCTGCGCGACGTGGAGGAGACCTGCGAGAGCGTGGTGATGCTGTCGCGCGCGCGCGTGGTGGGCCAGGGGAGCATTGAGTCGCTGAAGGGGGCATCCGGCGAGCTGTTCGAGATCCGCGTGAAGGGCGACCAGGAGGCGTTCCTGCGGGATCTGACGTCGCGTGGTTGTTCCGCCGGGCCGGCGCACGACGGGCTGCTGGACGTGACCCTTGACCGCGGCATGGGGTCCGAGACGATCTTCTCCGTGGCACAGTCCACCGGCGTGCAGGTGCGGCATCTGGTCCGCAAGCAGCCCACGCTCGAGGATGTCTTCGCCCGCGCCGTCGGAGAGAAGTAGAGACGTGACGAGGGAGAGCGACGATGCCCATCCATGACATGTCGTACCGGCCCTACCGCGGAGGCCTCACCACGCACACATGGCGGTGGGTCACCATCGCGAAGGCGGGGCTGTCGCACTACCTCTCACGAAGAATCTTCCTGGTCTTCCTCTTCATCGCCTATATCCACCCGATCGTCAGGGGGGTCTTCATCTGGGGAACCCACCAGATCGGCGGCGCCAGCCCGTCCGATGTGATCGACGCATCCTTTTTCCGCAACACACTGCTGGTCCAGGGGCTCTTCCTCCTGCTCATCTGCATCTGGCCCGGCGCCACCTTGATCTCCGGGGACCTCAAATCCAACGCCATCCAGCTTTATTTGTCGAAGCCCCTCTCCCGGGTCCACTACGTGCTGGGCAAGCTCGCCATCATCGCAGGAATCGGCGCGCTGCTGCTGCCGGCGCCCGGCCTGCTGCTGTTCTTGATGGAGGTGGGGCTCTCGACCTCCACGAAATTCATCACGAGCTACTTCTGGCTCCCGCTCGCGATCCTCGGCTACTCGGTGGTCGTCATCGGGGGCGCCTCGCTGGTAGTGCTTGCGGTCTCCTCCATGACGCGCAGCGCCAGGTACGCGGGGCTGCTCTTCTTCGCGCTGGTCTTCTTCTCGCAGGCCGGCGCGGGGCTGCTGCGCCTCATCACGGGCACCCACGCCTTCATCGTCCTGTCGCTGACGGCGCTGGTGGACCAGGTGGGCGCCCTCTTCTTCGGCGGCGAGGTCGAGTACGGGCTGCACCCGATCCCGTCGTTCCTGATGTACGCGCTGGTGGTGGGGATCTCGCTTCTTGTGCTGAGGTGGCGCGTGAAGGCGGTGGAGATCGTGACATGAGCGCCGCTCCCGTCGTCTCTGCCGAGGGATTGTCGCGCTGGTACAAGCAGGTCATCGGTGTCAATGATGTCACGCTGGTCATCCCGCCGGGGATCACCGGGCTCCTCGGCCCCAACGGAGCCGGCAAGAGCACGTTCATGAAGCTCATCACCGGACAGATCCGGCCGAGCCGCGGAACCGTGAAGGTGATGGGCGAGCCGGTATGGAACAACTTCGGACTCACGCGGCGCATGGGATTCTGCCCGGAGCAGGACGCCTTCTACTCCGGCATGACGGGGCTCAAATGGGTGCGCGGGCTGCTGTCGCTCAACGGCCACCCGAAAGAGGAGACGGAGAGGTTGGCGCTCGCGGCTCTAGCAGCCGTGGATCTCATGGACGCCAAGGACAAGAAGATCGGAGCCTACTCGAAGGGAATGAGGCAGCGCGTCAAGCTGGCCCAGGCCATCGCCCACAACCCCGACCTGCTGATCCTGGACGAGCCGTTGGGCGGCATGGATCCGATGGGGCGCCGATCCACCATTCGCATGATCAAGGACTGGGCCGCACAGGGCCGCAGCATCATCGTGTCGTCGCACATCCTGCACGAGATCGAGGCGATGACCTCCACGATCCTGCTGGTGAACCACGGCCGCATCGTGGCCGAAGGCAACGTGCACGAGATCCGCGAGCTGATCGAGGACCACCCTCACCGGATCTTCATCCAGTGCGACAACCCCCGACAGCTCGCGGGCCGGCTCGTGGGGTGGCCCGAGGTGTCGGGCATGCGTCTGGACGAGGACGGCGTGGAGGTGTCCACCAGCAGGCCCGACAACTTCTTCGCGATGCTGCCCGAGGTGATCCTGGCGGAGAAGTTGCGCGTCACGCGGCTTCTCTCCCCCGACGACAACCTGCAGGCCGTCTTCGACTACCTGGTGAAGTGAGGTGCCGGCATGAATCCGCTCAACGCCGTCTTCAGACTCTCCCTGGCCGTGCTCTTCAAGAGCAAGCGCACCTTCGTCATCGGGATGCTCTGCTTTCTGCCCGCTCTCGGATCGCTTATCGGCACCATGCTCATCCTCGGAAAGCTCGGCCCCTCCGATGTCACCGGCTTCGGCCTGATCTCCTTCATCATCGTGAACGCTTACGTCTACGTGCTGCTGCTCGTCGTGACGCTGTTTTACGGGACCGCGCTGGTGTCCGACGAGATCGAGGACAAGACGATCACCTACCTGTTCATGCGGCCGGTGCCCAAGCCCACGATCTACGTAGGAAAGTATCTGGCATACCTGGTTGTGGGGCTGACGCTGCTTCTGCCGTCGGCAGCCCTCACGTTCCTGATCGCCATGTTCGCCGATCCGGCCGGCGAGGCCACGCGCCACATCCCTGTCCTCCTGAAGGACCTCGGCGTCCTGGCCCTGGGCGTGCTGGCGTACGGCGCGCTGTTTGCTCTTGTGGGTGCGCAGACCAAGCGGCCGGTCTTCTTCGGGCTGGGCTTCTCCATCGTGTGGGAAACGATCGTCAGCTTCATTCCGGGGTATCTCAACAAGCTGACGATCAAGCACTATCTGATCTCTCTGCTCCCACATCCCGCCGGCGAGCGCGGCATCACCGGCATCTTCGAGGCAGCCACCCCCGCCCCAGTGGCCATCATCGTGCTGCTCCTGGCAACCGCGGGGCTTCTGGCCCTGGGCGCCTGGCTCTTTGCCAACCGTGAGTACGTGCTGGAGCAGTAGGCGGGCGCCGGCTCACCTGAGCTCGAGGACATCCTTGAACATCGGCTGGCCGGCCAAGGAAGTTCTCAGGCCGAACGCGGCGAGGGCCGCGAACGCCGCCAGCACGATCACCCCATTGCCGGCGTACCAGGAGGAGAAGTCAAGAGTCAAAGGGAAGCCGGCGAGCCAGATGCTGACGAGGCTGGCGATCACCAAAGGCAGCAGGCCGAGACGGAAGAAGATCAGCAGGTAGATGGCGGCGACCACTACGCCGTAGGCGAGAGACAGGAAGAGATTGTCCGATGTCGGTGCATGTGAAACCGTCATCAGCACGAGGGCTCCGAGCATCGCAGGCCATTGTCGGCGAAGTAGCACGCGGCACAGCACAACCAGCGTCGTGGTCATCAGCGGAAACAGGAGCGAAGCCGCCAGCGACTCGACGAAGATGCCGAGTGAATGAAAAAGCCCCATGAGCGCCCACAGTTGCAGGACCAGGGGGGGGCCGCTCATATCGGGCCGAGGAAAGGACACGCCAAGCGACACCTGGTCGATCTGGTGCAGCCGGCGAATGAGGGAGAACAGCAGACCGGCGAGCATTCCCAGGACGACATCGCGCCCGATGAGAGGATCGCCGAAGCGCCCGTCGAGCAGACGCACCCATGAGATGAGCACCTGGGGCCAGAGGCGACGCAGGTAGGGCTCGACCGCGAGGTAGAAGATCCACACGAGACACGAGATGAACAGGTTGAACGCAAGGTTGGCGCAGAAGTTAGCAGTCTCGCTCCACGCCAACACGTGATGGGCGGTGAATAGCCAGCCCAACAACAGGACAGCCAGGACGAAGATCGCCAACCTCGCCGCGGCTCTGCGGTCGCCACGCCCGAGACGCACGTTCCGCCTCGCGATCAGCGCGCTCCCGAGGAAAACGCCCACGGTCATCGCAAGCGAGACCGCGTCCGCGAATCTCCCCCAGGGGTTCTCCTCGACAACCTCAGCCTGCGTCGGGCGCGTCCAGGGATCGAGAATCCTGAAGAACGTGGGCATGCCATGGTACGCCGCGGCCTCGACCCGGATCGCCGGCCCATCGACTCCCGGGTAGGTGCCTTCCCAGGCTACGCGGGCGTCCGCATAGGCCGGCGGCGACCAGAGCGGCTCGACCCGCCTGAAGCGGTCTGCGTCGAGTCCTGCCTCCACGAACAACGCCGTCCAGTCAGGCTCCGCGAAGGGTCCCCTCGAGTCGTCGCGTTCGGGAGGCACCGACTCGAAACGCGACAGGCGCCCCGTCGGATCGAGATACAACCGCACCATTCCCGAAACAAGCGCCGGCGGATCATCCCATTGGGGTTCATCTGCGAATACATCGAACGGCGCTATGCTCCGAGAGCTCAGACAGTACCAAAAGTAGATCGCGTACGGAGGCCCGGTTTCGAGCCGCCTCCAGCGGCCGGGAGATGGATCGCTGGCGGCGATGTGGTCGATGTAGCTGGAGTTGAGCTCGAAGCCGGCGGCGCTGTCCGCCGGAGTGGCCTGATGCCCGAGCCGTCGGGTGATGTCGCGTGCTCTCTCGATGAGGTACTCGGGGGGCTTCTCCAGTGGCGCCACCCGACTCAACTGCGTGCTGCCCGCGAGCATGATGGCTGCTACGACTCCCAGGACGATTCCAGCCGCGCAGGCCCAGGCTGCCAGCGGGCTGAGCCCGCCGACTTCGCCGGCCTGAGCGACCAACTCGGGAGAGGGCGTCTCTCCCGCAGCCACCGCCGCCGCGAGAGGATCTCCGCCAGGCAACGCGGCGGCCACCGAGGATGCGGAGGCGGGCCGGTCGCTCGGTTCCACCTGCAGGCAACGCAGAATGATCCTCTCCGCGGCCGGGTCGAATCCTTCGATCAGTGAGGACGGAGTGGAGGGACTCGTTTCTCTCTGCAGTCGAGCCAGCTCCGCCACCGTGGCCGCCTTGAACGCCTTCTGGCCGGTGAACAGCTCGTACAGGACCAGTCCGAGGGAGTAGAGATCGCTCCTGACGGACACCTCCTTCCCGGCGAGCTGCTCGGGCGCCATGTAGGCGGGCGTGCCGGCCCGCACATCGGCGCCGATGATCCGTTCCGCCGTGCCCGCCAGACCGAAATCGGTGATGCGCGTTCTGCCCCGTCCGTCGATCATGACGTTGGCAGGCTTGAGATCGCGGTGGAGGACACCCTGCTCGTGCGCGGCGGCAAGTCCGGCGCAAAGCTGGCGGGCGATCTGCACCGCCTTGCCCTCCGGCAGGCGCCCAATCCGCCGCAGCAGGCTCGCCAGGTCCTCCCCATCCACGTATTCCATCGAGAGGAAATGATGCCCCTCCACTTCGCCGACGTCGTAGACACGGCAGACATTGGGGTGGGAGATCTGCCGCGCGATCTTCACCTCGTTGAGGAAACGCGAGAGACGTGACCCATCCTTCTCCACGGCTTCGGGCAGAAACTTGAGCGCGACGGCCTGGCCCAGCTTGAGATCGTCGGCGCGGTACACCTCTCCCATGCCCCCCTTGCCCAACAGTCCAAAGATGCGGTAGCGACCGGCCAGAACGGTGCCCGGCAGGAAGCGTCCTTGATCCAGTGGGCCTGTCCATGACGAGAGCGGCCCGGCATTCGCCTTCACGGGACCGCGCGTGGGCATTCTCGAGTCTGGTGTGAGCGCAACACCGCAGGCTGGGCAGAAGCGGCTCTCTTCGGGGGCGTCGGCGAGGCAGGCAGCGCAACGAAGCATCGGCGTACAATGCCACAACCGCCGCTTGGAGAAAACCCCCCGAGGCCCCCGGCCCCTAGATCATGCGGCGCGGCTTCGCGGGCAGGTACTGGTCGGGCCAGCGCACGCCGTCGTACCCCTGCTGCGCCGCGGCGTGAAGGGTGAAGTAAGGATCGAACAGGTGCGGCCGGGCCAGCACGCACAGGTCGGCGTGGCCGGCCACAATGATGGTGTTCACCTGGTCCCAGCTCTGGATGTTGCCCACGGCCATGGTAGGGATGCCGGCCTCGTTGCGGATGCGGTCGGCGAACGGTGTCTGGAACATCGAGCCGTACACCGGGCTGGCCTCGGCGGTGGTGAGGCCTGATGAGACATCGACGATGTCGCAGCCGCGGGCCTTCAGCATGCGCGCGGCCTGCACCGCCTCATCCACGTCAAAGCCGCCCGGCGCCCAGTCGGTGGCGGAGATGCGCACCGAGATGGGACGGTCCGCCGGCCACGCCGTCCGCACGGCGTCGAACACCTCCAGCGGATACCGCATCCGGTTCTCCAGTGCCCCCCCGTACTGATCACGCCGCCGGTTGGTCAGAGGCGAGATGAAGCTGGCCAGCAGATAGCCATGGGCAAAGTGCAGCTCCAGCATGTCGAAGCCGGCCGCCAGAGCCCTGCGCGCCGCCTGTGTGAAATCGTCACGCACCTGGTCCATGTCGGCCCGGTTCATCTCCTTGGGCACCTGGTTCGCCGGCGACCAGGCGATGGCCGACGCCGAGAGCAGGGGCCAGTTGCCCTCGGGCAGCGGCTCGTCCATCCCCTCCCACATCAGCCGGGTGGACCCCTTGCGGCCCGCGTGAGCGAGCTGCATCCCAATCCTGGCCCTGGAGTGCGCGTGCACGAAGTCCACGATTCTCTTCCAGGTCACCACGTGGTCATCACGGTACATGCCGGCGCACCCGGGTGTGATCCTCCCCTCGCGCGACACGTCGGTCATCTCAGTGATGATCAACCCCGCGCCTCCGATGGCGCGGCTACCCAGGTGCACCAGGTGCCAGTCGTCCGGCGCGCCGTCTTTGGCGGAGTACTGGCACATGGGTGAGACCACCACGCGGTTGATCAGCTTCATCCCGCGCAATGTGAAGGGGGTGAACATGGGAGGCGGAGGCGGCTCCACGCCGGCGCACCCGTTGAGGTCCGCGAACCAGCGATCGACCCGGGTGATGTAGGCGGGATCGCGCAACTTGAGATTCCCGTGCGTGACTCGCTTGCTGCGGCTCAGCAGGCTCACCGCGAACTGCTCCGGATCGAAGTCCTTGTAGCGCTTGATCTGCTCGAACCATCGTTGGCTCACCTCGGCCGCGCGCTGCCTTTTTGCGACGTCCAGGCGGCGCTCCGCCTCGTAAGCCGCGAGAGCCGCCGGGACATCGGTCTGTTCGCGCATCGCCTTCGCCAGCGCGATGCTGTCCTCCATGGCCATCTTGGTGCCCGAGCCGATGGAGAAGTGCGCCGTGTGCGCGGCGTCCCCGATCAGCACGACGTTGCCGTGATGCCAGGCTTCGTTGCGAATCCGGCGGAACGTGATCCAGGCCGACTTGTTGCTGAGCAGCTTCTGCCCCCGCAGCTCGGGCGCGAACAGCTCCTCGCAATACCGCAACGTCTCATCCTCGGACGCGCGGTCCAGCCCCGCGCGGCGCCACGTGTCCTCGTCGGTCTCCACGATGAAGGTGCTGGTGGAATCGTCGAACGGGTAGGCGTGGACCTGGAACAGCCCGTGCTCGTTCTCCCGGACGATGAAGGTGAACGCGTCGAACAGTCGCCGCGTGGCAAGCCAGATGTAGGGGGATCGTCCGACCTCGATGTCGGGCCTCAAGACGCCTGCCAGCGCCGCGCGGACCCCGCTGTTGACCCCGTCGGCCGCCACCACCAGGTCAGCATCCCCGTACGCCGACGGGGCCTGCGCCTCGGTGCCGAGCCGCAGCATGACTCCCAGCTCGCGGCAGCGATCCTGGAGAATCTCCAGCAGCCGCATCCGGCGGATGCCGCAGAAGACATGCCCCCCGGATCGGATGACCCGCCCGTGGAAGTGGATGTCGATCGCCTCCCAGCGGGCGAAGGCGCCGGCGATCCGCTCGTACGTCTCGCGGTCTGCCTCCGCAAACCGCTCCAGCGTCTCATCGGAGAAGACCACGCCCCATCCCCAGGTCACTCCCGCCGGGTTGCGCTCGATGACGGTCAGGTCGCACCCGGGGCGCGCCTTCCTCATCAGGATGCCGAAGTAAAGGCCGGCGGGGCCGCCGCCGATGACGACGATCTTCACGGTTCCTCCCTCCCTGAGCGCGCCACAGGATACCGCCTCGTCAGTGAGGGAGGCCACACGTGATCCTTGACGAGGTCCGGCCGCCGGCATACTCTGCGCGAACACTGGGAAGCGCCCCCATTCATCGAGAGGTCGAGTACGGCCCTTCCCCCGCGTCACCCCGGGCCCGCTCATGAATGACACGACAGAGACGGCGAACCACGTAACCCGGGAGGAGATCCTCCTCCGCGCCGGCGACCCGAGTCTCGCCTTGGTTGACGTGCTTCCCCGCGCGGCCTTCGAGGAGAGCCACATCCCCGGCTCGCTCAGCCTTCCGGTCGAGGAAATCCCCGCGCTGGCCCGCGAAGTCCTGCCCGATCCATCGCGGGAGGTCGTGGTCTATTGCGGCGGGCCGACGTGACCGCTTGGCGAGCGGGCCGTGGGCCTGCTGCGCGACCTCGGTTATCCACACGTGCGGCACTACGCGGGAGGAATGCAGGAGTGGATCGAGCAGGGAGGGAGGCTCGAGGGGGCGGCCAGCCTGGCACGTCCGGAGGCCGTTGCGGCCTCCAGAGGCACGGCACCGCGCCGCAGCAGCCGATGGCTGGGATCACCGCTCGCGAGGTTGGCTGATCTTCCCTTCAGCGCACTGCTCGGATTGTGGCTGCAGATGGTCCTCGGGTGCGGCCTAGCCTACTGGGCTCTGGGGCTGGCACGACCGCCGGGACTGATCGAGGTCGGAACTCCAGTCCCCGCGACCCTCGAGGGGCTGGCCTCCTCGATCTACTTCAGCTTCGTGACGGCGACCTCCATCGGGTTCGGCGATGTCGTGCCGGTGGGAGCGGCGCGGCTTCTGGCGATCCTGGAAGGCGCCGCGGGGCTGCTGCTGTTCGGCTGCGTGATCTCGAAGCTCGTCTCGCGCCGGCAAGAGGAGCTCATCGAGGAGATTCACCACATCGCTTTCGAGGACCGGCTGGGCCGCGTTCGCACCAACCTGCACCTGGTGCTGTCCGAGTTGCAGTCGCTCGCCGCGGAGTGCTCGGCGAACGCACCTCCACCGCCGGGCCTTCAGCCTCGCATGGAAAGCGCCGCCATGGTGTTCTCCGGAGAGTTGCGGGCGATCCACGAGCTGCTTTTCCGGCCGCAGCAGGAGCCCGCCGAGGAGGCGCTGGAAGCGATCCTCGCAAGCCTGGATGCCGCGCTGCGGGCGTTGTGCGACCTGATGGAGTGCCGGCCCGACGCCGCCAAGCGCTCGGGTCTTCTGACGAGCAACCTGCGATCGATCCGCCGGTTGGCTTCGGAGATCTGCGGGGAGTGCGTCCCGAAGCAGTACGCGCCCGAGCTCACGCTCTGGATGGACCGAATCCAGGAACTGTCCCGCAGACTGTCATCCGGTTGAACCGCATTGGCCCCGCTACCCCAGCCTCGTCCGGAACGCCGCCAGGCTTGCCAGGAAGACCACCAGCCCGAAGCCGGCCAGCGCCAGCACTTGCGGCCATAGGATCGGGAGCCCCACACCCTTGAGCATGATGCCGCGCACGATCGTGAGGAAGTAGCGCATCGGCATCGCGTAGGTTAGCCACTGGATCGGCTCGGGCATGTTCTCGATCGGAAAGATGAAGCCCGACAGCAGCATGTTGGGTGTCACGAACGCCTGGCACATGAGCATCGCCTGCTGCTGCGTCTGCGAGATGGTGGCCACCAGCAGCCCCGTGCCGAAGGTCGTCAGCAGGAACACTCCCGAGAGCGCGTACAGCAGCGGAATGCTGCCGCGCAGCGGGATCTCGAACCAGAACAGCGCCGCCGTGAGCACGATGCCCACGTTCACCATCCCCAGGAGCGAGTAGGGCACCATCTTCCCGACGAGAAACTCCAGTGGTCGGATCGGCGTCACCAGGATCTGCTCGATGGTGCCGATCTCCTTCTCGCGCGTCACCGCGATGGCCGTCAGCAGCAGCGTGCTCAGCAGGAGGATCAGGCCGATCATGCCGGGGATCATGAAGTGGCTGCTTTCCAGCGACTCGTTGTACCTGACCCTCATCTCGGCGTCCACCGGCGGGCCGATCCTCCCCGCGGAGGCGCCCGCGGGCAGGCGCTGCACCGCGATCTCGATCGAGCGATTCAAGACGATCCCCGACAGGTACCCCAGTGCCGTCGTCGCCTCGGTGCTGTTGCTGCCGTCCACGACCGCCTGGAGCTGCGCGGTGGAGCCCGACTCGATCTTGTGCGCGTAGTTCACCGGGAAGACCAGCGCGACCACCGCTTTGCCCTTGTCGAGGAACGGCAGCACGCCCTCGATGCTGTCCGCGCGACCCGCCTCCTGGAAATAGCCGGACTCCAGCACCGCGCGGATCAGATCCCGGCTCGCGGAGGAGCGGTCCAGGTCGCAGATGACGGTGGGGATATGGCGGATATCGAGCGTCGCGGCGTACCCGAGCAGGACGAGCTGCAGGACGGGCGCGAGCAAGGTCAGTCGCATCGCCAGCGGGTCCCGGCCAAGCTGCCGGAACTCCTTCACCATCAGACACCGGATGCGGTGCACGGTCACCGGAAGACCCGCCGGATGGCCACCAGGCCGACGGTCCCGATCACCAGCGCGTAGATGGCCAAGGCACCGAGCGGCGCGCTCAGCTCCGCGAATCCCACTCCCTTCTGCAGCGTTCCGCGCAGCACCGCCACGTAGAACCGCGCGGGCAGCAGGTAGGTGATCGCTTGCAGCCAGACCGGCATGTTCCGGATCGGGAACATGTAATCGGAGAGGTAGAAAACCGGAAGCAGCGAGGCCAGGAAGGCGGCCGACTGCGCCCCCATCTGCGTCGAGGTGACGGCCGAGATGAACAGCCCGATGCCCAGGGCCGATATCAGGAACAGGACCGTGCCCACCGTAAATAACAGCAGGTCGCCCCTCACGGGGACGCCGAGCAGATAGTGCCCTATCGCGAGCGCGACCCAGGCGTTCGCGAAGGCCACCAGCGCGTAGGGGACCAGTTTGCCGATCAGAATTTCCCGCGCAAGCAGCGGTGTCACCCGGAGCTGCTCGAGCGTGCCGCGATCCTTTTCCTTGGCGATGGCCAGCGACGTCTGCACCACGCCCAGCATCGTCAGCAGCACGCCGATCAGGCCGGGCACCATGAAATTGCGGCTCTTGAGCTCCGGGTTGTACAAGACGCGCGGCTCGAAATCGATCGGCAGCAGGTCCTCCACGCTCTTCACTCCCACCTCGCGCAGGCGGGACGCCAACGCCGAAGCGGCGAAGGTCTGGATGATCTTGCGAGCGTGTCCCTGGACGACGGTGGCGGTCGAGGAGTCGCTGCCGTCCAGCAGGATCTGCACCTTGGCCGGGATGGCGCGCGTCACATCGCGCTCGAAGCCGCGCGGAACCACGAGGGTGAGGGAAGCCTGGCCCGTTTCGAGAAGTCTCTCGGCTTCGTCTGAGCTGGCCGGCGAGGCCACCTGCCGGAAGTAGCCCGAGGAGAAGAAGGCCCGCGCCAGGTCCCGGCTCTTCGTGGTGCCGTCACGGTCCCACACCGCCATACGGATTTCCCGAATGTCGAACGTCACCGCGTAGCCGAACAGCAGCAGCAGGACGACGGGAACCACGAGGCTCAGGACGACGCTCCTGCGCTCGCGCATCATCTGCTTGAATTCCTTGCGCAGCAGCGAGACAAGCCGGTGCATCAGTGCTTCCTGGTGAGCCTCACGAAGACATCCTCGATGGAGGCCGGGATGACCTCGGCCTGGTGGAGCGTAACCCCCGCGGCCTTCAGGCGGCTCCTGATGGCGGGCAGAGCCGAGGCCGAGTGCTGCACCACCGCGTGCAGGTCGTTGCCGTAGAGGTTCACGTCGAGCACCAGAGAGCTGCCTCTGAGCGCCTGGTAGATCCCGTAGAGATCGGGCCCGGCCAGGCTCAGCACCTCGGCCCCCATGCGCGTGGCCTTCAGGTCGGCGGGAGTCCCCAGCGCCGCAAGGCGGCCCGCGTCGATGAAGCCGATCCGGTTGCAGCGCTCGGCTTCCTCCATGTAATGCGTCGTCACGAACAGCGTGATTCCCTTGCCCTGCAGCGTGTAGATCAGATCCCAGATCTCGCGCCGCCCCACCGGGTCGACTCCCGCGGTCGGCTCGTCCAGGAAGAGGATCGCGGGTTTGTGCACGATGGCGGTGGCCAGCGCGAGCCGCTGCTTCCAGCCGCCCGAAAGCTCCCCCGCGAGCTGTGAGGAGCGCTCCTTCAGCCCCATCTCCTCGATCACTTCGTCGAAGCGCGCGCGGGCCTCGCGCCGGTCGGCCACATAGACGCCGCCGAAGAACTCCACGTTCTCTCTCACGGTGAGGTCGTTGTAGAGGCCGAACTTCTGCGACATGTAGCCGATCGACTGCTTGAGGCGGCGCGTCTCCTTCACCACGTCGCAGCCGGCCACGGTTGCGCGCCCCGAGGTGGGGGCAAGCAGGCCGCACAGCATGCGCACCACGGTGGTCTTGCCGGCGCCGTTGGGGCCGAGGAAGCCGAAGACCTCGCTGGGGGCGACCATGAGGTCGAGGTCGGTCACGGCCTGGATCGGCCCGAACCGGCGCGAGAGCTTCTCGGCTGCGATGCCGCCCATGGGGATCAGGAAGCGGCGGGGCTCTTGAGGACGACGTCGGCCGGAATCCCCACTTTCAGCGACCCGTCGTTGTTGGTCACGGCCACCTTGACTCCGAAGACGAGCTGGGCCCGGTCCTGCACCGTCTGCACGTTCTTCGGCGTGAACTCGGCCTCCTTGGAGATGTAGATCACCTTGCCCGGATACTCCTTGCCAGGGGCCCCATCGATCCGCACGGAGACTTCGTCACCCGTCCTGATCCCGGCCAGCTCGACCTGCGTGACGTAGACCCATGTGTAGAGGTTCACCAGGTCCGCCACCGCCACGATCGGCGACCCGGGCCTGGCGTACTCCCCCACCTCCTGGAGCTTCTCGGTGACGGTCCCCCTGAGCGGCGAGCGGACGATCGTGCGATCGAGGTCCAGCTTGGCCCTGTCGCGCAGCGCCTCGAGGCGGGCCACCTCGGCGCGCCCCTGCTCGATTTCTTCGCCGCGGTAGCCGCGTAGCAGCAGCGCGTGCCTTTCCTTGGCAGCCGAGAGGCGCGCCCTGGTGACGTCGAGGTCGCGTCTGGCGACGTCCAGGTCGTCGGGCGTGCCGACCTGCTGGCGGACCAGATCCTGGACCCGGCTGATGCGCGCCTCCGCCTGCGCGACCTGCGCCTCGGCTTCATCCACCTCGCGCCCCGCGGCCGCCACCTCCTCGCGCCGGTAGCCCGACGTCAGCAACGTCAGCTTCGCGCGCGCCGATCGGAGCGCGGCGGTGGCTTCGGCCAGCGTGATCCGGTACGGCTCGGGATCGATCTGGGCGACGGGAGAGCCGGCCTCCACTGCGTCTCCTTGATCGACTTGCCGGACCAGAATGCGGCCCGACACTTCGGGGACGACATCCACCTCGACCGCCTCGATGGTGCCCGAATAGACAGGTCCGTGGTTGCCGCCGGCCGAGCAGGAAGCGGCGGCAAGGCTCAGAGCTGCGAGAAAGACGAGGCGGGCGGCGCGGTATCTGATGGGATCTCGCTCCCGGCTGTATGGATTGTGGCGGATCGAGCGGGATGGTACGAGATGGTTCCCTGGCCTGTCAATGCGGGCGCCGCGCACGTCCCCGGCTATAATCCGAGCCAGAAGCGCGACTTCCCGCGATTCCGGAGGATCCGTCATGGGCAAGGGCAGGGTGGCAATTCTCGTGGAGAACGACTACCAAGACCAGGAAGTGTGGTACCCCCTCTACCGGCTGAAGGAGGAAGGGTACGAGACGGTGGTAGTGGGACCCAAGAGTGTCGAGTACAGGTCCAAGCATGGCTATCCCATCAAGGCGGAGGTCGCCGCCTCGGAGGTGGTCCCCGACTACCTGGTGGGGGTCGTCATACCAGGCGGCTGGGCCCCGGACAGACTCCGGCAGGACCCCGATGTGCTCCGCATCGTCAAGGAGGTGTTCGTGAAGCGGCGCGTGGTCGCATCGATCTGCCACGGAGGCTGGGTGCTCGCTTCGGCCGGCGTGGCGCGCGGCCGGCGCATGACGTCGTACCAGGCGATCCGCGACGACATGGAGAACGCGGGGGCCGAGTGGGTGGATTCCGAGGTCGTGCGCGACGGCAACCTGATCACATCGCGCAAACCGGACGACTTGCCGGCCTTCTGCCGGGAGATCATCAAGGCGTTGAAGGAGTCGTGAACGCGGCGTCCGTCAGCCACCGGGCGCTACCATCAGGACGCCGGCGCCGCGGATGGCGTCGTGCTTCAGGGCGATCAAAGCCTCGTTGACCTCGGCGAGCGGAAAGGTCCTGACGTGCGTGCGCACCGGGATGCGCGCCGCTTCGATCAGGAACTCGCGCCCATCCTCGCGCGTGTTGTTGGCCACGGTGCGCACCATTCGCTCGCCGTACAGCAAGGCGTACTCGAGGGCGGGGATGGGGCTCATGTGGATGCCGCCGAGCGCGAGCGTGCCTCCCTTCTCGAGCGCTTCGAGCGCAGCCGGCACCAGCTCTCCCGCCGGCGCGAAGATGATCACCGCGTCGAGCCGCGCCGGCGGTCGCTCCATCGCGTCTCCCACCCAGACGGCCCCCAGATCTGAGGCGAGCGCCTGGTGACGCTCCCGGTCCCGCGTGCAGACGTACACCTGAGCGCCTCGCGCGCGCGCCACCTGGATCGCCACGTGCCCTGCCGCGCCGAAGCCGTAGATCCCGAGGCGCGCCCCCGGCCACGACGTGATGCCGGTGAGGCGCAGCGCCCGGTAGCCGATGATGCCGGCGCACAGCAGCGGCGCCGCTTCGAGGTCACCAAACGGTGCCGGCAGCCGGTAGACGAACCCCGCCGGCGCGGCGACATACTCGGCGAACCCGCCGTTGGCCGTCCAGCCGGTGAACTCGGGGTGGTCGCAGAGATTCTCCCGGCCCGATAGGCAGAAGCGACAAGCGCCGCACGTGCGGTGCAGCCACGACACGCCGACCCGGTCCCCCACCTCGAGATCCTGCACCTGCAGGCCGAGCGCCGCGACGTCGCCCACCACCTGATGTCCCGGGATGATGGGCGAGCGCCGCGCGGGCAGCTCTCCTTCCACGACGTGCAGGTCGGTGCGGCAGATGCCGCACGCGCGCACTTTGATCAGCGCCTCGTCATCACGAGGCGAGGGGACGGGGACATCCTCCAGGACGAGCGGCCGGTCCTCGATCGGCCGTGGCGCCCTGAGCTGGCAGGCTTTCATACCCGCACAGGATAGCGCGATCCGGATGGCTGGTCGCGCGGGCGGCGCCGGGGGTAAAGTGGCCGGCATGGCCCCTACGTCTCGGGTGTGGCTCTGGCTCATCGCCGTCGCCGCGCTTCTCTCGTTTGATCTGGGCGGGATAGCGCTGCTCGATCCCGACGAGGCGCGCTACGCGGCGGCCTCGCGGGAGATGATCGAGGGCGGCGATCTGATCATCCCCCGCTTCAACGGCGAGCCGCGTCTCAACAAGCCGCCGCTGATCCACTGGTTGCAGGCGGCTTCGTTTGGCGCGCTGGGCGTCACGGAGTCAGCGGCCAGGCTTCCCTCGTTGGCGGCCGCCCTGGCGACGCTGGCGCTGGCCGCTAGGTGGGCGCGATCGCGGATTCGGCCCTCCGCCGCCGGCCCCGCGGTGGCAGCGCTGGCCGGCTGCCTGTTGTTCTTCTCGTGCGCGCGCCTGGCCATCATTGACATGACGTTGACCTTCTGGATCACCGCGGCGCTGCTGGCCTGGCACGAAGCGGCGCGCGCCCGATCTCCCCGGGCGCGGCGGGTCCTTGCATGGGCCGCGGCCCTATCTTGCGGTCTGGCCGTTCTCGCGAAGGGTCCCGTGGGAGTGCTGCTGCCCGCCTCGGTGATCGGTGCCACGGCCGTTCTGGTCCGGGTCCCACGGATGGTCTCGTGGCGCGGAGCCACGACGGCCGCGGCGGGAATCGCGCTCGTCACGACGCCGTGGCTTTCCTGCCTCGTCTCACGGATAGGCGTTCATGGCGTGATCGATCTTCTCGTGAGGGAGACCTACGACAGGGCCGTATGGGGACTCGACCACCCCAGGCCCATCTACTACTTCCTTCTGGCCGGCTGGGTGACGCTGCTTCCCTGGTCGCTCGCGGCCCCCTGGCTTCTGTACCGATCCTGGAAGGAATTCCGCGCGGGAGACGACGCCGCGGGATTCCTGATCGGCTGGTTCACCGTCGTTTTGGTCTTCTTCAGCCTGCCGGCCGGCAAGAACGACGCCTACATCCTGCCGGCCGCCGTACCGCTCGCCCTGATCGTCGCGCGCCGGCTGCGGCCCGCGGTCGTGGCCGGGATCGCGGCGGCGACGGCCCTCGCGCTCGTCGTCTGCGTGGTGCTCGCCTCCGGTCCGCTGTCCACCGCGCGCAGCCTCAGGCAACTCTGCGTCACCGCGGAGCTGGCGGCGCGTCCGGATCTGGTGGTGATCGGGTACAAGCTCCACCGCCCGAGCCTCGTTTACTACTCGGGACGGCACGTGCGGTGGGTCGCGAGCGGCGGCGAGCTTCGCCGGCTGATCGCGGCCACGCCGCGCGACGCCACCGTCGCCGTCGTGATGGAGGTGCGCCGCCACGCGAGACTGGGCCCCGGGCTCGCTGATGCGCTGAGTGAGTTCAGGATCGCGGGCGGCCAGCCAGGCCTTGTCGCGCTGGTAAGGGACGGGAGCGCACGGGTTCAAGTCCCGTCGCTCCCGCCAAATAATCTGTGATCAATAGTTTACATGCATTCTCTTTTGCCCTCCTGACGGTCCGGTTGTATGCTCGGCGACCTCAGCTATCAACAACCCTCTGTGCTCGCTGATAAGCGCTCTCCGAGTCACGCGCCGTCGAGAAGACAACAGGTCGCGACGCCACGGTTTCGGCTCCCGCCGCCTCCATTGGCCTCTTCCTTACCGTCATGGGACACTTGTTCGCGGTCGGCGCCCATCCGCAGACAGGCGAAGCTCCACGACGCAAGTGCTCGAGCGGGTTCAAGTTGCTGCCTGTGAGGGGGCTGCCAGGCCCGCATCGACCTGCGACGGCATGTACCGCACTGGCGCATGGGTGGCACCACTTGCACTGCACCTGACACGGCTGTAGTCGGTCCATGCCAACCGCATGCGTGGGGCGCGGGCGCGGCGGATGCCGAAGGTCGGCAAGAAGCTGGACTCGCCTCGCAGCGAGGCGACCTGCCCACCGTGGCCCGAGTGCGAGCGGCGCCGGTGGCAGGCGAGGTTGATCGCCAGGGTCTTCGAGGTGGACCCGCTGCGTTGCGCCTGCGGTGGGACTATGTGGGTCACCTCCTCCATCCTCGACCCGGCGGTAATCCGCAAGATCCCGCAGCAGCAGCCCCGCATCGAACCACGGGCCCACGTTCCGCTGCCTGGCTGAAATCTTGGAATGACAACGCAGTACGCGGACGGGTGCGCCGGAGAGCGCAGGGGCCGGGGTGTGATGGGATCTCGTACACTCTTCTGGGGAATGTGCTCAGCGCGAGGGGTGGCCGGTCAGCGCGGAGGCTCCACAGCAGTCCCAAGCTCCCTCGAGCGCACTGTCCGGAGCGCCTCGACGGCAGCGGCTCGAACATCCGGGTCTTTGTCTTTGGCCAACTCTTCGAGCCGCCCGCTCGCCCGAAAATTCTCCACGCGCCCCAGTGAGACGGCAGCTGCGGTTCTCACCCGTTCGTTTTCGTCGCGCGAGAGCCTCTCGAGAGCCGCGTAGCCGCTGGCCGTCGGCCGTGCAGTGCCCAGTCCGGCGGCCACGCCGCGACGGACGTCGGTGTCGGGATCATCGGCGTGGCGCTCGAGGATCTCTCGTGCCTGATCGGTGTCCATGGCTGCGAGCGCAAGGGTGGACCCTTCCCGCATCAGTCCGCCAGTCTCCGAGCGAACCGCTAGTACATTCGCGATGCGGGACACCGCTGCGACGTCTTTGAAGCGCGCGAGCCCTGCGATCGCCGACTCGCGGACTTCAAGCGCGCTAGATACCAACGCGTTGATCAGAGGGTCGATGGCGCGCGGATCCTTGGAGCTGGCCAGTGCCCTGACGGCCGCGACTCGCAGTTGCGTTGGTACTTGCTCTGAATCGGTCGCCGTGGCGGTGGCCGCGGTGGCGGGTGAGAATGCGCAGCCTTGTTCGATTGTGCGGCGGGCGACGGCCGCGACGTCGACCGGGTCGCCGAGGCTCAGATTCCAGAGCGCATCGCCTGCCTCTGTGGTTGGCATGCGCCCGAGCGCAGCGGTCGCCGCCACGCGCAGCTCCGTCGTCTCTTCGCTATCACGAGCGATTTGAGCCAGCGGTTTGACTGCCGAGGCCATTTGCAACTGCCCTATGGCCTCGATAGCGGCCTTGCGAACCTCGATTGTCGTCTTCCGGCTCCGTGCGATCGAAACGATACGATTGTCGCGGCTCACAAAGCCGCTACGCGCCAATGAGTACAACGCGGCGATGCGAACGGCATTGACATCGGGGCCCGAGGCGATGTCCATGAGTTGCCGCTCGATCAGTTCAAGGTCGGCCGGAGCCAGCCGCGGCCAGGTCGCCGCCACGGCGTAGCAGGCATTCTCGCGAACGAGCGCGGACGGATCTCCGATGGCAAGTGTCATCAGTGGCGCGGCGGCTTGCGCCGACAGCATCAATCGGCCGAGAGCGCTTGCTACCTCGGCGCGCACCAGTTCCGATGTGTCGCTCAGCGCCAGAGTC
Source organism: Acidobacteriota bacterium (assembly GCA_045402695.1). GTDB lineage: Bacteria > Acidobacteriota > Polarisedimenticolia > JACPZX01 > DASXTC01 > JAWPNA01. The sequence goes on from JAWPNA010000097.1 coordinate 27,521, forward strand.
AGCATTTCCTCAGCAAACGCGTTGTCCGCGATGCTTGTGAGTGCGCGCGCCGCTGCCACGCGTACCCGCACATCGCCCGCCGTCTTCAGAGCATTGAGCACGGCGTCCGCGGAGTCCCTGTCGTCACTCGCGGCTACCGCTTGAATCGCAGCGATCTGCACGAGCGGGTCCGATTCGCCGAGGGCTTGTTTCACCAGCCGGAGGTCGCCCCTGTCCGCGGCTCTAACCCATTCGCGCAAGGCTCCCGCGCGCAGTTGACCGTCGACCGCGGTCGCGAAGATCCGCTCGAGCGCGGGACGTGCCGCCCCTGCGGGCAGCGCACCGAGTGCCTGAATCGCGCGGGCACGCCTGGTTGTATCGACGGTAGCGTCCAGCGCGTAGTTGGCCAGCACGCCGGCAATAGCCGTCGCGTCGGACGGGTCACTTGCGGATCTGCCGGATTTGACGGCACGGTCGAGCACGCCGATGGCGGCCTCGTCGTCCGCAGCCGTATATAACGAGGTGCGTAGCTCGCTCGCGTTCGCTTCGGCCGCGGAAACGCGGACACGTAGGATGGCGCCGCCGCCCAACGAGCTGTCGGCTCGAAACCTGATGTCCTCGCCGATGCGAACCAGCCGATCGAGGAGCTCGTCCGCCGTCACGATTCCGGCGACACCGGATTGCTCGACGCTCCCGCGTTTGGTGGCGGATAGCGCACTCTCGCGTAGTGTCTGCGCCAGCAGTTGCACGAATCGTCGGCCCGGCGATGCTCCCTCCGACTCGCAGAACGTGATCAACGCCCGCCCGCCGTAGGCGCTACGGGCATTCGGTCCTGAGGGTATGGCTTGACGGCCGGCGCTCGCTTTGCTGGGTGGCGCGCAGCCGGGCACGAACAGCCAAAGGCTCTCCGCGGAACTTGCTGCCGATATCTTCCGCAACAGATCGAGCGACAGACCGGACCACGGCCGTGCCGGGTCGAAGTCGCTGGTCATCAAGATGCGATCCCGCCCTTTGTCATGTAGCGCAAGTGCGAGCACGATGATCACTGTGTCCCTGGGTCTTGCCCGCATCGCATGGTCGGCCAATCTGCGTTCGATGTCGTCCGTCCGCGCCGCCTCGCCCGAGATGCGCACGATGCCATCCGGCGCTACTCCATACGCATGCTGCAGAACCTCCGCCACGCGATTGAGCTCGGTGGCCGTCGAGCTGTCAGCAGCGACGAGCAGCGCTCGAGTCGAGCCCGCCTCCTGGCTCCACGGAACGGACGCGATCGCCGCCGTCTGCCAAGCGGTAGGAAGCAGCAGGGCCGCACAGATGACGCGAATCACGCTTGCGACCGGAGCCGGCGCGCTCATCACTGCCCTCCCAGCTCGTATTGCACGCGCTCGCTCAGCCCGGCAGCGATCAGCGCTTCTTCGGCCACAGGCGGCGTATCGATGTACTGGCGCAGCAGGAACACGATGATCTCGTCGGTCGGGGACAAGGCCATCGGGGATTGCTGCCACCGAGCGAGCACGGCCTCACAGTCGGATTGGACCTGGGTTGGGATGCGCCCCTGACTGGCCCACCGCCCGAGCTGGGCCCGATACCTTTCAGCGGCCTTTGGAATCTCTTCGGGGTCGAGATTGCGCATCAGCGGTTTCCAGTCGAGCAGCTCGACGACATTGTTGTTCGGGAGCGTGATGACCGGCTTTTGATCAAAACTGTTGAGCATCGACAGTTTACGCACTTCTTCGCCCAGGTATTTCGTGATTTCGCTGATCGAGAGGGCTCCATCCCTCTGTGCGGACTGCCCGTCCGCCAGGTCCGCGTTGTGGGTCGTGATTGCCGTCAGCAGCGCGGCGGTGAAGACGCCGTGCTGATTCGATGACAGTTCGAATGCTAGACCGCGCGATGCGGCGAACACAACCATCCCCTCGGGCTCGTTCGCGATCGCAGTTTTCAGTTCCGCTGGCATCGCATCACGCGCAAGGACAAGACGGGGTGCCGGTGGTGCGCCTGCTCGCGCTTCCGGTGCGAGCGGCGTATTCTGCGTGCGCTGGGATTGTTCGATCTCGCCCGCGTAGCAGTGATCCAGCATCACGAGTTTTCGTTTTGCAGGGATCTCCTTGACGAGATCGATCAGGGTCCTAACGCGTAGACCATCGATATCCGGGCGCGTCGGATCGCCATCGTAGTTGAGCCAGTACACTTCATGTGTCTTCTGGCGTTTCACACCATGCCCGGCGTAGTAGAGCAGGAATGTGTCCTCCTCGCGCGCGAGCTCGGAAAACCTCAGGAGCTCCGCCACGATGGAACGACGCGTGGCACGCTCGTTTTCGAGGATCGTCGTGATGTAGCCTTGACTGGCCAGCCGCTTGCCGAGATGTTCGGCATCACGCCTTGCGAACTTGAGTGCCGGAATGCCGGCGCCGCTGATGTCGATACTCGACTGATACTGGTAGGCATCGATGCCGATCAGCAGAGCGTATTTCTTCGGCAGCTCCTGGGCGGCGGCAGCGAGCGGCCAAAGCAGCGACAGGGCACCGCAGAGCCACGACATGCATCGGGGCGGCGAGCGAGGGTGGTCGGTGATCATAATCGTCCTCACAAGCGCTGTAGCACTGCCCTCAGACGTAGAGACAGATCCTGGCCAAGCAGTGCGTGACGCACCGCCGTGCGATCAGCCTGCGTTGCGCTTCCCGCAATCAGCCGATCGATGGCGGTGCGCAAATCCGCACTCATGGTGTAGTGGTAGAGTACCTCGGTCTCGAACGCCGCCGACTGCTCGATCGGCATTGGAGCGAACAGGCCGCCATAATCGCTTTCGATTCCCATGGAACTGCGGTCGTCGGTGTATAACGATGTCCATAGCGGAATGCGAGGCGCGGCCCCGGCGCTGTCGATCGCTCGGGTTGCCGCCTGCGGCAGCGGGCGCTCAAGCAGCGCGCGCGCGTCCACGATTCCCGCGCCGTACTCGGACTGCCGCCATGGTGGCGCGCCGTCGCATGTAACGCCGGGCGGACGTTTGTCCGCGGAATTCTCCGGCCGCCATGACGTGGCCGAGAGTGCTTCCCGAAAGGCACGCGTCAACTGACCGGAGCTGCGCAAGCGTGCGAGCTGGGGATCGGCGTCGAACTGCGCGAGCCACAGCGCCGCAACTCCCGCCGTCGCGCCCGTCGCAAACGTAGTGCCGGCTCCCATGCCGATGGCGTAGCGATCCTGGTCGTCGAACGTTGCTCGCCAGACACCTTCGCCGGGAGCGCTGATCGCGACGGCCCTCCCATGCGAGGCGTGCGGCCACGGAGTGCAATGGGGGTTCACGGCCGATACCGCAATTGCCGCATCGAAGCGCGCTGGCCAGACGACCGTCTGTACATAGTTGCCAGCGGCAGCGATAACGAGCAAGCCTTGCTGCTCGGCGCGGCGCACCGCCTTCCAGAGAGCAAAGCTCGGCGGGCCACCCATCGCGATCGAGATCACATCAACGCGAACACCGAGCTTGCCGGTGGCGGCATCGGTGATCGCCTGCGCGAGTCGCTTAGTATCGAACACGACCACGGAGGTATGCACTCGCAGCGGAACGATGCGGGCGCCCGATCCCGTTCCGGTCACACAGAGTGTTGCGCCGTTCAGCTGACAGCCG
>JAWPNA010000002.1:0-3724 GCA_045402695.1 Acidobacteriota bacterium
GGGTTCTCACTTCCCATCCACGCTGTACTTGCCCGCTCCCAGGATGACGAGGCTCAGGAAGACCACGCCCGCCTCGATGGCGTGCGATGCCTCCAGGAGGCCGTCGCCCCCCATGATGAGAGAGGTGGCTGCGACGGCCATTGTGCACGCCATGAAGAATGCGGCGGGGCGCAGGGCGAATCCCAGGATCAGGCAGATGCCGCCGCCGCACTCCGAGAGCGCCGCCAGGAACCCCCACACCGCCGGAAGGAACGTGATGCCGAGATGCGCCATGGCCCCGCCCAGGCCGTGCCACATAGCGGACCCGCCTATGATCTTCGGCCACCCGTGCAGCACGAACATGGCCCCCATCCCCGCGCGCAGCACGAGAAGGCCGACGTCCTTGTACTTTCCGAGCGATGACAGGATCATTGCGCCTCCAGAATGCAGATCGTGATGAGAGGATCTCTCCCGCGCGGCGCGGCCTCACCGCGGCGGGGCGGATCTTTCCGAGGCTCGAGAGCCGCCTGTTGGTGAACGTCATCAGTCAGTGAAACGGTGCCGATATGGGCAGCGCGAAGAGCGCATCGAACCCACCGCTCTTGCCACGCTCACGACATCGCTGGCGCGACGCGTCTCAGCCATCAAGGCGAGGATAACACACATCAATGCCCGCCCCGCCGGCGCCCGCTTTTCTCGAGATCGCCGCCGCTTGCCACGGCTTCGGATGCTTGATACGATTCGGCGGCCATTCGCGCAGCTCGCGATGGTCACGGGCGCTCCGATTCCGTCGGTCTTCGTCCTGCTGAATCGGGGATCGAGGTTCAGCCTCCTGGCGCTCGACCTCCCGCGGTTCGGGCGCCCGGCCGCCGAGAATGCCGACGCGGCTCTGCTCAAGGCAATGCGGCGCCTCCCGGGTGATGGACCATGCATGACGCTGACGTGATCATCATCGGCGGCGGACCCGCCGGCTCAACGGCCGCCTCGCTGTTGGCCGGCGCGGGCCGCAGGGTGTTGCTGTTCGAGAAGGAGGTCTTCCCCCGCTTCCACATCGGCGAGTCGTTGCTTCCGTTCAACATGGATCTCTTCCGCAGACTCGGGCTGGACGGCCGTCTCGACGCCGCCTTCATTCAGAAATGGGGCGCGCGCATTGTGTCGAGCGACGGCGCGGTCAACCGCTACATCGAGTTCGCCGACGGCATCGCGCCCGGGTACCCGATGGCCTATCACGTCCTGCGCTCCCGCTTCGACGAGATGCTGTTGCAGAACGCTGAAACGCGCGGCGCCGTGGTGATGCAAGGAACCGCCGTCGTGGAGGCGGCGTGCTCGCATCGGGACGGCTGCGAAGTGACGGTGCGCGCCGCGGGAGGCGCGGTCAGCCGCCACAGCGCGCGCTTCCTCCTGGACGCGAGCGGCAGGGACGCGTTTCTCGCCTCGCGCCGCAGGCTGCGCGTGATGTCGCCCAGTCTGCGCAAGGCCTCCGTGTTCGCCCACTACGAAAACGTGCGCCGTGCCGAGGGGCGCGAGGCTGGAGACATCATCCTGATCGTGCTGACGGACGGCTGGTTCTGGATGATCCCGCTGCCCGGGACAGTCACCAGTGTCGGTCTCGTCACCGATGCCGCCTGGCTCAAGGGCGGTCGCCTCCCGCCCGATCAGCTTCTCGAGGAGTCTCTGAGACGCTGCCCCGAGGCACGGCGCCGGATGCAGGGCTCCAAGCGCCTCTCGCCCGTCTGGTCGGCGAGCGACTACAGCTACGACTGTGGCGGGATCGCGGGCGATGGCTACCTCATGATGGGCGACTCTGCGGCCTTCATCGATCCGATTTTCTCCACTGGAGTCTGGCTTGCCATGTCGTCGGCCGAGATGGCGGCCGACATGCTGCACCGCGCGCTGGGTGACGGCACGCGCCGCGCCGATCTTTCCGCCGCCGTCTTCGCCGGGTACGAGCGGAAGGTCCGCCGGCACGTTCGCGCCTACAAGAAGATAGTCGGCCGCTTCTACCAGCCTGGCTTCATGGACCTGTTCCTCAACCCGCGCGGGCGCTTCGGGGTCAGAGAATCGGTCATCAGCCTGCTCGCCGGCATGGCGGACCCGCCTCCTTTGACGCGCCTGCGTCTTGCGTGCTTCTACACTCAGGTGAGGCTGAATCGGCACGTCCGGGTGGCGCCGCGCGTCCCCCTGCTGCGGGTGATGGAGGAGCCATTCGCTTCATCCGGTTCTGACTGTGCGGACTCCGACGTCTCCCAGGGACGTGCATGAGACCCGAAGGCTGCGCGGGCGGAGCCGATCGATCCGCCCAGCCGTCTCGCGAGGAGGCGTCCGGAATGTTTCTCCATGACCATACCTTGACCGATAGATGGGGGCTCCTGTACTCTCCTTTCAGCAAGGTTCTGAAGTTTCAAGAGGATCGCGGTCAGTCTGCCTGTCACACGTCAGGGGCCTGAAGGCGCATCGGCGGGATCGCAGTGGATGTCGTTGAGGTCCGGAGCACGTGGCCGCCACCATAGTGATGCAATGAGGGCTTTGCGAAGGCAGCATCCACGCCGAGTGACTCGGAACCGCGATTCGCACCGTGGAGCACCGCGCGGTTTATCCACCGCCAAGGAGGCCTCCCTCAGGGCGGTAGGACTCGGAATCTGGTCGAGAAGTCCCGCTTCATCTGAGCCGCGAGAGGTATACCGCGGCCGCCATCATCATCGTGCAAAGATGATACAAATGATGAGGGCATTCGCCCTGGCCACGGCCTCGGGCGCCTGCTTTTTCTTCTTCTGGCTATGCTCGTTCGCGCTTTCCTGGCTCGTTCTGCCCCTGGCCCGCCTGCCGCTTAGCCACCGCCCGGTGATGGACGGCATCCATCGCTGCCAGGACATCGTCGGGAGGGGGTTTCGTCTGTTCCTCGCTTCGATGCGGGCCGTCCGTCTGATGGATTACGAGCCGCGGAAGGTGGTGTTCGATCTCCCGGACGGCCCGTTCGTGATGATCGCCAACCACCCCACACTGGTGGACGTGACCGCGGTGATGGCTGTCTATCCGCGGATCTGCTGTGTCGCGAAGACCGGACTGTTCTCCAGCCCCCTGGTCGGGCGGCTGCTCCGTTACAGCGGACACATCGAGGGCGGCGGCCCCGGCCTGATGGAAGGCGCGGCCGTGATGCAGCAGGCCCTGGACAGGATCGCGATGGGCGAATCGCTCCTGATATTTCCGGAGGGCACACGGTCTCCGGCCTTCGGCCTGGGACGGTTCAAGCCCGGCGTCTTCGAGATCTCCCTGCGCACCGGCGCTCCCGTCGTGCCTCTTCTGATCACCTGCGATCCTCCCACTTTGTTGAGGGGGCAGTCCTGGTATGCGTTGCCCAAGAGGACTGCCACCTACCGCATCACCCAGCTTTCAACGGCGCCCACAGGGACCTTCGGGTCCGACGCGCAAGTAGCGGCGGCGCATTTTCAGGCGCTGTATCAGGAAAAACTCGAGGCGTGGTTGGCGCGCCTCTCCACGACGGCGGAGGGCCCAGCGGGCGCGACGGCGGCGACACTGGCCTCGCGATCGCCCGGAGCGTGATTGGATCATGGAGGATCTCAAGCACAAGCTGAAACAGCTCATCATCGAGTCTCTGATGCTCGAGGACGTACGGGCTGATGACATTGACAGCGAGGCCCCTCTCTTCGTGGAGGGCCTCGGCCGGAAGTACGGCGTCAAGATCAAGGCCAACGATGAGCGTAACAAGGACATCTTCCGATCCGTC
>JAWPNA010000192.1:0-7797 GCA_045402695.1 Acidobacteriota bacterium
CAGATCGACGCGCTGCAGGCGCAGTTGCGCAGCTTGCAGGCGCTCGTGGACAACTACGAGGTTGACGTCGAGCGGACGGTGGTGTACAGCCCGATCCCGGGGCGCGTCGTCACACCGCGGCCCGAGGAGCTGATCGGGCAGTACCTCAAGCCGGGCCAGAAGGACCTCCTCATGGAGGTGGAGGACTCACGCACGATCCAGGCCGAAGTGGATGTCCCGGAGGAGGACCTGCCCGGCATCAAGATCGGATCGGACGCAAGAGTCGTGACGTGGACCTATCCCGAGACCACGTTTCACGGCAAGGTCGCGAGCATCGCGCCGGTGGCCACCGCACAGACGACCTGGAAGGTGGTGCGCATCATCACGGAGATCCCCAACACGGATGGTCTGCTCAAGTCGGAGATGACCGGATACGCGAAGATCGCCACCGGATACAGGCCGGTATGGGACGTCTTCTCCAGGCCCGTCGTCCGGTGGTTCCAGGTCGAGGTGTGGTATTGGATTCCATAGCGCAGCGAGTCTGACTCCAAGGGGAGGAATCCTGGTGCACCGTTTTCAGATCATCTGCTTGTCCCCTCTAGGTCTGCCCGATCCTTCGATTGCGATTGCCGCCGGCAGGGCCGGAGGAATGGGAGTGCTCGACCTCACGTTTTGCGGCGGCCCCGAGAACGCGGCGGGGGCCATCGCGCTGCTGGATCGGTTCGGCCGGGGGGGTTGCGGGCTGAAGCTCGATGCCCGCCGCCCCGACTTCCTGGCGCGCGTGACTCAGGCGCTCCCCGCCAAGGTGAGGACGGTCATCCTCAACGCCGCGGGGCCCGAAGCCACTCATGAATGCGCCGACCTTCTCCGCGCGCGCGGCCTCACCGTGCTGCTGGAGGTGACCTCTCTCGAGGAGGCGATCCTCGGAGAGACGATCGATGCCGGAGGCCTCATCGCGAAGGGCAACGAGGCGGCCGGCCGCGTGGGCGAGGAGACGACCTTCATCCTCCTGCAGCGGATCCTGTCGAGATCGCGTCTCCCGGTGTGGGCCGAAGGAGGCATCGGGCTGCACTCGGCGGCGGCTTGCTACGCGGCGGGCGCTGCGGGGGTGGTGCTCAGCGCGCAGCTCGCCCTCACGCGGGAATCGCCGCTTTCAGCGCAGGCGCGCCAGGCCATCGGCCGGATGGATGGGAGCGAGACGGCGTGCGTGGGAGGAGAGATCGGCGAGCCGTACCGGATCTACATCCAGCCCGGCCTGCGGCCTGTGGAGGATCTGAGAGCCGACCTGAAGGCGCTCTCTCTCGACACGCGCCCGTCCTCGGACGTGCTGGCTGCGTGGCGGGACGCAGTGCGCAAGCGCGCCGGCTGGGAAGGACCCGAACGGAGCCTCTGGCTGATAGGGCAGGACGCGGCCTTCGCGGCGGCTCTGGCCGGAAGATTCCAGACCGTCGGCGGCGTGGTGCAGGGAATGCGCCAGGGGATCGAGGAACACGTGCGCGCGGCCCGAACGATCCGGCCGCTCGATCACCAGTCGGCGATGGCGCGGTCGCACGGCACGCCGTATCCGATCGTGCAAGGTCCCATGACGCGCGTCAGCGACACGGCCTCCTTCGCCTCGGAAGTGGCGAAAGGTGGCGGGCTGCCCTTTCTGGCCCTCGCGCTGCTGAGGGCGCGCGAGGTGGAGACGCTGATGGAGGACACCCGCGCGCTTCTGGGAGACCGTCCCTGGGGCGTGGGGATCCTCGGGTTCGTGCCGCTGGAGCTGCGGCAGGAACAGCTTGCGGTGATCCGCAAGCACAAGCCGTCGTATGCGCTCATTGCCGGGGGGCGGCCCGACCAGGCGCGAAGCCTGGAGCAGGACGGCATCCCGACCTACCTGCACGTGCCTTCGCCTGGCCTGCTCAAGCTGTTCCTCGAGAATGGATCGAGACGCTTCGTCTTCGAGGGACGCGAGTGCGGAGGCCACGTCGGCCCCCGCTCCAGCTTCGTGCTCTGGAACACGATGATCGACATCCTCCTGGAGGCTCTGCCTGCCGCGGATGCGGAGAGCTGTCACGTCCTGTTCGCGGCGGGAGTCCACGACGCGCTGTCGGCCTCGATGGTGGCGACGATGGCGGCGCCGCTGGCCGAGCGCGGCATCAAGATCGGCGTCCTGATGGGAACGGCCTACCTGTTCACGAGGGAGGCCGTGGCAAGCGGAGCGATCGTCGAGGGGTTCCAGCAGGAAGCCCTCACGTGCGAACGGACGGTCCTGCTGGAGACGGGCCCGGGCCATTCCACCCGATGCTCCGAGACCGTCTTCGCCGAGATCTTCCAGAAGGAGAAGCAGAGGCTGGTCGCCGAGGGCCGCTCTGCGGAGGAGATCCGCGAGGCGCTGGAGGAGCTCAACCTCGGAAGGCTGAGGATCGCCTCCAAGGGGATCAGCCGCCACCCGGGCTACGGGCAGGACCCTCAGACGCCCAAGTACGAGCAGCTAGGCGACCACGAGCAGCGCGCGCAGGGGATGTACATGATCGGCCAGGTCGCGGCGCTGAGGGAGACGGTCTGCTCGATCGAGGAGCTGCACCGCGACGTCTCCATCAACGGCTCGGAGCGGCTCGCGCATGTGCCCGAGGCGCCGGCCGCTGGAGTTGAAGTCATCGAGCAGCGGCCCAGCGACGTCGCCATCATCGGGCTGGGATGCATCCTGCCGAAGGCGCCGGATCTCGGGGCCTACTGGTCGAACATCCTCAACAAGGTGGATGCCATCACGGAGGTGCCACCGGACCGGTGGGACTGGCGGCTGTACTTCGACGCCGACCGCAACGCGCGGGACAAGATCTACTCGAAATGGGGCGGCTTCATCGACAACGTCGCGTTCGACCCGATGCGTTACGGCATGCCCCCCAACACGCTTCCCTCCATCGAGCCGCTGCAGCGCCTCACGCTCGAGGTGGTGCGCGCCGCACTGAAGGACTCCGGGTACCTCGATCGGCCGTTCCCGCGCGCGCGCACGTCGGTCGTGCTCGGCGCCGGGGGAGGTGTGGCCGACCTGGGCAACCAGTACGGCCTGCGCGCGGGGCTCCCGATGTACGTGGGGGATGTGCCCGAGGAGATCCTCGCGCGCCTTCCGGAATGGACCGAGGACTCCTTCGCCGGGATCCTCCTGAACGTGGCCGCGGGCCGCGTCGCCAACCGCTTTGATCTCGGGGGGAGCAACTTCACGGTGGACGCCGCCTGCGCCTCCTCGCTTGCGGCGGTGTACCTCGCGGTCAAGGAGCTGGAGACCGGAACAAGCGACATGGTGATCGTCGGAGGCGCCGACACGGTGCAGAACCCGTTCGGGTACCTCTGCTTCAGCAAGACGAAGGCCCTTTCGCCCCGCGGCCGCTGCAGCACGTTCGACGAGAGCGCCGACGGAATCGTGATCAGCGAGGGGCTTGCGGTGCTGGTTCTCAAGCGTCTCGCCGATGCCGAGCGCGACGGTGATCGCATCTACGCCGTGATCAAGTCGGTGGCCAGCTCCAGCGACGGCCGGGACAAGGGGCTCACGGCCCCGAGGCGCGAGGGACAGATCCGCGCGCTGGAGCGCGCTTACGCGAAGGCGGGGATCTCGCCGGCCACGGTGGGGCTGATCGAAGCGCACGGCACCGGAACGGCGGCCGGAGACCAGGCGGAGGCCGATGCGCTCAAGAGCGTCTTCGACGCGGCGGCCGCGCCGCGCCAGGGGGTCGCCATCGGATCGGTGAAGTCGATGATCGGGCACACCAAGTGCACCGCCGGGGTGGCCAGCCTCACCAAGGTGGCGCTGTCGCTCTACCACAAGGTGCTGCCGCCGACTCTCAACGTCGAGAGGCCCAACCCGAAGGCCAGGTTCACCGAGAGCCCCTTCTACGTGAACTCGGAGCTGCGACCCTGGATCCTCCCGTCGGACGGGCATCCGCGCCGCGCTGGGGTCTCCGCCTTCGGTTTTGGCGGGACGAACTTCCACGTGGTGGTGGAGGAATACGCGGACGAAATGCCGGCTCCGGGACGTCCCGCCGTCGCGCGGCGGGATCGACCGGAACTGATGGTGTGGCGCGCGGCATCGCGCGAGGACCTTGCGGCGCGGGTCGCGGAGCTGGATTCCTCTCTGGCGCGCGGGGCGCGGCCTGACCCGGCGGATCTCTCCTTCTCGCTGTGGCTCCGGGCCAAAGCGGCTTCACCGGATGCGCTCACGATGGCCGTGGTCTTGGCTCCCGGCGAGGACTTGAGAAAGAAGCTGGCCGCGGCGCGCAATCATCTGGGCTCCGGGCGCGCGACGGTGGATGACCCGGCCGGGATCTACTTCAGCGCCGAGCCCCTGGGCAGGGAAGGCAAGGTGGCCTTTCTGTTCCCCGGCCAAGGATCGCAGTACCCCGACATGCTTCGCGATCTGGCGATTCACTTCCCGGAGGCGCGCGCCGAGTTCGAGCGCGTGGACCGGGTCCTGGCCGGTCGCTTCCCGAAACCTCTCAGCGGCTATGTCTTCCCCCCGCCGGCCTTCACTCCGCAGGAGCGGGAGGAGCGTCAGGCGGCCCTCACGCAGACGAACGTCGCACAGCCGGCCCTCGGTGCGGCGGACATGGCGATGTTCAAGCTCCTTTCACGGATGGGAGTGGAGCCCGAGCTCGTGGCGGGCCACAGCTACGGAGAGTATGTCGCGCTGTGCGTGGCGGGCGTGTTCGGCGAGGAGGCGCTCGCCCTTCTGTCCGAGGCGAGAGGGCGGTGCATTCTCGAGGCCGCGCGCGAGGACCTGGGGACGATGGCGGCGGTATCGGAGGGCAGGCAGCGCGTGACGGATCTGGTCGGCTCGATGCCGGACGTCTGGATCGCCAACCTGAATTCTCCCCGCCAGACCGTCATCTCAGGCACGCGCGGCGGCGTGGAGGGCGCGATCGCCGCGCTCAAGGCGGAGGGCATCTCCGCGCGCACCCTCCCCGTGGCGTGCGCGTTCCATTCACCGCTCGTGGCCGCGGCCAGGGACAAGCTGGCCACGGTGCTGTCGGAGATCCCGTTTGCCCCTCCGCGGCGGACCGTCTTCTCGAACACGACGGCCTCTCCCTATCCCGAGGACCCCAAGGCCGTGGCGACCCTGCTGACGGAGCACCTCGTCAACCCGGTATTGTTCGCCGATGAGATCGAGGCGATGTACGCGGCGGGGGCGCGCCTCTTTGTCGAGGCCGGACCGCGCAACGTGCTTACGGGCCTCGCGCAACAGACGCTGGGCGATCGCAGGTATCTCGCCATCGCGTCGGATTCGGCGGGGAGGCCCGGGCTCACGCAGCTCCTGCACACGCTGGGACAGCTCGCGGCGCACTCCGTGCCGATCAACCTCGATCGTCTTTACGAAGGGCGTGACCTGCGCGAGCTGAAGCTGAACGCCTTGGTGGAAGAGACACGGGAGAAGCCGCTTGCCCCGACCACATGGCTGGTCAACGGCGGCCGCGCCCGCCCTCTCCATGAAGCTCCGGCTGCCACGCCGCCCATCGCGCCGGCCGTTGCGGCGCCGCAGCCGTCCCCAGCGCGCGCGCAGGCGCCTGCGGCTCCGGCCGTGGCCCCCGCGAAGACGGATGCGGCACCTGCGCACGCTCCGGCGCATGCAACGGCCGCGGACGGAATCGCCCAGGTGATGACGCAGTACCAGGATCTGATGCAGCGTTTCCTCGACACCCAGAAGAGCGTGATCCTGGCGGCGCTGGCCGGGAGCGCCGCAACGGCCGTGCCGGAACCAGCGACCCTGTCCCCGTCCACGCTGGCGACCGGGCTCACGGTTCCGCAAGCGCCCACCACTCCGCCGATCGCGGTTGCGCCGGAACCGATCGGCTCTTTCACGGCAGCGCTCGATCGCGATCGGATCACGCAGCAGCTTTTCCAGGTCGTCAGCGAGAGGACCGGCTACCCGCCCGAGATGCTCGATCCGGATGTGGATATGGAGGCGGACCTGGGCATCGACTCGATCAAGCGCGTCGAGATCTTGGGCGCGGTGCAGCGAGCCTGCCTGCCCGCGGGACGGCAAGTGGACCAGCACTCGATGGAGCAGCTCGCGGCGAACAAGACGCTCAGAGGTATCGTGGACTGGTTCGTCAAGGTGCTTGGCGCCGGCCCGGCGGAGGCGGCGCGGCCGGTACCTCCGGACCCGGAGACGCAGGAGGAGGCGATCGTCCAGGTGCCCCGGTTCAAAATCGGGGCCGTTGATTCATCCGGCCCGGCCTCTTCCGCAGCGATCGCGAAGCGCGGCGTGCACGTCATCACGGATGACGAGAGAGGGGTTGCACGCGCCCTGGCGGAGATGATCCGCGCCCAGGGCGGCACCGTCGCGCTTCTCCGCCTACCGCCCGGCGATCTCTCGGGCGACGGGTCGATCTATCACGCCGATCTCGGGAGCCCCGAGACGGTGGCGGCGGCCCTCGACGCGGTGCGTCGCAGGCAGGGCCCGATCGCGGGCGTCCTGCACCTGCTGCCGCTGCGCTCCGGCCCCGCGCTCGCTGAAATGGACCTGTCCGGATGGAAGGAGCGGCTGCGCCAGGAGGTCAAGAGCCTCTACCTTCTCGCCAGGGCGGCAGGCGCCGACCTCAAGCGCTCGGGCGTAGACCGCGATGGGTACTTGATCGCGGCCACGGGCATGGGCGGAGACTTCGGGCTTGATGGCAGCCATTCCTCGGGACCATTTCCGGGGGGTGGGGGCATCGCCGGGCTGCTGAAGACGTTGTCCCTGGAGTGGCTGCAGGTCCGGTGCAAGGCGGTGGACATGTCGCCGGATCAGCACGCCGCGGCGCTTGCCCGGCAGATCTTCGACGAGCTGCGGACCGACGATCGGGAGCCCGAGGTTGGTTACCGGAGCTCGCGGAGGCTGGTCTTCCGCGCGATCCCCTCTCCGCTCGACGCGAGCGAGTCGGCGCCCGAGATCCTGGACGGCGACTCCGTCGTGTTCATCACGGGCGGTGCCCGAGGGATCACGGCCGAGGTGGCCTGCGAGCTGGCGCGACGCTACCGGCCCACACTGCTGCTGGCGGGGCGTTCTGGGCTGCCGGCCGCGGAGGAGCCCGCGGCAACGAGGGGGCTTTCCTCTCCCCAGGAGATCAAGGTGGCTCTGATGGATGCCATGAACCGCTCGGGCGAGCCGGTCACGCTGCCGCGTGTCGAGTCGGCCTACAACCGTCTCATGAAAGACCGCGAGATCCGCGGCAACATCTCCCTGATGCAGGAGGCGGGCGCCACCGTCCGCTACTACCCGGTTGACGTGCTCGACGAAGGCGCCCTGGGCGCCTGCCTCGACGACGTGTACCGCGCCTACGGCCGGGTGGACGGCCTGATCCACGGCGCGGGGATCATCGAGGACAAGCTGCTGGACGACAAGGCGCCCGACTCGTTCGACCGGGTGTTCGACACCAAGGTGGACAGCGCGTTCATCCTCGCGCGGAAGCTGCGTCCAGGGTCGCTGAAGTTCGCCGTCTTCTTCACCTCAGTGGCCGGTCCGTTCGGAAGCCGCGGCCAGTGCGACTACTCCGCCGCCAACGAGGTGGTGAGCCGCCTGGCGATTCACCTGAACGGGATCTGGAACGGGCGCGTCGTCGCAATCAACTGGGGTCCGTGGCGCAAGGGGATGGCGGGCGCCGAAGTGCAGAGGCAGTTCGAGGAACGCGGCGTGCAGATCATCCCGCCCGCCACGGGCAGGAACCTGCTGGACCGTGAGCTGAAGCACGGGCACAAGGAAGATGCCTCGATCGTTCTGGGAGCGGGCCCCTGGAAGACCGCGCCCTCGCCCTCGCAGGTCGCGCCGAGAGGCGATGGGCCGAGCCGAGAGCCTTGGGCGCAAGC
>JAWPNA010000143.1:0-3552 GCA_045402695.1 Acidobacteriota bacterium
TCAGAACAACTCATCATATGCCGGAAGGGCTTGCACTCCAACGGTGGAACTTGGTGCTCGACCGGGAGGAGGAGGAATGAACTGCCACCCATCGGCGGGCTCAACCACCTGGTAGCCTTCGGACTCCAGGGCGAGGCGGAGGACGGCGCGGACGTCGGCGGAATCGTCGATGAGGAGAACGGCGGGAGCTTCAGGCGCCAGCGACGGGAGGTCGTCCCGACGGCACTCTGCACTGGAGGCGGACGGCCTGGCAGAGGTCAGAGGCGGCCTGAACGTCGACGGCGGTGACCGAGAACCAGTCCCCGCAGTTCTACTCGTCCGGTCGAGGCGAGACGTTGAAGATCGAGGCCGAGAGCGCCCCCGTCCAACGAGTAGTTACGTGGTCCATCAGTTAGGTTATACTTCCACAACCCTGGAGGATGGCGGAATTGGGCGTATCAAGTGGCAGCACGCACGACCGTCGATCAGAGATCGTCACGGCCGTCTCAGAGTTTTTCCGAGAGGAGATAGCGATCGAGGATCGCTGCGTTGATTTTCTCTCCCGGCGTCCAAATCGAAAGACTTTGCTTCCAGAACTTGTTCAGAGTGAACCAGCCATTCTTAATGCTTGGCATCGGTGCCGCAATGAAGTGCGCCCCAGTGTCACGCTCGCTCCATTGCAACATGACTCCATTGAATTACGACCTGATCCATCCAGACGAACTCCCATCATAGATTTACTCAATGAGTCCTTTCTGCCTCACGCCTGGGATCAGAGACTGCCATCCGACGCGTTCACCACGACAGCTACGAGCATCCTCAAGAGCCGGACTCTATCTTGCGTTGATTTCGTCTTTTCATGCTTCGATGAGGCATGGACAAAGACATGGATGATGGATCTCGAGGTGACTGGTGTAGGAGCTCGCGCGCTGTATGCGGACAATATTGCCGATGCTGGCGGTGTCTTCTGGGAGCAATACAGTCTTGAACCTGCCAGAGGGCGACAGCTTTTTGTTGTTAGTTGTGGGCCCGGGTCGTGGCAACTCCGGCCAGTCGCGTTCTTTGGGGGTTATCGCTCGCATCGAGAATCGCATCAGACAGAAGGGTCGGCTATCGGCAGAATCTGTGTGAACGAGTCCGATAGATATCTCGGTGACGCACTAAATGAGCTAGAGTACCTCATTCGCCGTGATGCCAAGGAGAATGCGTTTCAGGCCTTCTTCGAACGGAATCAGGAGCTATTGCTTCTCGCGCTGGGTGCGCAGCATCGCTCAGTGCACTGTCAGTTGGTTCTCTATCCTGAGAGCGAGGGGACGCGGATTCCAGATTTTTTTCTTGAGCGCCTCGACACGGGGATGTGCGATATCCTTGATCTCAAGAGACCGAACGCGGCGCTTCAGCGAAGGGTTCGGAACAGGCTACGATTCCGAGATGTCGTCATGGATGCGGTTGCTCAGTTAGAGGGATATCGCAATTACTTCGAGGATCGCCGCAATCGGGAGGATTTCCAACGTCGGTACGGACTGAAGGCATATCGCCCACGAGTGATTGCGATTATTGGGAGGGCGAGCGACAATTACGAAGAGATCGAACGTGTTCAAGCATCAGGTTTGCTGCCGAGTCATTTTGAGTTCCTTACGTACGACGACATTCTCAGCAGAGTTCGACATCTGAGTTCTTTGCTGCGGCGCACTGTCCAATAATCGTAGGCCGCTTAATCGACTGCGCGTTCTGACTCAAAGGCGATATCCGCTCCCCATTCGCTGGGCAGCAAGCGGGCATGATTCCGGGGTTTTTCACCGGCTCCGGCGGTCGATCACGGGCAGGTGACCGGCAGGATCCACCTCGTCGGGACAGGCGAGGGGCAGATCAGGGGCAGATTTCAGCCCTTCCACCCCACATTTCGTGCCCCACGATTGCTCACCTCCGATCGACCTAAAGTGATGTGAAGATAGTCACTTATCTCGATTTGACCCTCTCCCCGACCAGGGGCATGATCCTGGAAATTCCCGATCCGGATGCCCCATTTCGGGGGGTTTGGAGGCTCCGCGGGAACGTTTTTGAGCCCTTTTTCGGCCCGAGGGAACAGAATCGTTCCCTGATCGGGGGTCGAGGGAACAGAATCGTTCCCTTTCCGGACCCCCCATGCCCCATTTTCGGGGGTCCGCGGGCGCATTGACCGACCCGCTCGCGGCGGGGATCAGACCCAGATCCAGTAGTAAGAGGGCCGGCTGACGGCCGCCATCCATGCGTAGGTGAAGGCGAAGGAGAAGTGGTTCTCTCCGGTCTTGATGTAGCGGTACTTGGTGGCCCCGGTCTCCTCGTCCTCCTCGAGCTTCTTCGCGTCGCAGGTCATGTGGCGGGCGAAGGCCTCAACCAGCGGATCGCGGCGCGGCACGCTCACGAGCCTCTCGCGCACCGCCGCGCGGGAGGCGTCCAAGGCTTCTGTGCGGTTGACATCGACCTTGCGGTCGGGGAAGTCCCACCGGGTCTTGCCCTTCTGGTTCTCGTTGAAGAAGCACAGGTAGACGTCACCGCAATGGCGCTCTGCGAACTGACGGGTGGCGTGCGTCTCGGGAAGTCCGTCGATGACGCATCGCCCGATCTGGAAGCGCTGCATGAGAACGTCGAGCTCCGAGAAGTCGCGGCAGGTCGCGAGGTAGACGAGGTGCTGCCTGTGTTCGTCTTTCGGGTCGGCCTGAAGGATCACGACGTGCAGGAGCTTTCCGGTGTCCACCCCCATCGTGCAGCCCTCGACAGCCGATTCCAGCATCGGCCGGTCGGTGCACAACGAGAGCACGGAGGCCATGTCGAGCCTGCGGTCGAGATCCGCCCACGCCCGGCCGAGCTTGAGGTTGAAGAAGTGACCGGGGTAGCGGGTTGTGCGGTACTCGTTGAGGATCTCGCCTGGGTCCACCCGCGAGGAGATGAGTTGGGAGATCCTGTAGCCGTGGATCGGGCGGTCGGGCGAGTCCGCCACCCACTCGCCGGCGGCGAGGTTCAGCTCGGCTGAGCACTTCGGGCAGGCGCGGTAGTAGGTTCCGTCAGGGCGCGGCAGGATGATGTGGACCTCCTCGTTGAGCCGATCGGGAAATTCCCGGTCGGGGCACACCCACGCCCCGCACGAGGAGCACTTGATGGTCCAGTGGCGCTGGTCGGAGGCTTGGAAGGCCTCGTCGATGCCGAAGTCCGGGAAGCTCGGGTTGCTCAGCTCGATGATTCTCCGGTAGACGGAGTGGCCCAGGCGCTCCCTGGCCATCGCCTTGGCCTGGGGTTCGGCCTCGTCGAGCTCGTCGAACACGATCATGTCTGCCGGCACGGACTTCATGCCCACACTCGACTGCATTCCGCGAAGGTACAGATGAGCGTTGCCGATCCTCTTCAACCCGGCCGTGTCGGTGTCGGCCATCATCTTGGCGATGAAGGGGTTGTCGGAAAGCAGCGGGCCCACGCCGTGGATCTCGAGTTGCCGCGCGCTGAAGTAGGGATGCCCGCGCAGCGCGGTCCACGCGGTGTCATGCCACACGACCACCGCACCCGCCGCCGCGAGCGTCACGACACCAGCCACGACGC
>JAWPNA010000336.1:0-3318 GCA_045402695.1 Acidobacteriota bacterium
GTCATCGTGGGCGACGCCGTCAGCTTCGACGGCGCCGAGGAAGCTCCGATGCTCTTCGCCAGGCCGAAATCGAGCAGCTTTGTCCCCGACTTCGTGATCATGATGTTGCCCGGCTTCAGGTCGCGGTGCATCAGCCCGCTCCGATGGGCCTTGTCGAGGGCATCGGCCACGTCGATGGCGCAGCGGAGCAGCTCGTCGGCGGGCAGCGGACCCTTGCCGATCCTCTGCGCCAGCGTCTCGCCTTCGAGATGCTCCATCACCAGGTAGTCCACGCCGTCCTGATGGCCGATGTCGTGAAGTGTGCAGATGTTGGGATGGTTCAGGCTCGAGACGGCCCGCGCTTCTCGCTCGAAGCGCTGGCGCAGGTCGGGGTTGCCGGCGACGTGGGAAGGAAGGACCTTGACGGCGACGGTACGGTCCAGCCGCGTGTCGCGCGCCTTGTAGACCTCTCCCATCCCTCCCGCCCCGATGGGAGTGAGGATCTCGTAAGGTCCGAGGCGCAGTCCGGGTGTCAGAGGCATGGGCCCCAAAGCCTAGCATGAACTCGGTGCCGCACGGGAACCCGCGTCCGTCGGGATGCTCGTTGAATTGCCCGGCCCGACCAACTAACATGCTGCCCATCATGGATCCCATCGCTGGAACGAACGTCGGCCACTACACAGTCCTAAGCAAGCTCGGCAGCGGTGGAATGGGAGTCGTGTACGAAGCGGAGGATACGCGGCTCGGCCGGCGCGTGGCGTTGAAGTTTCTCCCCCAGGAGCTCGAGCACGATCCCCAATCCCTGGAGCGATTCCAGCGTGAGGCGCGCGCCGCATCGGCGCTGAACCATCCCAACATCTGCACCGTCTATGCCATCGAGCAGCATGAGAGGCAGCACTTCATCGTGATGGAGCTTCTCGAGGGCCAGACGCTGGCGCAGATGATGGGCCGGCAGCCCTTCGACATGGATCGCCTCCTGCCGCTCGCCACCCAGATCGCCGACGCGCTGGAGTCCGCCCACGCGAAGGGGATCGTGCATCGCGACATCAAGCCGGCCAACATATTCGTCAACGAGCGCGGCCAGGTGAAGATCCTCGATTTCGGCCTCGCCAAGATCGAGGGAATCCGCCGCGGCGGCGCCGGGGGGCCGGTCGGCTCCTTCCTGGAGACCAATGCGGCCCGCAACAACCTGACGGTGCCCGGCACGACCATGGGGACCATCTCCTACATGTCGCCCGAGCAGGCGCGCGGCCAGCTCACCGACGCGCGAACGGATCTGTTCTCGGTGGGCACGGTGCTTTATCAGATGGCGACGGGAACGCTGCCGTTTCAGGGGAACACGTCGGCCGTGGTGTTCGAAGCGATCC
This sequence comes from Acidobacteriota bacterium, assembly GCA_045402695.1. Lineage (GTDB taxonomy): Bacteria > Acidobacteriota > Polarisedimenticolia > JACPZX01 > DASXTC01 > JAWPNA01. Next base: position 1,347 of record JAWPNA010000336.1, read on the forward strand.
TCAACCGGGATCCGGTGCCGGTCAATCAGGTCAACGCCGCGCTGCCACCGGATCTCGGCCGGATTCTCGACAAGGCGCTCGAGAAGGACCGGAACCTGCGCTATCAGACCGCCACCGAGATCAAGACCGATCTCATCCGCCTCAAGCGAGACCTGGAGTCGGGCCGCAAGCGCGCCGCCGAGGTGAGCGACTCGCGCGGCGGACCCGGCAAACCGCCCGAACGATCGATCGCCGTGCTCTATTTCGAGAACCTGAGCGGCGTGAAGGAGGACGAGTACTTCCGCGACGGGACGACCGAGGACATCATCACGGAGCTGTCCAAGATCAAGGGACTCAAGATCTTCCCTCGCCCGACCGTGCTGCCCTACCGCGACAAGTCGGTCACGCCACAGCAAGTGGGCCGCGAGCTGAAGGCGGCCTACGTGCTGGGCGGCAGCCTCCGCCGCGCCGGCAACCGCCTGCGAATCAACGCGCAGCTCATGGACGCGCAGACCGATTTCCCGCTCTGGTCCGAGAGGTACGACCGCGAGATGAAGGACGTGTTCGAGGTGCAGGACGAGATCGCGCGCAAGATCGCGGAGGCCCTCCGGATCACCCTGTCTCCCCAGGAGCAGGAGGCGATTTCCGCCAAGCCCACCGACAACCTCCAGGCCTATGATCTCTACCTGCGAGGCAAGAGCCACGCCCGGCGAGTCACGCGGCAGGATCTGGAGTTCGCGCTGCAGATGTTCGAAGGCGCCGTGGCTCTCGACTCCGATTTCGCGCTCCCCTACGCCGGCATCGCAAACGTCTGCGCCCAGCATCACTACCATCACAAGCATGACGCGGCCTGGATGAAGAGAGCCGTCGCCGCGGCCCAGCGAGCCTCCGCTCTCGCGCCGAACCTGCCCGAAGTGCAGGTCGCCCAGGCTTGGATCCTGTATGCCGAGGGCAAGTACGACGAAGCGATCCGATTCGCTCAGCAGGCGATCGACATCAAGAAAGACTGCGATGGCGGCTTCTACATCCTCGGCCGATCTCTCTTCGCCTCGGGGCGATACCAGGAAGTGGCGAACATGGCCGACGCTGCGGTGGAGGCCTGTGGAGACGACTACAACGTCTACGTGCCGATCCAGAATGCCCTGAGCGCCCTGGGCAAGACGGAGGCGCTGCGCAACATGCGCCAGCGGAGGGTCCAGGCCCTCGAGAACCACCTCAAGCTCGTGCCGGACGACGCCCGGGGGCGCTCGCACCTCGCCCTCGACTATGTCGCGACGGGCCGCTCCGACGAGGCGGTCCGGGAGATGCAGTTCGCCGTGGCGCTCCGCCCTGACGACGCCAACCTCCTTTACAACGTCGCCTGCATCTACTGCGCCATGAACAAAAAAGCCGAAGCTCTCGAAGCGCTCACGAAGGCCTGGGACGCGGGCTTCCGTAACGCGGACTGGGCGCGCCGCGACCCCGACCTCGCCCTCCTGAATGGGGATCCCGTGTTCGAGCGCCTCTACCCAGAGAAGCCTCGCGGCGACTGACGCGGCCATTCCCTGGCCCGCAGCAGCACGAGCGCGACCCCCATCAGCATCACGGCCAGGTACGCCACATTGCTGATGATGTGCAGCGCCAGGAAGCGGCGGCGGTCGTCCCCCGACAGGCCCGAGCCGTCGGCCGCGTGAGCGCCCGAGGTCCAGATGGCGCCCATGCGAGGGGTGAGCCAGAGAGCGGTGGTGGCGGCCACGACCAGGATCGCGACGGCCAGCAGGAGGGACGCGGTCCTGCTTGCCGAGGATGGTTCACCCCGGCACAGAAGAAGGGACGTCATCAGCAGGACCACCGACAGCACGAGAACGCCGGGCCCCAGTCGCCCGAAGATGGCGTTGCCCACCTGCCCTGCGATCTCCCGTGAAGGGGCGCGAGAGAAGAGGAGGTTGACGCAGAACCCGACACCTGCAACGCCCCCCACGAGCAACACCAGCGTCAGGTCGTAAACGAAAGC
>JAWPNA010000488.1:0-5468 GCA_045402695.1 Acidobacteriota bacterium
GCCTACGGCTGGGACCGCGGCAACGGGACCACCGTTGCCTCTCTCACGTCGCAGGCATACACCACAATCGGGCAGCTTCTGGCCGCCGATACGTGGGACTTCTCCGGCAACAGTACGGGAGTGGAGAGGGCCTCCACCACCACTCCATTGAACTCGGCGGAAACGTGCAACACGACCGCTTGCGGCTACAGCTTTGCGGGCGCGGAGCTGGACCGCGAGGACAAGAACTGGGAGGCGCCCGACCCGAACAACGTGGACCGGATCAACACGGTCACCCAGAGACAGGTTGACCCCAACGGCAACTTTCTGACCATCTGGCTGCGCGCCGGCGCCCAGCACGAGGGAAAAGCCGGCAGCCTCGGCACGGGCGAGAGCCGGTTCTGCTACGTGACCGACGGGACGGGAACGCGCAACCCGGCTCCTCTCTGGAGGCTCACGCACCAGGACCCCCTGGACCCCAATGCCTGGTACATGCAGGCCGGCGACCCGGGATGGTCGGGAGGGCCCGGCTCGACCTGCCAGCAGGTGCTCTTCAACGAGGTGTGCGGGGGCGGCGGCACTTTTTCCAGGCTGTACGCCAAGTCGTGTACCGGCAACGACGGCAGTCCGCACTTCGGCACGCAGTCGGGATCGATCATCAAGGGAGGTGTGGTGACGCTCCCCTCCGGCCACACCTTCAACGCGTTGGTGGCCAGCAACATCGCCGACTTCTGCGTCTATCTCGGGTCAGGCTGCTCGGCATTCTTCAAAGTGGACGAGGTCAGGACGGTGAACTACCTGTGGCAGGTGCCCGTCGTCGGCACGGTGGTGCGCCTGCAGTCGGTGCAGAACACTCCCGACCCCAACACGTTCAGCACGCTTGCAGAGACCGACTTCAAGTTCGGCCTCTTCCCGCCGCGCAGCATCAGCGTGACAGGGATGAAGGACACCAGGGTGAGTCTCTCCTGGGACCCTGGGCTCGACACGCACCGGATCAGCGGTTACCGGGTCTACTGGGACACCGATTCGGGCTCGGGCTCCAGTTACGCGTTCGATTCCGTCAACAACGCCGGGCAGGCCAGTTTATGCGGCACGGGCGCTACCATTTCGGGCCTGACGCCGGGAACGACATATTACTTCACCGTCACGTCGCGGTCGGTCTACACCGATCCGTCCAGCCACATCGTCACGATGTACGAGAGCGCGCTTTACCCGACGCAGGTGTCGGGAGATCCCTCATTCGTCTACCCGACGGAGGTGCAGGCCACCACGACCACCGTCCCCACCTGCCGCCCCACGGTCGAGGTGACCAACCTGACCGTTGATAAGACAGGGTCTGAGGTCACGATCTGCTGGGACCCGGTTTCCGATCCGTGCCTGCTGGGGTATCGTGTCCTGGGCTCCGCCTCCCCGGAGTCAGATGCCGGTTTCTCCACCCTGGCCGACACCGGACTGACCACCTGCTGGAGCGGTGCTCCCGCGCAGGGGTTCTTCCTGGTGGTGGCGCGCGGCACCGGAGACACAGGCCCATGGGGGGCTTATTGTCATTGAGCGCGGATCGGTGAAGGCGGGCCGGCTCGCCATCGTCATCTGTGTCTCGGCCCTCAGCTTTCTGGGCGCCGAAGCGCAGACCACCACCGCCACGTTGAAGGGGACCGTCCGCACGGCCGATGGCTTGCCGGCTTCTTCCATCCTGATGGAAGCGCGCTCCGAGTCCACCGGTGTGCAGCGTGTCGCGATCACCGATAGGGCGGGCCGCTACCGAATCGACCTGCTGCAGCCCGGGTCCTGGACCGTCCTGCCGCGGCGGGCAGCGGCCGACGGGAGGTCGGGCGAGCCGCTCGCGGATGCACGGGAGGTGACTCTGCGCCTCCAGCAGACCGTCATCCTTGACTTCACCGCCGGCGCGGTGGCCGTGGAAAACGTGACCGTGAGGGCCGACACGCCGCTGGTGGATCCGACGCGGACCGGGTCGGAGCTTCGGGTGGACGGGGCGCAGGTGGAGGAGCTGCCGATCTCCGGCAGGCTGGTCACCGATCTGGCGCTGCTGGATTCCTCCGTGCTGTCAACGCCGGCGGGAAACTTCTTCGGTGAGCGCGGATCGGTCTTCGTGGTGAACGGCCAGTCGGGGCGCGCCAACTCCTTCCTGCTGGACGGGCTTGACAACAACGACCAGACCAGCAACACGACATTGAACGCCTTCCTCTCGCAGCAGGTGATCCGCGAGTTCGTGGTGCTGACGCACCAGTACGCTCCCGAGTTCGGGCGCGCCAGCGGCGGCATCCTCAACGTCATCACGGAGCGGGGCGGCAACGACGTGACCGGCGGCGGCTTCCTGCAGGGCTCCTCCGCGAGCCTCAATTCCTCCGGCGAGTTCGTCGATGGGCTGTCGGACTCCGATGGGATCGACGACACCGGCGGCCGGTATCAGGCCGGTCTCAAGGTGGGCGGCCCTCTGCGCCGGGACACGGCCTCCTACTTCGCCGCCTTCGAGCACCAGCAGGCCGACGACGTGACGGCCTTCACCGGGGTCGGCCGCGACGGGTCGGACGGAGGATGGGTCACAGCGCCGAGCCGGGATGACAACCTGTTCCTCAGGACCGATTTCAACCTGGGGACAAGGCACTTCCTGATGGCCCGGCTGTCGGCCGACGACCGCGAGACCAACGACCTCAACGTGGGCGGCAGGGTCACGCCCGAGACAGGGTTCTCGCTCGACGAGCGTGACGTGCAGCTCGCGGGGTCACTGACCTCCACGATATCTCCCGCGCTGCTCAACGAGGTGAGGCTGCTCGCGGGACGGTCGACGTTCGATCAGACCGCCAACTCCGACCGTCCCGGGGTGGATCGCCCGTCCGGAGTCTTCGGCGGCAACAACCTCAATCAGCAGAACCGCAACGAGGACCGGATGCAGGTCGTGGACAACATCACCTGGCAGACGGGCCCGCACGCCCTCAAGTTCGGCGTGGACGTCCTGCGAACGCGCACGCGCGTGTCCACCCGGTTCAACCCCAACGGCAACTTCCAGTACGACACCGACGACCCGTTCGAGCCGGGCGACTGCGGCAACATCGTCTCCTCGGATGTGGATCCCAACAACGACAGAGCGCCGATCGACTGCCCGGGACAGGTGGGAGTGGACGACGACGGCGACGGTGTCGTGGATGAGCCGGGGTACATCTACACCTATCCCTTCGTCTACACCTTCATCGAAGGGGCGCCCTCGGCCATCATCAAGGACACGCGCGTGGCGGCCTTCGCGCAGGACTCCTGGCAAGTGGGGCCGAACTTCCTGCTGGACTACGGCCTGCGCTACGACCTGAGCACATTCCGCCTGCCCGAAGACACCGCCGTGGAGTCCACCATCCCCAACGGCGGGGCCGGGCGCGACGCCAACAACCTCGCGCCGCGCTTCGGGTTCACCTGGACTCCGGGCAGGGAAGGCTCGACGGGCCGCTTCATCGTCAGGGGCGGGGGAGGGATCTTCTACGACAAGCTGGTGCTGGGGTTCCCCGCCGTGGCCGCCATCACGTCGGGCACGCAGATCGGGCTGTTCTTCCCGAGGGGACTCACCGTCGAGCTGACGGAGGACCTCGTGGAGCAGATCGGGATTGATGTCGTCAAAGAGAATCTCTTCTTTCCCCCGGAGCTGATCCTCCAGTTCTCGACCGGCACAAAGCTCGACACTCCCTACACGACGCAGTACAGCCTGGGGGTGGAGCATGCCGTGGGGCGCAGCGGGCGCGGCGCCTGGAGCGCCAACCTCACGCGGGCGCTCGGCTACCATCAGGCGTTGTTTCGCGACCTCAATCCCGTGGTCACCACCGACATCAACGGCATCCCGATCCACCGCGACAAGGAGGTGGGATCGATCGCCGCGATCGTGACCGAGGGGAGGAACTGGTACACCGGACTCGACCTGGGATGGAAGTGGCGCGGGGAGGATACCTGGTACTCGGCGTCGTACACCTGGTCCAAAGCGCTGGATGAAGGGCCGGACCCGCTCAAGGGAGGGATCTCCCTGCCGCCGTTCTGCCTGATCGAGCTCAGCGCGGGCTCATCCAACAAAGAGTGCCCCCCGAGTCTGGCGTCGGAGAATCTGTCCGAGGAACGCGGCCGCGCCGACTCCGACCGCCGGCACCGGTTCGTCCTGGCGGGCGCGGCGCCTCTGGGCTGGCTGGGGCTGAGGGCCTCGGGCGTCATCCAGCTCGCCTCGGGCATCCCGTACAACGTCACCACGGGAGGGGATGAGAACATTGACGGCATCACCACCGACCGGCCCGTCGGCGTGGGACGCAACACCGGCGAGCAAACCAGCCTTAAGGCGATCAACAAGGCGAGAGCGGCCGCCCTTCTACCCCCGGTCAGGCTGCCCAGCGAGCCGTCGTTCTCTCAGGTGGACCTGAGGCTCTCGCGTCCTTTCACCTTCAAGGGGGATGGAAACCGCAGCGAGCTCTTCCTGCAGGTGTTCAACCTGCTCGACCACTTCAACCCGGGCGTTCTGGAAGGGGCGGTCACCTCGCGCCGGTTCGGCGAGCCCACCGGCCAGGCGGGACCTCCTCGCACCCTCGAGGTGGGGTTGAAGATCAGCTTCTGACGTACGTTCGTGAGGCGGCTTCAGGCCGGCCGCTTGAGCACCGCCACGAACGCACGCATAAACCACCTCGAAGCGGTCCCAAGGCGCGGCCGCCTTGGCGGAGGTCGCTCTACATCTCTACAAGGCAGCGGCCGGGGAGCCGCGGGCCGGCCTAGACCTTGGTCACGTTCTGGGCGGCGGGGCCCTTCTGGCCCTGGACGACCTCGAACTGGACCTTGTCGCCCTCGGCCAGGGATTTGAAGCCGGTACCGGAGATGGCGGAGTGGTGGACGAAAACGTCCTTGCCGCCGTCATCGCGGGTGATGAAGCCGAATCCCTTCGCGTCGTTGAACCACTTCACGGTACCGGTGATCATCATGCCCGTTCGCCTCGCTGTGTGATTGTCGTCGGAGTCCGGGGTCACCGTACCTGCCGACTACAGTTTTCGTTTGCTGGTCCCATCCGTGGGACCATCTGCCTACGTACCCCGGGGACGCTACCAGACACCCTTCCTCATGTCAATGAGGGCCCTCACTCGTACCGCAGCGACTCGATCGGATCGAGCCGCGCCGCCTTGTAGGCCGGGTAGATCCCGAAGAAGAGCCCCACCGACACCGAGACGAGCAGCCCCACCAGGACGGCCCACAGGGGTGTCGAGGCCGGGATCGGGGAGAACCGCGCCACGGCGGCCGAGATCGTCATCCCGAGGGCCACGCCGGCAACGCCGCCGATCGCGGTCAGGGTCATCGCCTCGGTGAGAAACTGCTGGACGATGTCGGTGCGCAGGGCGCCCATCGCCTTGCGCACGCCGATCTCACGGGTGCGCTCCTTCACAGAGACGAGCATGATGTTCATGACTCCCACGCCGCCCACGATGAGTCCCACGGCCGAGATGAACACGAGCACCATGCTG
>JAWPNA010000299.1:0-2969 GCA_045402695.1 Acidobacteriota bacterium
GCCCCGGGGGTGTCAAGAAAACGCGCGCCGTGGAAGGGTGACCGGCCCTGCTTTTCGAGCACTTCCGATCGGGGCCGCGACGTTATAATCGAAGCCAAATGACCGGCGCTCCTCTCATCTATCTGATGCACAGCACCAGCGCCCCGCTCGATCCGCGCGTCCGCGAGAAGATGCTGCCGCTGCTGGATGAAGATCCGCGGCTCCCGGGTGGGCTGCTGTCCGACGGGCGACGGATCCGCCGACTCCTGGAGGAGGCGCGCGCCCAGGTCGCGGCCCTGTGCGGCGCCACCTCCGGGGAGATCATCTTCACGTCCAGCGGCACGGAGGCGTGCAACCTGGCGCTGAAAGGGGTGGCGCTGGCCCGCCGGGGCCCCCGGGGCCGGCGACTCCGCACCGGCAGGATGCTCGTCGCGGCCACCGAGCATTCGGCGGTCCTGTATCCGGCGCGGACCCTGGCGAAGATGGGGTTCGACTGCCGCGAGATTCCCGTCGATCGGCATGGCGTGGTGCGGCTCGACGTTCTGGAGCGGATGTGCGACGACGAGACGTTCCTGGTGAGCGTGGCCCCGGCCACCGCGGAGACGGGGTCGCTGCAGCCGATCCGGGAGATCGCGCGCCTGGTCAAACGGCGCCCGGCGCTGCTCCACGCGGACGCGAGCCTCGCCGGTGCCTGCATGGCGATCGACGTGGCGTCGCTGGGGGCGGACCTGGTCTCCTTCAGCTCGCACAAGATGGGCGGGCCGCGGGGCGTGGGGGCGCTGTATGTCCGGGACGGAGTGAGGCTCACGCCGCTCATCGAGGGAGGGGTGAGCGAGGGAGGACGTCGAGGCGGCGCGGAGTACGTCGCGGGCATCGCCGGATTCGCGGAAACGGCGACGATTCTCTCCCGGGAGCTGCCCTCTGTGGGGCCGTGGCTCTCGTCCCTCGCAGTGTCGCTGCAGGATGCGTTGCTTCGCGTGCCGGGCGTCTCGCTCAACGGCCATCCCGAGAGACGTCTGCGGACGATGGTGAACGTCTCGGTGGACGGGGTGGATGGGGAGGCCCTGGTGATGCGGCTGGCTGGGGAGGGTGTGGCTGCCTCCACCGGGTCGGCCTGCTTCTCCGAAGCGGGCAAGCCCTCGCACGTCCTCGCCGCCATGGGGCTGTCTCAAGAAAGGGCCCGTGGCAGCGTCTTGTTCTCGCTCGGGCGCGGCAATACGCCCGAGGAGATTGACCGGGTGGCCGGGATCTTCCCGAGAGTCGTCGCTTCGCTGCGCGCGATCGGAGTGGGAACGACACCATGACACGACTGGAGGATCTGAGGGCCCCGAATCTCCTGAAAGGAGATCTGCTGCTCGACACGGTGGGCCTTTACTGCCCCGTCCCCATCATCAGGACCGCCGAGGCCGCGGGCCGGCTGGAAGGCGGGGGGATCATCGAAGTGCTTTCGGACGATCGGGTCATCTTGTACGACATGCCGGCCTGGTGCCGGTCCGCCGGCCATGAGTACCTGGGATACCGCGAGGAGGAGGATCACTGGCGGCTGTTCGTGAGGAAGAAGTAAGATGATCTTCATCTCGAGAGGGAAAGTGGATGGAATCCAAGGACGGCAGGACGCTCAAGGCCGTGGGCCTGATGTCGGGCGGGCTCGATAGCACGCTGGCCGCCCGCGTTCTGAAGGACCAGGGCGTCGATGTGCTCGGCTTGTACTTCAACACAGGCTTCTGCACGGTGGATCACCGGCGCGCCATGGGCCGCAAGGACGACGATCCGCGCAAGCTGCGCAATACCGCGCTTGTGGCGGGTGCCGAGGCGCAGGTTGAGGTGCGCATTGTGGACGTGGCCGACGAGTACCTCGAGATGGTCAAGCATCCGAAGCACGGATACGGAGCCGCGGCCAATCCGTGCATCGACTGCCGCATCTTCATGCTCAACAAGGCGAAGGAGATCGCAGCGGAGGAAGGAGCCGAAGTGATCTTCACCGGCGAGGTCCTGGGCCAGCGCCCGATGTCCCAGCACCGCGGCGCGCTCGACATGATCGAGAAGGAGACCGGCCTGAAGGGCAGGCTCCTGAGGCCTCTATCGGCGCAGCACCTGCCCGCCACGAGGGCGGAGCAGGAGGGGCGGCTCGATCGCGGGAAGCTGCTGGCCATCAAGGGGCGCTCGCGCAGGGAGCAGGAGAGCGTCGCCGCGGAGATGTCGATCGAGGAGTACCCGCAGCCCTCCGGGGGCTGCTGCTTTCTGGCGGATCGGAATTTCGGAAAGAAGTTTCATGACCTGGTGCGCGAGGAGGATCTGCCCGGCCGCAAGGTGGTGCGCGACGAGATCATGCTGCTGAAGGTGGGTCGCCACTTCAGGCTCTCGCCTTTCGTCAAGGCGATTGTGGGGCGCGACGAGGCGGAGAACAACTTCCTTGAACGTTTCCGCTCAGGGCGATGGAGGCTCGCGGCCCTGGATCATTTCGGGCCGGTGACCCTCGTGACGGGGGATCCTCGTTCCGAGGAGATCACGATCGCGGCGGGCATCACGGCGCGCTACTGCGATGGCCGGAGCGAGCCGGTCGTCCGCGTGGCTGCCGAGCGCTACCTGGCGGGGCGCGGCCTGCCCGAGGATGTAGTTTCGAGCGAGGTTCTGCCCGTGGCGCCGCTGACCGACGATCTCCTTGCGCCCCTGTGGGTGGGAGCATGAATCTGCTATCATCCGCGCGCTGGCCGGAGGGAGGGCCGTTAACTCAGCGGGAGAGTGCTACCTTCACACGGTAGAAGTCGTAGGTTCAAATCCTACACGGCCCACCACCGCCATCCACTCCACGTGATGATCCGGTAGCCCATGACCCCGACCTTTCCCGCCGCCGCGGCCCGCCGCGTCGAGCAGCTCAGGCGCCTCGTCGAGCATCACAACCACCGCTACTACGTGCTCGACGATCCTGAGATCACCGACGCCGAGTACGATCGTCTCCTTCGCGAGCTGTCCGATCTGGAGGCGCGACA
>JAWPNA010000182.1:0-2687 GCA_045402695.1 Acidobacteriota bacterium
TCCCTTCAGCCTGTCCCTGGCAGGGTACGGTGCGGCATTTATGCGAGGGTCTCGACAGACGAGAACCTTCACCTCGACTTCAACTCCATTCATGCGCAGATAGAAGCCGGCGAAAACTACGTCAGCAGTCAGCGGTCGGAAGGATGGGAGGTCATCCCGACCGCGTACAGCGATGGTGGTTATAGCGGCGCGAACATGGAGAGGCCGGGGCTCAAGCGCCTTCTGGCTGACGTCGAGGCCGGCCTTCTGGACTGTGTCATTGTTTACAAGCTCGACCGGCTCAGTCGATCGATGCGGGACTTCTTCAAGATCTTCGAGGTCCTTGAGAACCACCACGTGGCGTTCGTTTCGGTGACGCAGAGCTTCAGCACGACCTCGCCGGTTGGCCGGATGACGATGAACATCTTGCTCTCGTTTTCGCAGTTCGAGCGAGAGCAAACGGCAGAGCGCACGAGGGACAAAGTCTGGGCCGCCCGGCGTCGCGGGAAGTTCACGGGCGGGTCGCTGCCGTTGGGTTACGACCGGCATCCCAACGGCGGCAAACTCGTTGTCAACCCCACCGAATCAAAGCGAGTGCAGCAAATCTTCCGTCTGTTTTTGGAGACCGGCCTAGTCACCGCCACCGTCGAGAAGCTCAACCGGCGCGGCTGGACCCTGAAGCAGTGGGTGACGAAGGGAGGCGTCGAGTATGGCGGCGGCGCGTTCGACAAGTTCAGTCTCAAGCGGTTGCTCACCAACTACACCTACGTCGGCAAGGTGTCACCGAACACTTAAAAGCGGCCACCGGGGAACACTTCAAAACCGGCCACTGCGAGGTGGCGGGTCGTCAGTATCCTGCAGGTGGTTCCATCTGTTCAAGCCTCATCTGCGTGTTGCGACGATACCGGTCACCTGACGCGGGGCAAGCCGATCGCTCGCTGGTTTGATGGTGGTCGGCCATCGGAGCGAAGCGAGGGTGCCCTTGCGTCAACCCTACCTGGCCGGTTGAGTCGATGGGGATCATAGCTCCTGTGTGGTTGTGAGTGTTTCCAGCCGCCGGGCCTCGTGGAGCGGCACGATCCACAGGCCGATCTTGAGAACTTGGCCTCTGGGAGGCCCCAGGTTCGACGATCTCGAGGTCGGTCAACCCGTAGCACCCCCGCAAGTCCGGCTTGGTGAAGCGATCGACGATCATGCCGGGGGCCTCGACTCGGCGCCGTGTTGGGCCCCGCGTGCCCGCTGATGGAGCCGGTAGCTCTTGCCCTGCATCTGGATGAGCTCGGCGTGGGCGAGGAAGCGATCGAGGATCGCGGTGGCCGCGGGCACGTCACCGAGGAACTGGCCCCAGTCCTGGGTGGGCCGGTTGGTGGTGATGAGGGTGGAGGCCGTCTCGTGGCGGCGGACGAAGATCTCGAGCATGTCCTCGGCGGCGCTGGGGCCGAGCTTCTTCATGCCGAAATCTTCCAGCACGAGCAGGTCCACGCGGGTGAGCGTCTCGACCAGCTCGCGCCTCTGGCCGGCGGCCTCGGCCTCCAGGAAGTCGGCGGCGAGGTCGAAGACGCTGCGGACACGAGCGCGGTAGCCGGCGCGGATTGCGCCCACGGCGATCGCCACGGCGGCGTGAGTCTTGCCGATGCCCGGCGGGCCGATCAGGAGCACCCCCTGGTGGGAGGAGATGAAGCGAGCCGTGGCGAGCTCGACGAGCTTGGCTCTCGGGATCTTCGGGTTGAAGGCGAAGTCGAAGTCGGAGAGTTCCTTGACGGCAACGATGCCGGCCTGCTTGAGCCGGCGGGCGAAGAGACGATCCGCACGGCGGGTCAGTTCGTCGCCCACGAGCAGCTCGAGCCACTCCAGATGGTCGAGCGGACTGCTGCGGGCCTGCTCGAGGCGCAGGGGCAGGGCCTCAGCCATCCCGGACAAGCGCAGATGTCGCAGTTGGGTCAACAGTTGCGGGTTCATAGCAGCTCCTCCAGACAGTATTGCGTCATGGGACGGATCGACGGGTGATCTTCGAGCAAAGACAGCTGGACAGGGACAGGTGATTGCTCGGCGAGGCGGCGCAGCGCCCTGAGGCGGAACTGACGATGCTCCAGGGCCAGCCGGGCCGCCCGAAGCACCTGCTCCTTGGGATACTTGCGGGTGAGCGCGAGAGCCCCCTGGATCAGTCGCATCGCACGAACCCCGCGCTCGGCGTGAGCTTGGTCGGCCCACTGCCGCAGTTCAGCGCCGACCTGCTCGCAGCGTCCGAGGAGGCGCTCAAGCCAGGCCTTCTGAGACGAAGTCTGAGGCGATGCACCACCGGGAGTAGGAGCGTACTGGCCTGCGGGGACCCGCGTGTGCACCGCGATCTGGATCTCAGCGTCGTAGACTCTCACGAGCCTTCGGTCCCAGCGGACTCGCACGGGCCTGCCCAGCAGATGAGACGCGACAGGGTAGAACGCACCGCGGACCTCGACGTGGCCGTCAGGGTGAACACTGCGCGTGCCGGATTCGAACAACTCGAACGGCTCACTCGGGATCGGTGAGAGCGCCGGCTTGTCGGTGGCCAGGTAGTGAGCCAACACCTGCCGGCGCGTCGTGCCGTGGATCCGCAGCCGTGCGATGGTGCGGTTCCAATGCCTCAGGTGCTCGTTGTGCTCCGCGAGACTGTTGAACCGCCGGCCCTTCAGGGCGTTGTCCTTGACGTAGCCGCCGCTTCGCTCCTGCTT
>JAWPNA010000061.1:0-9053 GCA_045402695.1 Acidobacteriota bacterium
ATCTCCTCCACGTACACGCCTGGGTAACTCACTGCAACTGGCATGGGCTCATCTCCTCTCAACGTGTGGTGTACGGCAACCCTCGCTGAAACCCGCTATCCATGCACCTCGGCAATTGCATCGCTGGCAATTCTCACCGGCCGCAGGGTGCACGCCCAACCCGTCTGTTGTCATCCCACTTGTGGCCCAGCATCCCTACTCAAAGTACGCGGCCTTCGATCACGATGGGCTTCCCCACGAATCCTTCCGGCGCCGGGTGCTCGCGGGCTGGCTGGACAAGACCCGGCCCAATGCGCACCGGCGCGTTCCGCAGGTCCGGTCTCACTATCCTCTTTGCTCCTCGCCGACGACCCAACCTGCATGGCTTTATGAGAGTGTGGATTGATTCTATCTGAGGATCCCATCTCCGAGTCAAGCAGTTTCGGCGTGCTGCGTCCTCGGCTACGCCGCTCGGAACCGATCCGGGTCTTCGACATCGCGGGGAGAGGGCGTGGAGGCACCCGTCCTGTGCCGATGGTGCGGGTTCGCAGGGCTGGCCGGGCTTTCGAGCCACGGCGCGCCTGACAATGCGAACAAATGTCGCATTTTGGGACACCTCGGTCCGTATGCTGACGATCCGTCCGGGGGGTCGCCGGGCCGGTCGGGTGCACCGGGTCCCCCTCGGGGGGGTGTCGGGGGTGGGATCAGCCCGTGGCGGGCGGCGCATGGGCCCGCGCCTCGGGTCGCGCGAGGTGGTCGAGGATCTTGCGGATCACCGGGGCTGGAGGACCACGGCGACGATGCGCATCGTGGCTTTGCGGGGGCGGCCCAGGGGATCAGCCTCGAACACCTTGGCGATCAGGCGGGGCCAGTGCTTGCGGCGCTCGCGTTAGGAAGGAGTGAGGGGCGGCGGCTCGGTGACGTGATCGTGCCGCTCGAGGCCCGGGCCCGAGCCGCTCGTGTGCGATTCGAGTAGGCTCCGTAGATTCGCGTGGTGTGGAACCCGGGCGCGGGGATGTGCTGGCACAGTCGGGCGAGCATCTCGAGGGGACCCAGCTCGACGCGGTCCTGACCGGTCAAGGGATGGACGCGCCGGCCGCGGTAGCCGAAGGGCGCGCCCGCTCCGTTGTAAGGCGCCGAGCACGAATTAGGTTGTCATCAACAAGTAGCTGTGATGCACTGTTCACATGAAACGAGACAAGTGGATGGAAGCCACCACCGTGACGAAGTAGCGGTCGTCGCGCCAGTGCTCAACAAACGTGCACGTCGCCTGTGGGCGGCAACGGAGTCCCGCGCCCTTGGCTACGGCGGTGATACGCTCGTCTCCGCGGCAACGGGTCTGGCGCGGGAAACGATTCGCAACGGTCGGCGTGAGGTTGAGCGCGGCGTCGCAGCCACGGGACGGGTGCGTCGAGTCGGTGCTGGACGTCCCGGCATCGAGAAGACGCAGCCGGGCGTGAAGGAGGCGCTCGAGCAGCTGGTCGATCCACTTACCCGTGGCGATCCCACGTCGCCGTTGCGATGGACGTGCAAAAGCAGGGCCAAGCTCGCGTCGGCCCTGTCGCACGACGGGTGGCGCGTGAGCTCCACGACGGTGGGTCGCCTGCTGCACGAACTCGGCTACAGCCTGCAGTCGGTGCGCAAGAGCCGTGAGGGTGCGGCGCATCCCGATCGCAACGAACAGTTCGAGCACATCAACGCAACCGCGGCCTCGTTCCTGCGCCGGAAGCAGCCGGTGATCTCTGTGGATACCAAGAAGAAGGAACTGGTCGGCGACTTCAAGAACGGCGGCCGTGAGTGGCAGCCGCGGGCCACGCCCGACAAGGCGCTGGTGCACGACTTCCCCGACGACTCGATCGGCAAGGCCATCCCGTACGGGGTCTACGACATGGCACGCAACGAGGCATGGGTCAGCGTCGGCCGCGACCACGACACCCCCGAGTTCGCCGTCGCCTCGATCCGGCAGTGGTGGAAGATGATGGGCAAGCGTGCGTACCCGGATGCCGACCAACTGTTCATCACGGCAGATGCGGGGGGAAGCAACGGGTACCGCTCCCGCGTGTGGAAGCTCGAACTGCAACACTTTGCCGACGACGCCCGACTGCGCATCCGCGTGAGCCACTTCCCGCCGGGGACGAGCAAATGGAACAAGATCGAGCCTCGCTTGTTCTGTCACATCACGCAGAACTGGCGGGGAAAGCCGCTGCGAACCTTCGAGACGATCGTCGACCTGATCGGAAACACCCGGACGGCTGCGGGACTGCGCGTCCAAGCCAAGATCGACTCACGGAAATACAGGACAGGAGTTGTGATCACCAAGGGGCAGATGCGCGACTTGGCATTGAGACCAGATGAGTTCCACGGCGAGTGGAATTACGAACTGCAGCCACGGAAGTTGACAAGGTAATATAGATCAAACGCCTTACGGTCCGTTCTGCCGAGCGCTGAAGCCGGACGCGGGTTCGACTCCCGCCGCCTCCACCACCGATCTCGTTCTACTGCTTCCCCTCGCTCATCGCACTATCGCCCGGCTCTCCCTGCTGAATGGTTTGTGACAAACACGCATGGCCACTGCCGAGTTGTCCGCTGTGAAACCCCAGGACGCCTATCCGAGCACCACCTGAACCTGGTGTGTCCAACCGTCGTCGGACAAGGGGACGAGCGCCTCTGCCTGCAGCAAGGTCCCGTCAAGGCTGACCCGGGATACCCCGCGGCAGACTCCCTTCGGGTTCTCGACGGTGATCCGGTAGAGAGTGCCGCCAAACCGGTAGGTGATCTCGAAACCTTTCCACTCTCGGGGAATGCACGGATCGATGCGGAGAGCGGAGCCTTTCTTCCGGAAACCGAGAATCCACTCCAGGCCCGCGCGGTGCAGCCAGCCTGCGGCCCCGGTGTACCACGTCCATCCCCCCCGTCCCACGTGGGGAGGTTCGGAATAGATGTCTGCGGCCACGGCGTACGGCTCCACCTTGTACTTGCGAACGTCCGCACGACTGCTTGCATGGTGGATGGGGTTCAAGAGATCGAACAGATCGGCGGCCTTGTCTCCCTCGCCCAGCTCGGCGAAAGCCATGACCGACCAGATCGCGGCGTGGGTGTACTGCCCACCGTTCTCCCGGATCCCGGGGGGGTATCCCTTGATGTACCCGGGGTCGAGGGGTGTCCGGTCAAACGGCGGGGAGAGGAGCAGGGCAAGTCGGTCCTCGCGCCGGATGAGCATCCGCTCCACCGACTCCATGGCCCGGCGTGCGCGCTGCCTGTCGCCGGCGCCGGAGAG
Organism: Acidobacteriota bacterium; assembly: GCA_045402695.1. Lineage (GTDB taxonomy): Bacteria > Acidobacteriota > Polarisedimenticolia > JACPZX01 > DASXTC01 > JAWPNA01. Next base: position 3,257 of record JAWPNA010000061.1, read on the forward strand.
CACCGCCCAGGACTGCGAGATGGAGTCGATCCGGCATTCGTCGCTCGCCGCCGACCCGAGCGGCGTTCCGTCGTCGAAGAACGCACGCCGGTACCACGCACCGTCCCATGCTTCGCGATCCAGCGATGCTTCCAGGGACGCGGCGCTCGTCCGCCACCGTGCCGCACGCTCACCCTCCGCGCGCAGGCCGGCGATCCGGGCGAACTCCCTCAGAGTCATGATGAGAAACCACCCCAGCCAGACGCTCTCTCCGCGGCCCTCGCGGCCGACACGGTTCATGCCGTCGTTCCAATCCCCGGCGCCGATCAGGGGCAGGCCGTGACTGCCCACCTCGAGACTCCGATCCAGGGCCCGCGCGCAATGCTCGAACAGCGTCGAGCGCTCCTCCGACTCCGTGGGCTGGAAGTACGCTTCCTGCTGCAAATCCTCCAGTAGCGCCCCTTCGAGCCACGCAACCTGTTGGTCGAGCACCGCCTGGTCCCCGGTCGTCTCGACATAATGGGCCACCGCATAGGGAAGCCATAGTCGGTCGTCGGAGATCCGGGTGCGGACCCCGCGGCCCGTGGGGGGATGCCACCAGTGCTGGACGTCCCCTTCCTTGAACTGCCGGGCAGCGGCCCGCAGGAGGTGCTCGCGCACGATATCGGACCTCGTCACCGCCAGGGCAAGGACATCCTGGAGCTGGTCGCGGAAACCGTACGCCCCTCCGGATTGGTAAGACGCGGATCGGGACCAGATCCGGCAGGAGAGCGTCTGATGGAGCAGCCAGCGGTTGAGAAGTAGATCCATGGAGGGGTCGGGAGTCTTGACGTGCACCGTGCCCAACACCTGGTTCCAGTATTCCTGAACCTCGCGGAGAACCGAGTCGGAGTTGATCGCGCGGTAGCGCTCGACCAGGGATCGGGACTCCTCACGGTTCTCCCCCTGCCCCAGCAGGAACAGCACCTCGCTGCGTTCCCCCGGTTCGAGCTCGACGATTGTCTGCAGGGCGGCACACGGATCCAGGCTCGCTCCGGTGTTTCCTGAGAGTCCCTCGCCACGCACCAGCGACGCGGGATAATCGAGGCTCGCGTTGCGGCCCAGGAACTCGAGGCGATCGCCGGTGCACGAGCTTTGGCGTCCCCCCAGGTCGGCGAAGGCGACCCGCTGGGCGAACTCCCCGTTCCAGGAGTTCCGCGCGAACATGGCACCGGTCGGGGGGTCGATGCCGGTCACTACGTATGGCGCGGAACCCGTGCGCGCGACACCCAGCACCCACTCCGCATAAGCCGTGACCGAAAGCCGCCGTTTGCGGCCGGACCGATTCTCCAGAGTGAGTCGGGAAATCTTGATAGGGTCGCGCAGCGGCACGAATTGCAGGAGATCGAGCGCGATGCCGTGGGATGTGTGCTCGAAGCGACTGTACCCATGACCGTGCCGGATGACGTAGGGCCAGGCCTCTTCGCGGATGGGGAGGCAGGTCGGGCCCCAGATCAATCCGGTCTCCTCGTCGCGCACGTAGAACGTCTCGCCAGGCGTGTCGCTGACGGGATCGTTCGACCAAGGCGTGAGCTTGTTCTCCCGGCTGTTCACCGACCATGTGTATCCCGAGCCCGACTCGGAAACCTGGAATCCGAACGCCGGGTTCGCCACCACGTTGATCCAAGGCGCCGGCGTCCACTGCCCTTTGCCCAGAACCGTGACGTATTCGCGGCCGTCCGGTGTGAACCCTCCCAGGCCGTTGAAGAATTCGAGATCCAGTGCGGGAAGGGAGATGGCCTCTGCCCTCTCGCGCGGCCAGCGGAGCCGCGGCGGACCCGGCTCCGGACCTGTCGCCTGCTCCCGCACCACCTGCTCGGACAGCGTTCCCCGGTTCGCCAGAATCAACACGCGCGCCGCCGAGCGCAGGAGGATCAAATCCTGATGGGACAAGAGGTCCTCCCGCAGCACGAAGACGCTTCCATGTTCCCCATGCGTCTCGTGTCCGACCGCGGACTGGCTCGCCCGCACCATGGCTTCGACCGCCTGCTGGAGATCCCGCGCATAGGAGGTGCCCTTCGCATTCAGGATCACCAGATCGGCTGAAACCCCCTTCAAGCGCCAGTACTCGTGCGCCCGCAGGAGCTGCCTCGCAACGTCCAGCTCCTCGTCTCTCTCGATGCGCACCACGGCGATCGGCAGATCTCCGGAGATGCCGTGGGCCCAGAGCCCGGACGGACCGCCGCGGTTCGCGGCCAGCACCTGAGGCGCCGCGCGCAGCGTGCGATCGATGTAAAGCAGGCGATTGGCCAGACGCTGAAAAAGATGCGCCTCGTCCCGGCTGATCCCGAGATGGTGAAGCTGGACCTGGGCCTGCGTCCATGCCAGCGAGCTTGCGCGCTCGAACGTCGCCGGCTGACGATACTTCTCAGAGATTTCGAGGGCTTGCTCCCGGGAATGCGCCAGCAGTGTCGTGAACACGAGACGCACCGTCCCTTGGGAGGGAATCGCGACGCGGTACCTCAGGCTCACGATGGGATCCAGGACCGTACCCGCCGTGTTCGAAAGCGGCTCCCCGGCGATCACACAGAGCGGCGAGCGAACCCCGCGGCCCCGACCCAGAAAGCGTGCGCGGTCGCTCTCGTACTGCGGCGCGTCGAGCGTCTCTCCCTCGGACGCGGCCAGGTGGGCGAGCCAGACGCGAGGCTCGTCCGCCGAACGCGGGCGCCGCGTCGCCAACAGTGTCCCATGCTCGGCAACGAACTCCGTCTCCACGAACAGGTTCGAGAAGGCGGGGTGGGCCTCGTCCGCGGCCTGCGTCGCCAGCACGACCTCGGCATACGACGTGATGTCGATTTCACGGTCCCGGCTCTCGAGATTGGTCACCGTCAGCCGGCGGAGCTCGGCGTCGTCCTCGGGGGACACCACGATCTCGAGAGTGATCGAAACGGACGGGTCGCGCTGCATGATCTTGGCCCGGTCCTCGGAATAGACGACCTCGTAATGGTCCGCTTCGGTACCGCACGGCTGAAAACCGGCGGACCAGACGCCACCGGTTTTCACGTCTCGCAGGAAGACGAACGTGCCCCAGCAATCACGCGTCGTGTCCTCCCGCCAGCGGGTGAGGGCAAGGTCTCCCCACCGGCTGAACCCGGAGCCCGCCGCCGTGAGCATGACCATGTAGCGGCCGTTTGAAAGCAGGTGGGTGCGGGGCGTGATGTCGTGCGGCGATTCGAACCGCCGCAGGGTTGGCGGAACGAGATCGCGGACGTGCGCGGCCTCCAGCACTTCCTCGCCCCGGGGCCGGGCCACGGCCACCGAACGCGGCGTCCTTTCCTGGAGCAAAAGCTCCGCCGCCTGGATCATGGGATGGGAGTGAAAGCGCCCTTGCGTCAGGCCGTCGTGGATCACGTTCCCCAGGGAAACGACGGTCATCCCCTGGTGATGGGCCATGTAGGCGTGGACCACCGCGACCAGGGCGTTCTCCGGCAGCCTCGAGGGAGTGTAATCGAGTGCGTCATAGAACCCGTAGGCGCCTCGGGCTCCGGCCTCCTCGAGGCGGGTGAAATTGTCCAGCGCGGCCCTGGGATCCACCATGGCCGCGAGCGCGGTGGCGTAGGGAGCCACCACCACGTTCTCAAACAGACCTCGCTTGAGCCCCAGACCGGGCACGCCGAAATCCAAGTACTGGTAGGTGAGCTCCGCGTCGCGCACGTTGTAGGCCGATTCCGAGATCCCCCAGGGGACGCCGCGCTCGGCGCCGTACCGGATCTGGCGCCCCACCACGAGGCGGCAGGTGAAATCCAGAAGGCTCCGGGCGGGCTGCCGCATCACGAGAAGCGGCATCAGGTATTCGAACATGGACCCCGACCAGGAGATCAGAGCCGCGCCGCCGCCCACCGGCGTGAGAGACCGGCCGAGAGAAAACCAGTGTTGGGGCGGAACGTCCCCCTTGGCGATGGCGACGAAGCTGGCCAGCCGCGCCTCGGAGGCCAAAAGGTCGTAGGTGCTCGGGTCGAGCATGCCGTCGGCGACGCGGTAGCCGATGGAGAAGAGCTTGCGGGATGAATCGAAGAGGAGCTGGAACTCCATGGCCTGGACCATCCGCTCGGCGAGCGATGCGAGAGCGGAGAGGCGGTTCGCGAGGTCGGCCGCCGCCGGCCCGGCGCGGAGCTCCAGGTCGCGAGCGTGGCTGCGGATGGACCGTGCAACGGCCTCCGCCCAGACCAGGACCTCCCAGAGCGATCCGTCCTTGGCATCGCTCGAGAGCGTGCGCACGATGCCCAGGAGGTCTTCCGCACGCGACTCCATCTCGTCGAAGCGGCGGACCCATTCGGGAGGAGACGTCGGAGGATCATTCAAAAGTGCCGACATCGTCTCGATGGCTTCGCGCAACCGTGCCGCCGTGGTCATCTGAGCGCGCGGTGGATGCCCAAGCTTCGCAACCGCATCGAGAACGAGCTGAAGAGCGTCCAGGATCCCCTCGGAGATCTCCGGGCAGAACAGGGGCCGGTGCATGAGCTCACGGCACGCCTGGGCCACGGCGATCAGGTGACCGGCGAGATTGCCGCTGTCCACGGTGGAGACGTACATCGGTTCCAGAGGCTGGAGGTTGCGGGTGTCGTACCAGTTGACGAAGTGACCGCGGACGCGGTGCAGGCCGGTCATGGTCACCAGCGTGGTCTCGAGTCGTCCCGCCGTGTCCAGAACCCCGATCCAGCCGAACCGATGCGCGACCGTCGTGCTGAGCAGATAGAGACCCAGATTCGTCGGCGACGTGCGGTGGGCCACGACAGTCTCGGGGTCCTCCTGGAAGTTGTCCGGCGGAAGGGCGTGATCCTCCTGGTCCACGAACGCCTCGAAGTAGCGCCAGGTCCGGCGGGCGATGAGCCGCAAGGTGCGTGTCTCCTCGGAGGAGAGAACCTGTGACTTCGCGATCTTCGGTGGGACGCTGATGCGCCAGGCGAGGATGGGCGACAACAACCAGAGGAGAACGAACGGCCCGGCCACGGGCCAGGCTCGCGGTTTGAGCACGACGAAGAGTGTGCCGGCTCCGGCGGCCAGGAGCACGCCCCAGCGGAGGTGCCAGTAGAAGAGCCGAAGCCTCAGATCGGCCCCGTAGCCCGCCTGTGCGGCCGTCACCCACTCGAGGAGGTTTCGTTTCGTGACATAGAGCCGGCCGAGAGTGCGGATTATGGCATCCACCATGAGCCAGGTCTGGTGGGCCAGCATGGCGATGGCCAGGAGTGTCTGCGACAGGGCCACGAAGATGTCGTTCCCCACGGCGCCCAGGTGGCTTCGCTTGGAGATCCCCCAGCGCCGGGGGATGAGGCCGTCGAGAACCGGGATCACGGCCGGCACCACGACGGATCCGATGAACAGGCCGGTCCACAAGAGTGGAGGAACGGCCGGGAGGATCCAGGCCGCCACTGCGACCAGAAACGCCGAAGGCGCAACGAGGCTCCGGCGGAGATTGTCCACCATCTTCCAGCGGCCGTGAGTGGAGATGCGGGCGCTCTGTTTGTCGCCCGCGACGTCGCGCGCGTGGCCCAGGATCCAGGGCAGGAGCTGCCAGTCACCGCGCACCCATCGATGGTGGCGGCGGGCGGCCACCTCGTAGTTCGTGGGGAATTCCTCGAAGAGATCCACGTCGGTCGCCAGGCCCGCGCGCGCGAACGAACTCTCGAAGAGATCGTGGCTGAGAAGCGTGTTCTCCGGGACCTTTCCCTCCAGGGCCGCCTCGAACGCATCGACGTCGTAGATTCCCTTCCCTGTGTACGACCCTTCACCGAAGAGGTCCTGGTACACATCGGAGACCGCAGCCGCGTAAGGATCCACA
>JAWPNA010000197.1:0-8472 GCA_045402695.1 Acidobacteriota bacterium
CTCCCAGCGCGCCCAGAGCGGCACACAGCGCGACCATCGCCACGCGTGCGCGAAAGCGGCTGTAAAGAAATGATGCAGCGACCAGGAGAAGCCCCAGGACCACGAACGACACGATCCGGTAGATCTCTCTCAGCTCCCAGACATCCACCAGGAACACCTTCAGCAGCGTCAGGCCGAACAGGCCCGAAGCGCCGTAGCGGAACGGACGGCTCGACCGGATGAATCCGATCGCCATCATGCTCGAGGCGAACAGCGTCCACACGACCGAAACCGAGAGCAGGGCCCGCAGGTGGTTGCGCGCCGTCTGATCGGCCGTGCCCGGCTGCAACCGGTAGTGGCCGTGCACCTCGGCCGTCAGAAGGACCAGCAGCAGGAACACGCCGAGCGCAAAGAGCAGCTTCGAGATCGGCGCCGCGTGCGTGGCGTACGCGGCGTGTGCTTCGGCGCCGCCCGGGCGGCGCATCCAGTAGGCGGTCGCGAAGAAGGAGGCCACTCCCAGCATGCTCATCCAGAAAACGAAGTTGAAGAACATCAGGCCGGGGGCTTCGGCCACCCGGGCCGCCAGCCGCGCGAACGGCACGAGGGCCGCCAGCGTGAAAGCGAGACCCGTCATCTCGACGGCGCGCTGCTGAAGGCGGCGGCCCACCACCATCAAGGCCAGTGGGAAGATCGCCCACAGCAGCATGATGGCACCGGCCTCGAAATCAGCGCCCAGTGACCAGAGCGTGCACCACGATTCGATTTCCAGGTTGAGCGCGGCAATAAGGGCCACGGCAGCGGCGATCATGGCCCCCGGTGCCAGCGCCGACTCATCGTGTAAGACGCGGCCGGCGTTGCGCCGGTAAAGCCATGCTGCTCCCAGCAGCGCGGCCACGACGAACGTCCAGGTGCCGAAGGTCGGGTTCCAGAAGATGGTGAACGGCTGCGTGTGCAACGGCGTGTGCTTGATCAGCAGTCGCGCCGCGGACAAGCCCAGGATCGCGAGGCCCGCCAGACGCGTCAACGCCGCGCCATAGCGGAAGCCCAGGTACAGGATGAGGAGCCCCTGCGCCGCCCACGCGATCGTGATCCCGTGCAGGCCGAGCTGAAGCGGGATCGCCAGCGTCAGAAACGCGATGCTGATCCCCAGGATGGAGATGGTCAGTCCCCGATCCTCGGGCAACCGGCGCCGCGCGTACGATCCCAGGCCGACGTAGCACGCCGACAGCGCCAGCGCGATGAATCCGACGGCCATGTCGCTGATCGGATGGATCATCCTGTAGAGGAAGCCGAAGGTGAAGGCCGCGTTGGCCAGCGCCAGGACGTGGTCCCGCGCGCCGGCGCCCACTTTGCGCACCAGGTTGTGCGCGTAGGGCACCAGAAGAAAGATCGCGAAGAAGACCGCGAGCCCGGCTACCGCCACGCCCAGCCGCTCGCGCCGGTAGTACGAGACCTGCCATCCCGTGTAGAGCAGCGCCGTGCCGGCGAACGACAGGATGTCGAGCGGGCGCCAGCGCTTGAAGTAATCGACGACGAGCGCGCCCAGCGCCAGCACCGTGAGATACGCGAAGAGGAACTCCGCGGCGTCTAAACCCGTGGAGAGCAGCACCGGCGTCAGGTAGCCGCCGAGAAACGCCAGGATCGCCACCGCCATGCTGTCGGAGAGCAGCGCCAGAGCGAGGCCGCACACCGTGACGGCGGCCATCAGGACGAACGCCGGGGCGACCTCGATCAGTTGGTACAGGCGGAAGGAGAAGAAGAAAGAGAGGTAGAGCGCGGCGATGCCGCCTCCGGTGAGGCCCTGGGAGAAGATCCGGTGACCGCGCCGCCGGCCGGTCTCCCCCAGCAGGACGGCGGCGACGCCGCACGCCACGCCGATGGCCACGCGGCCGCGCGGCCCGATCCACGCATTCTCGTACGCGTACTTGAGCATGAAGGCGAGTCCAAACAGAAGGGAGATGATCCCGGCCACGTTGAACCACCGCACGCCGATGCGGACCTCCAGCGCCGGCCGGCCGTCGGTGGCGGGCGGCTCCTGAGGCGGCTTCGGCGGCGGCCGGACAGGAGCCTCGGGGGCCGTGGGAGGCGCGGGCTCGTTCCTGCGCTCCGGCGGCGGAGATGGCCGGGGCGGCGGGCCGGTGGACGCGGGTCGCGCGGGCCGGCCGAGGTCGAGAATCTCCCGCTCGATGGCACGCAGCCGACGATCCAGTCTCGAGACCCACACCAGCGCCACCACCGCCAGGATCGGCGCCGCCAGAAAGAGCAGGGCCACGGGGACGAAGAAGATCTCCATGAAGCACCTCGCTTTTTCCCGGGGATCAGAGCTTGAGGAAGCACCACTCCTTGGTCATGGGGACGGCACCCATCGGCACCGCGCCACGGGCGGTCACCAGCAGGCAGTCGGAGTGGTTGTAGCCGAAGCCTCCCTCCGGATCGTACAGCCCCGGCTCATTGCTGAACATCATCCCTTCCTGAAGCGTGGTGAAGTCGCCCAGCGCGATGTAGGGGGGCTGGTGCCCCTCCATCCCTTGCCCGTGGGCGGGCCGGTGATAGATGTAGTTCTGCATTCCCATCTTCACCTGGTAGTCGTGAACCGCCTTGGCCACGTGCGCGCACGACACGCCGGCCACCGACTGCTCCTGCTGGATCCTGCACGATTCGGTGTGCGTGTCCCAGACCTTCTCCCGGTGCGCGTCCGACGGCGCGATCTGGTACGCCCGGTACAGCTCGCCTCCATATCCTCCGATGGTCACCACGCCGGCCACTTGCAATGCGTCGCCGCGCCGCACCGGATTGTGGTGGAACTGGTTCGGATGGGGGAAGGCTGTGCCGAGTCCGCTGCGCACCCCGACGTCAATCGAGATCCCCACCGCCGTGTGAGGGCGCCCGTCCCGCCGGACATCGTTCATGATGATCGACGCGCCGTATGACATCGTCTGCTGCGCGATCTCGTAGTCGACCAGACCGGTCCCGCGATCCAGTATCAGGTCGCGCGCGAAGGCGTGCATCCGGCTCCAGTAGTTCATCGCCCGCTGCGTCAGCGCGATCTCCTCGGTGGTCTTCACCATCCGCATCCTCACGCAGATCTCATCCACCTTCTTCAGGGTCGCCTTCGGAGCCACTTCGGCGATCGTGGCGCGCGCCTTCTCATCGAGAGTGGCGTCGGTGCCGACGGTCTTCTCGGCGAATCCCCTTTTGCGAATTCCCTCCCACATCCACCGCGTGAGGTCGACGGCGTCGCCTTCGCCCACTTTCCCCTCGTTGGGAAAGCCCCCTCTTGCGTGCTTGAAGTCGAAGTAATGCTCACGGTCCCGGATCCACCAGGCGGCCACCAGATCCCGATCGAGCGACGGGGCGAACCACGTGAGGTTCATTCCCTCCGCCGGGATCAAGATCGCGAACGGTCTTTCGGTCGTGGTGTGGAACAGTCCGGTGAAGTAGATGATGTTCCAGCGGTCGGTCAGCAGCGCCGCGTCAACGCCGCTTTCCTTCATCCTCTCCTGGAGGCGGCCGACCGCCGCCCGGTACCATGCCTCCCCGAGCCTGTCGAACGCTGCCGGCTCGGGATGGTCGGGCCGGTACGTCAACAGCTTCGCCGAGTCCCCTTCGGGCCCTCTGCCCTTGTTCTTCACCGCGCCATCGGCGGGCACACTGGCCGCTCCACTGGCCCCCACGACGAGATCGCTTGTGGCCAGCGCGGCGCCCACGCCGCAGACAATTCCTCTGCCGAGGAAGTCTCTCCGGTGCACCGTGTCCATGCGCCATCTCCCTCCACCGTCGCGGGTCATCATACACGAAGATCAACGGCGAGAAGGGACGCCGTTCACACCCGCCTGCCCGGCGAGAAGATCAATTGGGACAGGGCGAGCTCTGGTCCAGATCCCCGCGCGGGCCGGGCGCGGGATTGGGGGCTGGGTCGGGGCCTCCAGGGCTGGGCACGTTGGCGAGAGCGCACGCGGCACCCGAGAAGCCGCCCGTCTGGCGCAGGGACCCCAGCGTTCCCGTCACCACGTCGTAACGCGTGTCGGCTCCGGACACGGGACCGAGGCTCTGCCACCGCACCTCGTTGAGGCCGGAGACCGGGTTGGGTCCCACGCTCAGATCGAGCACGCGCGGCGGTGCCGCGAAGACCTCGGGCACGTTGGGATCGCAGTCCATGTACCAGCGGGAAGCGGTGGGATCCGGCTCGAGACGTAGACCTGACGCGCGTTGGGGTAGCGGTCGTGGATCATCCGGACGATTTCCTCCTGGTCGGCCTGCAGGATCTGCGCGTCCTGAGGAAAGGGCTGCGTCGGGCCGGCCTCGGCCTCCTTCAGCCAGACCGCCTGCACCTGCAGAGGTGTGACGCCGGAGGAAGTCAGGCGCTGGTTGATGGTGTTCCAGAAGACAGCGTTCTGGTTCGGGTCGATCACGCGCGCCGCCGACCACCCCCCTTGCGTGCTGTTCACAATCGTCACCCGGATGTTCCTTCCGGGACGCGATGTCTCGAAGCCATCTCGCGGGACGCAACGCGATCCCCGACATCAGCCACCTCCCCAACACTGACACGGACCGGCGTCCCTCTTCCCGGGTTTGATCTGAGGCGTCATGACCGGCTCGTTCACGGGGCCGGCCGGGGCCGGGCCCTGATCCACTCCACGTAAACCCGGATCCTCTCGATGTCGGCGTCCAGGATGATACGCCGAAACGGAGGCATCTTGACCGCCTGGTTGTCGAGAAACCGGGCGGCCATGGGATTGTTGCGCAAGCGGGGGATTTCGCCGTCTCTCACCCAGGCGCGGAACTCCTCAGGGCTTCTCACCAGGTCATGGTAGTCGTCTGAGTCCCAAGGAGGGATGTATCCCTTGAAGGAACCAGGGTTGAGCAGAAGCCCGCGCCCTTCCGGACCGTGGCAGCCGAGGCAGCCGTGGACCACCACCAGATCGCGCCCCTGGGCCGCCACGGGATCCTCGGGCCGGAACGCGCCCGAGACCGACTGGACGTAGGCGACAAGGTCCTCCAGCTCCGGGCCGCCGAGCCGGCCGCGGTAGGCCGGCATCGAGAGAAGCTGGCCCTTGCGTTGCTCCAGAGCCGCAGGCTCCCGCATCAGCCTGCGCGGCAGGCCGTCGAGTATCCACTCGCGGATCTCGTCCGGAGACTGGTTGAACATCATGAATGTGCCGCCGGCCCAGGATGGCACCTCCTCGATCCTGGCCCCCGCGTTCGGTATCCCGGCCATGCCCTCGGCGCCATGGCAGGCGAAGCACCCGAGGCGCTGTGCGACCTGCCTTCCCCGAAGAACAGGCGAAGCCACGCGCGCCCGCTCAGGGTCTCTGAACCACCAGACTCCGATGAGCGCCCCCTGAGCGACCACGAGGACCAGCAGCAGCGCCGCCAGCGCCGGAAGAATGCGGGACGCAGACCCTCCCAGGTTCATCGCCTCATTCTGCCACCGGCTCGGCAAGGTTGGAAACCGAGTCCTGGCCCGGCCTGCCCCGCTCCTCCCGGGTTCTAGGAGTGATGGGCTCGCGCTATTTCCGCGGCGCCTCGGTCGCCGCGGCTTCCAGGAAACTGAGGATCCGCGACGTGATGCCCGCGAAGTCCCCGCCGAAATGATGTCCGCCCGGCAGCACCTCCCGCCTCACGCTCCCGGTGGGCTCGTTCGGACATCCCGAATCGGGGTCATCGGAAGGTTCCAGGCACAGCACGAGTGGGCCCGCGGAGCCCGCCAGCGCCTTGCGCACCGGATAGTCGGTCGACACACCGCTCGTGTGAATCCAGTCGAGCGGGCTGATCTCGAAGGCAGCGAAGGCGCTCGGCGCCACAAGCACCAGACCGGCGATCCGCGACAGCGGGCCCGCGCGATCCCCACCGCCGCGCGTCAGAGAGGCCGCCGTCACCTCGGCGCCGAAGGAGTACCCCCCGGCGTAGACGCGCGTCTCTTCCGGTATCGTCGCGATGAGCCGAGCCAGATCGGAGAGGAACTGATCCGGGCTCTTCGGCTGCCAAAAGTAGCGAAGCGCGTTGAACCCCACCACCGCCACGCCGGCCTCGGCAAGCCCGGAGGCGATCTGCTGATCGATCTCCGCCCAGCCTCCGTCCCCGGACACGAACACGATCGCCTGCCGAGCTCCGTCCGGCCACAGGACCCGCAGCGGCAGCCCCAGAGCCTCCAGGCCGGCTCCGATCCCGGAGTGCGAGCCGATCGGCACGTCGTGATGCGCCGTCTGAAGAGCCGTGTCGAAAGCCGCCGAGGCCCCCAGCAGGCTGTCCACCGCGGCGTCGAAGGCGGCGCCCCAGTTGCGCGGCACCGAGAAGCCGTGGCCCACCTTCGGAAGCATGACCAGGCGCGCGTGAGGGATCTCCCCAACGAACCTCGATGTGGAGGCGGCATCGCACACCTGATCGACTTCTCCTTGCAGGGCGATCCACCGCGCGCCCCCCGTGGAGGCGGGCGCAAGGTCTGCCCGCGCGGGAAGGAAGCTCCTGCGCTTCCTCTCGTCGTAGGATGGCTTCCAGCCTCCGTGGCCGCAGATCGGCCGCGCCACCTCCAGATCGGGGCAGAAGCCGAGGCTCACGGCCCCTGCGAAAGACTCAGGCGGGGCCTGCGCGAGGGATCCGTACACCATCGTCGCGCCCGATGAGTAGCCGATCAGGATCGGGGGCAGGTAACGCGGGAGCCTGCAGCTCTTCTGCACCGCCTGCGCGATCGATTCGAGCTCCCCCGCCGGATACCAGCACGCGCGCGCGTTACTCTCGGCGATCTTCCGCCAAGCCGGCAGCGAAAGCCCCGCGACGATGGCGCGCGGGGCTATCCTGCGGGCCATCTCAATCACGCCGAGGTTCCATCCCCCGTCGCCCGAGATGAAGAGAACCGCGCCGCGGGCGTTCTGAATCGGCTGGGGCCTGTACACACTCACTTTCCCGAGCAGGGGGACCGCCAGCGTCTCCTCCGTGAACGAGGCCGTTGTCCCCGCCCCCGGCGCAGCCATCGGCGCGACCATCGCCCCCGCGAGGGACATCACCGCCGCAAAGATCACAGGCAGCGCCAGCCGTTTCACGCCCCGGTCCTCGGGAAGACCAAGGCCCGCCGTCCTCCGGCCACCAACGCGCTCACGTGCGCAATCGCCAGCGGCCATTGCCACGGATGAGGGTAGGCCATGTAGCGGGGCTCCCAGACAGGATCGAACTTCTCCTTGAAGTGACGGAGGCCCTGATAGTTATACCAGTGCTCCCCGTGGCGGAAGAACAGGTGCGCGAGCCTCTCGATGGGCCGCGCCCAGCGCACATCCCCCACCGCCGCCAGAGGCGCCATCCCCAGGTTGAACCTCTTGAAGCCACGTTGCTTGCCATGAAGCATCAGACGGATGAGTAGGTAGTCCATGACGTTGTCTCCCCGGTAGCGCATGAGGTCCACCGACATCTCCTCTCCCCGCGCGCCCTCCAGCACGTTCGCGAAGGCCACGATCCCGCCTGCTGCGTCACGCACCACGGCGCACGGAAACAACATCAGGTACAGTTCGTCGAATCTCCCCAGGGAGAACCGCTGCTCGCCGGCGCGCTTGGCCAGAAGCCACGCGTCCGACACCGCGCGCAGCTCGCTCATGATGGCGCGCAGCGCCTCCCCTTGCACGATCTCGAAGCGGCCCGAGTCCTTCTCCACGCGGTTGATGGCGTGCCGCCACGTCTTCGCCTTGTTCCCCTTCAGATCGAATCGATCCAGATCGACGATTGCCTCCTCGCCGAGCTTGAAGAAGCTGAAGCCGAAGTCGTGCGCCGCGGGGAGAAGGGCGGGAGTGATCTGATACAGGATCGCGTCGCGGTCGTTGTCCGCGGCGAGATCGAGAAAGGCAGACAGGAACTCGCGTTCCATGCCGGGCGCGCAGACGGGATCGGAGTACGCGACCAGGAACGGCCCGGCGGTTCGATAGGCGATGAACCCCTCGATCTGTCCGGAGGGCCGGAGGATCACCTTGTCGCCGCAGGCGACGAGCAGAGGATTGGTGGTGCGCCCGTACCGGCGCGCCTCCTCCAAGGCGGTGGCGATGAGCGCGCCGTCGGGCAACCGGTCCTCGCCGCGCGTGCGCTGCGCGAGGTACACCGCCAGCACCGACGCGGCCCCGAAGAGGATCAGGAAGCCCCGCAGGAACCGCTCCGCCTGAGCGTGAACCCCGAACCGCGTGAGCGCGGCGGAAAAATCGGGCTCCGCCCCGTACGAGCCCAACCCCAGGGCCGAGAACAGCACCAGAGCGATGGCTCCCGCCGAGACGACGAACTCCAGGGATGGGTGCAGGCTGCCCCGGCGATCGAAGAGTCTGTGGAAGATAAGCAGCAGCGCGGCCGCCGCCAGCGCCACGAGCGCTTCCTCGTAGTCGAGCCCCTTGAGGAATGTCGCGAGCGATCCCGACAGAAAAAGCGCCAGCGCGAGACGGTGGCTCGACCGATACCCCTGGGCGATGCCTCTTGAGATCAGCAGAAGCAGGAATCCGAGCAGCACGGACAGCGAGTGCGACA
>JAWPNA010000028.1:0-7992 GCA_045402695.1 Acidobacteriota bacterium
GATCGGGCCGCTGCACACAGGACAGCGAGTTTGGTATTTCGCTTTGATCGTTGGAAGAGCCGACGAAGGTAGTCCCTGTACCCGTTTCCCTGCGCGCGCGTCCTCGGAGGGGGTCTTGGCCTTCCGCTCGCCCGCCTCGGCTATCCGAGCATCGATCTCCGACTTCGTGGGGATCGGCGGCGCTGAGGTAACCAGCGCAGACTCCCTGAGGAAAGGACTTGGCTCGCCCGTCGAGACGACCATCAATCGATCCTTCGAACGGGTCATCGCCACATAGGCAAGCCGACGTTCATCCTCGACTGCATTCGCGAACTCATCCTCACTTCCCGCCTGCGCTAGGGTTCGAAAGTGGGGCATCTGATTGGCGTCCGCCCCGAACAACACCACCGTTTCCCACTCGCGGCCCTTCGCGCCGTGGATGGTGGAAAGCTCGATAGCGCTTGCGTCATCCGCGATGGCGAGGCCCGACGCTCTGGCTTCCAGAGTTGTCACGAAATCGGCAATGCTGGAGTCTCCGCCCAATTCCTCGAGATCTTGAAGTGCCTCAACCTCGACTTGGTCGTGAGGAGACATCAGCTCCACGCTGGAGTAGTGGCGATCGAGCCCGCCTGACGTGCGCAAAAGCCGAACAGCTGCCGCCGCCGAAGCCGAGGCTGCGATTCGGCTGACAAGCGTTCCCCATTCCTTTATCTTGGGCCGCCGCCACTCATCCTCGCCCGCGATCGCGATTCCCATGACCGCTTCCTCGGGTGGGATGCCATGGCGAAGTCGAGCCACCAGGTCTGCCTCAGCCTCCCGTGGTAGGTACCGGTTCGGCACCCGGAACGATTGCCGGATGTCCTCGTCGCTGGCTTCCAAGGGAGCAGATGCTGCGCGCAGGTATGCCAGTGCCGTCTCCTCAGCGCCGGTGGGACGAAACGCGTTCTCGGGCGCCCGCACCGGAACATGAGCCTCGACGCACGCGCGGACCACCTCTCGGAGAAGCCGGCTCGTACGCGCGAGAACGACGATGGATTCGGGGCTCGTCGCTTCGCCCAAGATTTCAGCAACTGCCTTGGCGCCGTTCGACAGACCCTCGACCCTGAGGAGCTCGATGCTTTGACCACTCCCCGAACTGGGTCTCGGCGCAATCACCTTCGGGAACCGCCGCCGGTTGTTCTCGATCAGCTGCTGGGCGGCCGCGGTGATAGCCGGTGGGCACCGATATGAGGTCTGGAGCAGGATGCGCTCGAGCCCCGGGTACACGGTATCGAGATTGACAATGCGCTCCACGCTTGCCCGCCGCCAGGAATAGATGCATTGGTCCTCGTCGCCGACGACGAACAGTGCATCCTCGGGAGCCGCGACCAGCCGGATCAGCAACTCCTGTGCCGGCTCGATGTCCTGGTACTCGTCCACGAGGATGCATTCCCACCGCTCCTGCCAGCGTTCTCTCGTGGCCGAGTCGTCCTGAAGCAGGTGCACCGCTTTGAGGATCAGGTCGTCGAAATCGAGACGGTCCGCCTCCTCCAGATGCTGTTCGTAGAGTCGGTAGATTTCAGCGGCCGTTGCCTCACGCGGGTCGCTCGCTCGCCGCGCGGCAGACTCCGGATTGCACATCTCGGCGAGCTTGTAGTTCGAGACGAGCTCACTGGCAAGCGGCGCATCGAGCCAAACGCCATCTTCGACGGTCTCCATCGCCTGTCGGGCAAGCCGTCGCCACTGGCCGTAGGAGGCAGGGCCGATCTCTCTGCGGAGGAGACCCTCCGCCTCGAGGATCATTCTCCCCAGCGCGTGGAAGTTACGCACGATCACACCGTCGACACCGACCTTCGTCAGTCGTTCCTCGAGTTCCTCTCGCGTGGCACGGTTGAAGGTGGAGCAGAGGATCCGACCCGAAGGCACACCGCGGGCGAGCAACTCCTGGACCCGGGCAATGATCGTCGCGGTCTTGCCTGAGCCAGCGGGCGCAATGACCTGAACAACGCCATCATGCGCGTCGACCGCTCGCCGTTGGTCATGATCCAACCCTCGCTGCCAGGCGGTGGTAGGTCGGAGTCGGCTCTCGGCCGGTATCGGCACTGTCGCTTCGGGTATCGGGTCTCGTCGGAGCAGCCAGTCGAGCAAGCGTTGCCACCACGAGCGGGATTCCATCTCAGATAGTAGTTCGGAGTATGTCGCCAGGCTGTTGCGCGAGTCGAGGATTGTGGCGATGCGGTCCGCGATGCCTGCAGCATCTCGGTGGATATCGGAGCCCCAATACCTGAGCACCTCCCAGCCGAGGCTCCTCAGGTGCTTATCCCGCGCCGCGTCGCGATCGGCATCGTGCCAGCGACGCCCGTCCGCCTCCACGATGACGCGCTGTTCTGTGAACGCGAAGTCGACCCTGTAGGGTCCTATCCCGTGCTGCGACGAGGGACTCAGTCCCGCTTCGCGCATAGCGCTGAGCAGCCGCGACTCGATAGGGGTTAGTGGCGGAAGGCCATCCCGTTCGGTGCGCAGATAGCGATCCGCAAGGAACACAAGCCGTTCGAAACTCCATGGATAGCCGATAACCGGCTCCGCTAGCTCCCACGGCTTCAGTTCTTCGAGCCTTTGATCAACGCCGAGGAACAACGTCCGATTGCGGCGGAACGCCGGTTCAACCAGATACGCATACAGAATCCCGATGTCCCCCGCCGTTCGTGCCGGCACGCCCAACACTGCTACTCGGGGACTTGCATCGAAGATTGCGAGCAGATCTTGCGCAGCGTTTTGAACCGACGATCTGTTTGCTGACTGCGTGATTGCCGATTCGATGTAGCGGTGCCGAAGCTTCCCGAATTGACGGACGTCGAAGCCGCTCTTTTTGAGCTCGCGCTCAGGCGGTGGACTAGTCGTCCACACGAGCCGTGGCCCCGTCTCTGTATCCATAACGAGACGTACTACATCCCGGAGTTACGCCGCGACAGCCCTTCTCGCGAGGACACATCGAAGTCGCGTGGGTCGTGGCGAAGAAATACGCCCAGAAGGCCAGGGCCGTCAGCACGAATGCCACCCCCCGCGATAACTCCGCCGAGTGCGATTGGCCGCCCGTACGACGATTCGAGAGCGAGCAGTCCGGGCCTGTACCGCGCCGCATCTGCTCGGGCGAGGTATCCAACTCTCAGACCGTCGATCCAGATCGAGACGGCGTTCGGGTCGAAGGGATTGTCCATCTCGGCCCTCATCACCGCGACGATTTCGACTCGGACGCGGTTCCGAGCGTCCCCCCCGATGACCTGACGCAAGGCATCCTGGTAGTACGACTCCCCAACCACCTGGAGTCCGACGTTGCCCTGGCGAATCTCGACGCCCGTGCCGGTTGGCGCCATCCGGCCACCTTCTGCCATCCGATCCATGTGACAGAAGTCGACAGTCCCAGGCCCTCGCTTGAGCGGGCGGTCGAGCCGGCGCCTGCTCAGGCAGAATTGACGCGGTCACCGCCAGGACGTCCTCCCCCTCAGGAGGCGACGTGCTCTGCCTGGTCGAGGATTGGACCGTAACTCTGGGGCATCCTCGATGGGGCCAAGAGGACATCGAGCAGTTGGCTCAGACGTCCGGTACTTGCGCCTAAGAGGCGCGCGTGGCGCTCGTGTTCGGGGGCGGACCAGCCTGTAGGCGAGTGCGTCCTCGTCACCCTCGGCCATGGGAACGAAACTCGTCCAATCTCGCGCGGTCCCGGTCGATAGGGCGCCTGCAGACGTTGCACGGAATCGGCGGGTTGCCGTAGCTCCTGATGGAGCTGCACAGGTAGTCAAATGGCTCGGGTCCGATACGATAAATCCACAGGTCGCTCGACTTCCCTGCCGCTAGGCGGAACCACACCTCTGGGTCGGTGCGGTGCCATCCAAGGCGGCGGTCCCGTGATCCGCTCACGCTCTGCCGGGAACCAGGCCTCATCGGACGGTGGATCATCGCCGCAACGCTTGCCGGCGTCCGGGCGCCCGAATGGGATCCGTTCAGTTGGAGGGCGGCACCTTTCTCCCGGCCTTGTCTCATTCGCCCGTTTCGTGGCAGTTTTGGTCTGCTAGAAAGTGTGTGTACATGCCTGGAAGGGGGCCATGGCGAGATATGTACTGGTGAGGCAGGGTGGGGAGGAGATATCCGTACCTGAGACGAATCTTCCCGCTGAGGCGATGCTGCACGATGCCCTCACGAACCATCCAGAGCTCCTGCCTACCGAGGACTTCGGTTTCGGACGAACCGTGGTCATCGGCCGGGAAGCGAGCCTTGCCTCCGGATATGCGGACCTCGTCCTCATCGACGAGCGTGGACAGCTTTGCCTGGTCGAAGTCAAGAAGGAGGGCAACCCCGACACTCGGCAGGTCGTTGCGCAACTAGTCGACTACGCCGGTGCGATCTGGGGACAGTCGCTGGATGAATTCGAGCGGAGCGTCTTGGCGCCATTCGCCAAGTCAGAGCTAGGTGATTCATCGGTCTCCCTACGAGGGTTCCTCGAGGAACGATTCGGCTTCGAAGCCGACGTCTCCGACGAGGGCGAAGGCGCGAGGAGTCCGAACGATCCAATCGATTCCTTGGAGCTGGGGTTGAGCACGACGCTCGACAGCGGGAGGTTCGTGCTCGTCGTGGCGGCTCCCGAGATCCCTCCAGGCGTGCGACGCGCGATCGACTACCTGAACGCCCAGGGGATGAGGATGTTCGGCGTCGAGATCAGTTACTTCGCTGAACCCGCGGAGGTCTTCGTCCCTCGCATCGTCGTCACGCCACCGACTGAACAGCGATTGGGGGGAGCGAGGTCACTAGCTGAACCGGTGGATCGGGAGGCTTTCCTGACCTCATTGGATCCGGATGTGAGTGTGTTCATCTCAGAATCGCTTGATCAGTCTGCAGAGCTCGGTGCGGAGGTGAGCTGGAGGCCGACAGGCCCAACTATCAAAGTCCGAAACGCGGCCAGAGCAGCAGCGGTCGCGCAGTTCGAGCAGCGACGTGCCTACCTTTTCCTAGCTCCCGCCGGCGGATTCTCAGACGACCTGTTCGAACGATTCCGACTTCGCCTGAACGAGTTGGGTCTCGGCTTTGAAACCGAGGGCAAGGGCCTCCGACGAATCGACTTCGAATCGATCAACTCTCCCCACCAGCTCGGCGGGCTTCATAGCGTCATCCTTGACATGTGCGAGTCGATGCTGGCCGAGACACGGATCCCAGCGGTCCACATCGAACCTCCGCTCCAATGAGCCTCGAAGGCGTGGACCGTGTGTCGCCGACGTAGAGCAATCGGGGGTGCGCGATGACGGAGTGCGGGGTCACATCCTCCTGAAGGGGCTTGGTGATACCCGCTGAGTAACCCTAGGACCGGGCTAGTCGGGTGCGTTAAGCGGAAGCTCTCCCAAGCGGCACCCGCCCGTGACCTCGACACCTCCGCCCTATTCCTAGGTCGGCGTGCCTTCGTCGAGCGCAGCTGCAACCGCTGGTACATCCTGTCCGCGCTCTACGGGCTCGTTGAGCCGAGCCGCGTCCTGGAGCCCTACGACCTCGCCCTGAAGGATGTGTCCGCGACTGAGCGTCGAGCATGGAGCGCCATGGTTGATGAGGACCTCAAGCGAACTCTTGGGAACCTCGCTGGCATGACCTTCGAGATTCACGCCGGGACGGAGTACCGAGAGTTCGGGCTTCGTCAAGGGCTTGAACGAGAGGGGGCTCGGATCGAGATTCCCACGAAAGGACTTCGGATGGGAGAGCAGCTTTCGTTCTATGCAGGACAGCCGACATGACTCCATCGCCGGACCTCGAGAGCTTCTATGGGCTCATGTCCGAGCTCAGATTGCGAGTCGGGGGCTTCCGCTACCTTCGTGATAGCAGCGGCAGGATCACATGGCCGGAGCGAGGCATCTATTTGTTCTTCGATAACGATGAGCCGCGCGGGTCGGAAGAAGGACTTCGCGTCGTTCGAGTCGGTACCCATGCGCTCCGCATCGGGACTCATACGACGCTGTGGGGACGCCTCCACAACCACAAGGGGCACGAGGGAGGCAACCATCCGCGGCGGCAACCACCGTGGCTCGGTCTTTCGATTCCATGTTGGTGCCGCGATGTTGACCAGATCCGGCGAATCGCCTGAGCTTCTTCGGAGCTGGATGGAGACCGCACGTGCGAGCCCTGAGTACCAGGAGGCTGAAAAAACGAAATCGAGCACAGGGTGTCGCGCTACATCCGCGACCTGCCGCTTCTCTGGGTAGGCGTCTCAGATGAGCCGGGCCCATCGAGTGATCGCGGGATGCTTGAATCGAACTCGATCGCGCTCCTAAGTACCGAAGGCCACCTGGTTGATCCCCCCCCGGAGGGACTGGCTCGGTTGGAGCGCTCCGAGCAGCGCAATTTCACAGTCCGGGCTATGGAATGTCAATGAGGTGGGCAAGACGTACGACCCAACCTTCCTCGAGCGACTGGGCGAATGCATCAGCCAGGTGGGCACCATCCCTAGATTGAGCCCCTCGGAACAGGGCATCCCCTTCACCTAGGAATTGGCCCGACCTCACCGCGAATTCCCCGGGTTGCGCACTCCTCGTGGCGATGTTTGAGTTCCTGAGAGACGTGATGGTTGGAGGATCGTTGATTAGAGACGAGAAATGGCCGGTCGCACGTCTGATTCCCATATCGTCGGCTTCGGGCGTCGAAGCCCAGGAACGACGATTGGCTTCTGCCCTTCTTGCGGTCATGGCTGCCGTGCCAGAGTTCGGCTACGCATTGCTCAAACCCTTGGGAGCGCCTTCCGGCAAGTTCGAAACGTTTATCGAGGTCCCTTTCAAACTGGAAGGCAAGCCGGTGCGTCCAGACGGGGTCATCATCGTCACGAGAGCCGGGAAGTCGTGGAGTGCGTTGCTGGAGGCGAAGATTGCGGCGCATCCTCTCGAACCAGACCAGATCAACGCCTACCTGGACCTGGCAAGAGAACTCGACTTCCAGGCTGTGTTGTCGGTGTCGAACCAGTACGTCACCTCCTCCACGGAGTACCCGATCGAGATCGACCGGCGAAAGATCCGACGCACCAAACTGCACCATTGGTCATGGATCGATCTCCTGACACAGGCGACCGTACAGAAGGAGTATCGGGGCATCAGCGATCCCGATCAGGCCTACATCCTCGGGGAGCTGATCCGGTATCTGGCCGATCCCCGCTCGGGCGCGGTGGCCTTCGACGGGATGGGGAGTGGCTGGACGGCGGCGCGAGACGGTGCTCGTGAGCAGACCCTTCGCAAGTCGGACGCCTCAGTCATCGCTACCGTCGCTCGGTGGGATGACCTTGTCCGTTACCTGGCCCTCAGCCTCACCACTGAACTCGGTAGGGAGGTCAAGCACGTTCTTCCAGCGAGTGAGCGAACGCCGAATGCACGTCGTCAGGCTTTGACTGAGTCGCTTGTTTCATCCGGACGCCTCTACGGGGATCTCCAAATCCCCAACGTTGCCGGCTCTTTGTCGATCTCCACCGACCTCCGTTCGCGTCAGGTCATTGCTTCGACATCCATCGACGCGCCGAAGGAAGGGTCATCGAAGAGTCGCGTGTCCTGGCTGGTTCGGCAGCTGCAGACGGCACCAGAGAACCTGAAGATCGAGGCTCGGATCGCGTACAAGTCAACTTTCCTCGTGGCCCCGCTCTCCGCGGTTCGAGACAACGCTGCGACGCTCTATCCGCAGGGTGCTAGAGAGATTCGGGCCTTCACGCTAAGCATCGCCTCGAACATGGGTCTGAAGCGTGACAGCAGCCGTGGGTCCTTCGTCGAGAGTGTGCTGAACGCCGCCGAGGGCTTCTACGGTGATGTGCTGCAGAAGCTGCGTACATGGAAACCAGCGCCGCCGAAGCTCAAGAAGCCGGCAGAGAAGGATGTCTCGCCTGAGACCTGTGGCTGAACTCGTGGGCGTGGAGCCAGGTGACATCGCTGACCTGCCGTCCGAGCTAGGGGGCGGCTCGGCATCAGTTCCGCCGTCCGATCCCCCCGAGCCTCCGGTGTAGACGATTTGGGATAGGTCTTCCCG
>JAWPNA010000384.1:0-3725 GCA_045402695.1 Acidobacteriota bacterium
CAGGTGACCCTGAGACGCTCGATCCCGTCGAGGTTGCCGCATTTGCATTCCCAGTTCCCGATGGAGTACTCGACGAACTCCAGCGAGCTGGTCTCGCGGAAGTCGTGGATCGGGAACAGTGACTTGAACACCGCCTGCAGCCCGATGTCTTCCCGGTCGGAAGGCGCCACGTACATCTGGAGGAAGCGCTCGTATGAGTGCTTCTGCACCTCGATGAGGTTCGGGATGGCGACGGACGTCTTGATCTTGCTGAAATCGATGCGGTCCCTCGGTCCGAGGACTGCCGGTTCAGGCATATTCTGGGTGGCTCCGTGGTGGATGTGACTTGAGGTTGACGGCTCCCGTTACTTGATCTCGACTTTGGCGCCCGCCTCCTCGAACTTCTTCTTGATCGTGGCGGCCTCTTCCTTCGTGACGCCCTCCTTGATCGGTTTCGGAGCGCCTTCGACGAGATCCTTGGCTTCCTTCAGACCGAGGCTTGTCACCTCACGCACCGCCTTGATGACGTTGATCTTCTGGGAGCCCACGTCCGTGAGGATGACTGAGAACTCGGTCTTCTCCTCGACGGCCGCGGCGGCTCCCGCCGCTCCACCGCCTCCGGCGACCATGACAGGCATCGCCACGGCGGCTGATACTCCGAACTCCACCTCGATCTCCTTGACCAGTTCGGCGATCTCGAGCATGGGCGCTTCCCTGAGATACTGCTTGATGTCGCTCTTCGATATGGCTGGCACGACCATGACCTCCGTGACGTGTAGTTGATCTGTTCTCAGGAGCCGATATGTTCCGGCTCGGGCCTCTTCTTGTCTGCCACCTGCTTCAGGACGGACGCGAAGTCCCTCACGGGCGCCTTGAGCAGCATGACGAACTTCACCAGCGGCGAGCGGAGCATGCCCGCGAACCGCGAAATCAGCTCGGGACGGGACGGCAGGCTGACGATCCCCTCGAGGACCGATGCCGGCATGGCCTTGCCCTCGAGCACGACACCCTTCACCTTGATCGGCGCGCCCTTCTGGAACTCGGCCAGCACCTTGGCCAGGCCGACCGGATCGCCGGCCGTGTAGGCCACCGCCGTCGGGCCGTCGAACAAACGCTCGTTGCCGGCGAGCGGCGTGCCCTCCAGCGCGCGGATGGCGAGCCGGTTCTTCACGACCCGGTAGCTGCCTGACGCTCCCCGGATCCTGCGTCGCAGGTCGCTCGCCTGCTCGACCTTGAGTCCGCTGAACTCCACGAGATAGGCGTTGAGCGCGCCCAGGAACTCCTGGTGGAGACTCACGACCTCCTGCTGCCTCTCGGTGCGGTTCACGGTGTCGCCCCTCTCTCGCCGCCCAGGCTTTCCACGGCCGCCGCGTCGATCCTGACGCTCGGACCCATCGTCGAGGACATGTAGACGGAGCGCAGGTACTTGCCCTTGGCGGTCGGCGGTTTCGCCTTCATGACCGCGGCCAGCAGCGTGTGGACGTTCTCCGACAGCTTCTTCTCGTCGAACGACAGCTTGCCCACGCCGCAGTGGATGATAGCGGTCTTGTCCACGCGGAACTCGAGCTTGCCTGCCTTGATCTCCCTGATCGCCTTCGCGACATCCTGGGTGACGGAGCCCGACTTGGGGTTCGGCATCAGCCCCTTGGGTCCGAGCACCTTGCCCAGCTTGCCGACGTCTTTCATCATGTCGGGCGTGGCCACCACCGCTTCGAAATCCAGCCAGCCTCCCGCGATCTTCTCCACGATCTCCTTGCCGCCGACGTAGTCCGCTCCCGCGGTCTCCGCCTCCTTCATCTTCTCGCCCGAGGCAATGACGCAGACCCGCTTTGTGTTGCCCGTGCCATGGGGCAGGACCACCGTGCCGCGCACCATCTGGTCCGCGTGCTTGGGATCCACGCCCATCAGGAGGGCGAGCTCCAGCGTCTCGTCGAACTTCGAGAATTTCATCTTCTTCACGACCGCGATGGCTTCCTCGATGGAATGCGCTTTGGGCGCCACCATCTTCGCCGCGTTCTTGTACTGCTTGCCGTGCCGCGCCATGTGCTATCGCCCCCGATCGGCCCGCGTCGAACCAGGCCTCTTGGTCATGCCTCTATCTCGATTCCCATGCTCCTCGCGGTGCCCGCCACGATGAGCTTCGCCGCGCCGAGATCGAAGCAGTTCAAGTCGGGCATCTTCTGCTTCGCGATCTCTTCAAGCTGCTTTTGCGTGATCTTGCCGACCTTGTCCTTGTTCGGCGCCCCCGATCCCTTCGCGAGGCCGGCCGCCTTCTTGAGCAGCATTGAGGCCGGCGGGGTCTTGGTGATGAACGTATAACTGCGATCCTGGAAGACCGTGATCACCACCGGGATGATCATCCCTTCTTCCTTTGCCGTGCGCGCGTTGAACGCCTTGCAGAAATCCATGATGTTCAGACCGTGCTGGCCGAGCGCCGGGCCGACCGGCGGGGCCGGCGTGGCCTTGCCGGCGGGGATTTGCAGCTTGATGTAACCGGTGACCTTCTTTGCCATGTCTTGCCCTCAGACCTTCTCGACCTGGAGGAAGTCCAGCTCCACGGGCGTGGAACGCCCGAAGATGGTGACCATGATCTTCAGCGTGCTGCGATCGTGATTGACCTCCTCCACCGTTCCGGTGAAGTTGCTGAAGGGACCGTCCACGATCCGCACCTGCTCCCCTTCCTTGAAGATGAACTTGGGTTTGGGTTTCTCGGCCGAGGTGGTGACCTGGTTGATGATCCGGTCCACTTCCTCCTGCGACAACGGCGTCGGTTTCACTCCCGTCCCCACGAACCCGGTGACCTTCGGCGTGTTCTTCACCATGTGCCAGGCATCGTCCGACATGGTCATGTTGACCATGATGTAGCCTGGGAAGAACTTCTTGGAGGAGACGACCTTCTTGCCGTCCCTCATCTCCACAACCTCCTCGGTCGGAATGAGGATGTCGCCGATCGATTCGCCCATGCCCATGGCGTCCGCGCGCTGGCGCAGAGACTCCTTCACCCTGCTCTCGAAACCCGAGTAGGTATGGATGATGTACCAACGCTTCTCGGCTGTTTGCACGACGCCCTCTTTGCTCATCGGAATAAATGGATGGCCTGCTTGTACAGCGAACCCAGGCAGAGGTCCACGATCCAAAGGAACAGCGCGAAGATGAACAAGGTGATGATGACCACGGTTGTCGTCCCCCGGACCTCGGTCCACTGCGGCCAGGTGGTGCGCTTCAGCTCCGCCACCACCTCCTGCAGGAAGGTCACCGTGTTCGCGTACCAACTTCCGACACCGGCCACCGCCGCGCCTCCTTTACGTCAACATCCCGATGGCAGGCCAGGAGGGGCTCGAACCCCCAACCCCCGGTTTTGGAGACCGGTGCTCTAGCCAATTGAGCTACTGGCCTGCAACGCTGCCAATCCCGCCTACTTCACCTCTTTGTGCGTCGTGTGATGCCGGCAGAACCGGCAGAACTTCCTCGTCTCGAGGCGCTCATTGTGCTTGCGCTTGTTCTTCGTCGAGGAGTAGTTCTTCCTCTTGCAGTCGGCGCACTGGAAGAAAATGATGTCTCTCATGTGCCGTCCCTACTGGATGATGTCCACGACGGTGCCGGCCCCGACGGTCCGGCCCCCTTCCCTGATGGCGAACCTCAGACCCTTGTCCATCGCGATCGGCGTGATCAACTCGATGGTGAGGTTCAGGTTGTCACCCGGCATCACCATCTCCACTCCCTCCGCCAGGCTCGCCACTCCCGTC
>JAWPNA010000202.1:0-15770 GCA_045402695.1 Acidobacteriota bacterium
CTTCGCTTGGCCGAGGCGCTGCACAAGGCGGGGCGGCTTCACGAGGCTCTCGAGGTGGCCGAGCAGGTGATCCGGCAGTCGGGCGACGCCGACGCCGTCACTCTGGGCGACGCTCATTACGGCGCGGCGCTTCTCTATCGCGATCTGGGCGAGCCGGGTCCGATGCGCGCGCACTTGCGCGAGACGCTCCGGCTCAACCCCACCCACCCGCGCTCCGCATGGATTCAGATTCAGATCGCGGCGCCGGACCAGGACGAACACCCCAAGGAGGACTGATCATGGGCCAGCGAACTCAGGACTTCTTCGAGGATCCCATCATTTACCAGCCTCCCCCGGCGCTCGCCTCCTGGGGGCGCGTCTTCGCGTGGTGCGTCTTCTGCTTCGCGCTGCTGGTGCGCCTCACCTTCCTCAAGCAGCTCCAGGACTCTTCTCTGTGGGACGAGCTGCGTGCCGGCCTGCTTTACGACCGCGACTGGGCCCTGCGCATCGCGGCGGGCGACTGGATCGGCACGGGGGCGTTCGAGCGGGGCCCATTGTACAGCTACGTCCTCGCCTTCTTTTTCAAGCTGTTCGGCCCCGACCTGCTGGCGCCTCGCCTCGCGCAGGCCGTCATCGGCGCGGCCTCCTGCGTCCTGATCTACCTCACCGGGCGCGCCGTCTTTTCGCCCTTAGCTGGGCTCGCCGCGGGCGTGATGGCCGCCGTCTACGGTCCGTTTCTCCTCGCCGACGGCATGATCTCCAAGGAGGTCCTCGCCGTCTTCTTTCTTTCGGCCATGACCTGGCAGATCGTCGAGGGGAACGGATCGCAGAGGGGCCTTCTGGGCACGGCGGGGATCTGCCTCGGCCTCGGCGCACTCGTGCGCGAGGATCTGATCCTGCTCGCGCCGGCGGTGGCGTTCTGGCTGCTGATCGATCCGTGGCTGGGGCAGTGGGTCCAGTGGCACCGGCTCGGGGAGGGGATCGGGCGCGTCATGACCTTCCTTTTCTGCATCGCGCTGGTCATCGCCCCCGTGGCGGCCCGCAACTTCCACGTCTCCGGAGAGATCGTGCCCCTCACGACCTCGTGCGGCGCCGAGTTCTACACCGGGAACAACGCGGAGGCGGACGGATATGATTCGCCTCCCGCCTTCGCGGGCCCCGCGCTGCCCGGCGGGGGCGAGGAGTTCCGCATCGAGGCGGCTCGCAGGATGGGAAAGCCGGCGGGCTCGGTCACGCACGCAGCGGCCTCGATTTACTGGGCCAGACAGGGGCTCGACTGGGTCGCCACCCACCCGCGCGACTACCTGGGGCTGGTCGGACGCAAGCTGCTGATCTTCTGGAACCGTCGCGATCTGCCCGGCGATGACGCATTCACGCGACACAAGGAGCTGCTTCCGATCTTGAGGATGCCCCTGCCGGCCTTCGGCCTTCTCGTTCCGCTGGCCGCGGCCGGAGTGTTTCTCTCCGCGCGGCGGTGGCGCGACCTGTTGCTGCTCTACATGATCGCGGGCGGTTGCATGGCATCGGCGCTCGTCTTGTTCAACCTCCCGCAGCACCGGCTCGCCGCGGCGCCGGCGCTGATGGTGCTGGCCGGGATCGGCATCGTGGAATTCGCGATCAGCCTGGCCAGGCGCAGGTTTGCCGTGGCCGCGATCGCCGGCGCCCTCGCGATCGTGGTGTTCTTGATCACGGGCCTTGACGTGTAACAGGGCTGCGGAGTCAGGGCGTCGCGCCCAGCGACTCGAGCTTCTTGCGCGCGGCCGCGAGGCCGGTGTTGTACTTCAGCGCCTCGCGGTAAGCCTGGATCGCGTCGTCTCGCCGCCCCATCGCGCTCAGCGTGTTTCCCATGTTGTACCAGGCCCGCCAGTTGCTGTGGTCGCCCACGAGAGCGCGGTTGTACTCCGCCACCGCATCGTCGTACCGCTGCTTGGCGAGGTACTTGTTGCCGGCGTTGTAATGCACGTTGGCTTCCTGGATCTTGTGGCTAAAGTCGACCTGGGGGTGGAAGATCAGGAACAGCACCGCCGCGATCGCCGCATAGATCCACGCGGCGGTCCGCCGCGACGACACGGGGCTTCTCAGGCCGCTCCAGATCCGCTCGGCCGCCGCGCCGGCGAACAGCAGCAGATACGGCGCCGAAGGCATCCGGTAGCGCGATGAGACGTAAAACATCATGACGACCAGGAAGTTGGAAACCACGAACAGCACGAGCAGGCGGGCCGGCGCGCGAAACCCTTCCTCGTGCTGCATCAGGATGCCGGCGATGGCGAGCCCCGAGATCGCCGAGAAGGCGAGAAACGCGAGCCACAGGCTCTTCACCGTTTCGCGCTCCACTCGGATGATGTACTCGGTGGAGTACTCGTACGACCCCAGAAACCTCAGCAGCTTCCTGCACTCCAGCACGATGAACCTGCCGGGGTTGTCCAGGATCCAGGCCAGCCCCCGGTTGAACCAGTACCGCGTCACCTCGGACCTCCTCATGGTGCGGCCCGTGGCCTTTTCGGCGAGCGTCTTCTCCTCCTGCGCCTGCGTCTCGGGGTTGCCCGAGAAACCCTCGTGCGACAGGAACACGTACAGCCCCTGGGCGCGCTCGTTGTTGGACTGGAAGAACGTGATGCCCGCCTGCGACGAGATCAGGTTCGACAGGCTCCAGTCCTCGGCCACCACCCAGTTGCGCAGCGTGACCGGAGCGATCGCGATGATGACGAACGCGGCGAACACCGAGAGCGCGAACCAGGGCTGCCGGCCGGCCAGCGCGTACTGATCGATCACCACCGGGGGCTTCCTGACGTCCTTGCCCCGGGTCACGTCGTATACCCACCATCCCGCGAAGGGCGCGAACAGCAGCGTCTCCGGCCGCGCCAGCGCCGTGGCGCCGAGCAGCGCGCCGCACGCCGCCCAGAGGGTGAGCGTCTGGCGCTCTCCCGCCAGAAGGAGCACCCTCATGAGACACAGCCCCAGCGTCAGGGCGAGCGTCGTGCTCATCAGCTTCGACTCGGTGAACATGAGGGAGCCGTACAGGGTCGTGAGGGCGGCGGAGATGGCTGCTGTGCGCCGGCCGAACACCTTCTTCCCGATGCTGTAGATCAGGTAGATGTCGGCCAGCCCCATCAACGACTGGATGGCGTAGACAACCGGGTAGCCGTGGCCGAAAAGGCGGTAGATGACGGCGAGGAAGTACGGATACAGCGGCGGCAGGGTGTACACCTCCTGGCCTGACAGCCAGTCGCCCGCCGCGAGACGCTGCGCCCACTTGTCGTAGATCTCGGCGTCCAGCAGCATCGCGTCCCAGAAGACCGAGTGGGCTCGATAGTCCATCAGGTAGATGACGCGCGTGCCGGCGGCCGCGGCCAGGATGATCCAGAGGAACGTGCGCGACTCCGGTTGCTCCGGCGGGGCCTCCGTCGTCTGCTGCTCCGTCCGCGTGGGCGCGGGCTTCATCGGCTCAATCCCCCGCGGCCCCGGGCTTCGGCTTCCAGTCCGGCGGGCGCGCGACGTTGTACACGAAGATCGACCCCCCGATGCGCGCCTCCGGCTCTTTGCTCCACAGGAACCGGTATCGATCCTTCGGATCCGAGTAGACGCCCTTCAGGTTGGTCGCCGAGACGGCAATGTAGCCTCCTTCGAAGTCCGGCGTGCTCTTCACTCCGTAGTACTTCAGGCAGCCGCGCCCGAAGTAGTCCACGTAGATCGTCTCGATCCGATGCTCCCGGATGTAGAGGCCCAGCCCTTTGAGATCTTGTCCCCAGTCGAGGTTCGAGTCGAGCAACACCTCCGCGCCGCCGCGGGGGCCGCCCACCGTCAGGTTGAAGAAGGTCAGGTAGTCGGGGTAAAGCCAGGCCGCGGCACCTGCCTGCCACGCGAGGGCTGCCCCCAGCATCCACGCGCGCAGCGGCAGGCGCGTGGCCACCCCCCCCACACTCCCCATGACGCACAGAAACGGGTAGATCGGCAGGATGTACCTCAAACCGATGTTCTTGAGGTTGGCCGAGAAAGTGAAGGCGGAGAGGATGACGATCACCGGCACGAGCGGCAGGAGCGTGTCGGCCGGGCGGAGCTTCCTGTTTCCTTGGGCCTCCTTGAGCTTCAGCACGCGCGCGCCGGCCAGCAGGCCCACGGCCGCCATCAACAGGAGCGGCAGAGGTGTCTTCACGGCCAGTGCCACCAGGTAGTAGTGGCGCCATCCTGTCATCGAGTGCTGTCCCATCAGGTACGACCACCAGCGCTGGCCCCCGGCCTCCGCGTGGTCGAAGCCGCGGACGTACTCCCGCGGCAGGGGCAGTGGGAGCGCGCCCAAGGCTCCTGATGCGTAGCCGCGGAACTGCTGGCTCTCGGGCGTGAAGCTCTTGAGCGTCGAGAAGGTGCCGCCGAAGCCGTACCCGAGGTTCAGCACCAGCAGGCCGATCCCGATGACGACAGCCAGGGACTTGAAGAGCCGGCCCCACCGCCCCGAGCCCTCGAGGTGGATCACGAGGGCCCCGCCCACAACCAGAATCGGGACCAGCAGCACCGCCGTGAACTTCGTCAGCAGCGCCAGGCCGAACATTGCGCCCGTTCCCAGCAGCCAATGGCCAGACTTGCCGCGCAGATGGGTCACGAAGGCGGTGAAGGTGAAGAAGGTGAAGGCGGTGATTCCGAGATCAGTGGTCACGAGCGACGAGTGAGCCAGCATGTTCGGCTCGAAGGCGAGCAGCCCCAACGTCACCAAGCCTGCCGTCTCACCCAGAGCGGCGGCCGCGCTGCGGTACACGGCCCACCCCAGCAGCACGGCCAGCAACGTGATCGGAAGACGCGCCGCCCTCAGGATCGTGTCGCCGTCGTTGACGTGGTAGACGAACTCGTGCGAGACGGCCCACTCGTCCACCTCGCGCTTCATTTCGGTCCTGGGCGGCTTGACGTCCATCATCAGGAGGGGCACCGCCGCCAGCATCTTCATCAACGGGGGGTGTTCGTGGTTGGTCGCGTAGTCCCCGGACGTGAGGATGCGCCAGCCGGAGAAGATGTGCACCGACTCGTCGTAGGTGGCCGACTTGCCCGAGGCGGCCGTCACGGCCAGCAGGAAGAAGACGATCAGCAGCACCGGGGCGGCGTAGGGGTACAGCTTCTTCATGACGTGAGGCGGGACGAGAGGAGGATGAAAACTTCCTCCAGCGCCGCCTCGGCTTGATGCGCGGGGATGCCGCCGCCCCGCGCGAGCGTGGCCCCGCCGCCACCTTTGCCGCCGCGCGCGCGGCAGACCATGGCGACGAGATCCCCCATCTTCAGATCGGCGGGCGTACCCTGCTCCGATCGCGCGAAGATCAGGCTGGCCTTGCCGGAGGCCTCGTCGGTTGCGGCGAGCAGCGCCAGCCGGGCCCCCGACGATGTGTACTTCTGCGCCAGCAGTTGCAGGTCCTCGATGGGCCGGCCGGGGAACACCTCCACGATCGCGCGCAGGGATCCCGCGAGCCGCGCCGACGCGTCGCGCGCGACGGCCTCGGCCCCCACGAGCGCCTCGTTGAGGGTCTTCGCCATCCGCCGCGCGTCGGCAAGCTGCTCCTGCAGCCGCGCGATGGCCCCGGGCAGCTCGGCGGGCTGCGCCGACAGCTTCACGACGCATGCGTCCACCGCCGAACCCAGACCGGCCAGCGCCCTCACGACGCGGCCGCCGCACAGGAAACTCACCCGCGTGCCCCCCTTGAACCTCTCGAAGGAGCGGATCGCGACGGCCCCCACTTCACCACTCCGCCGCACGTGCGTGCCCCCGCAGGGCGTCTCGTCGAACCCGCCGATCCTGATGACGCGGATCGGATCTCCCGGCTTGAGGGCCAGCTCGCGCGCGAGGTTCAGGTCGGCCGCGAGCCGCGGCGCGTCCCCTGGCGGGAGCTGCTCGATGGCGACCGGCTCATCCCCGAAGATCACCTCGTTGCCTCGGGCTTCCGTCTCGCGGATGAGCTCCTCGCTCGGGTCCGCCAGCTCGACGTCGATCGTGCAGGTCGCGTCGCCGAGATGAAACGAGCGCGTGGCGGCTCCTGCCGCCTCCACGAAGGCGCGAGAGAGGATGTGCTGTCCCGTGTGCTGCTGCATGTGATCGAATCGGCGGCGCCAGTTGACGCACCCTTCGATCTGCCCGGAAGGCGTCTCGCCCTGCCCGCCTGTCTCCCCACCCATCTTGACGATGTGGACGATCCGCCCGTCGCCTTCCTCCCGGACGTCCACAACCGACAGCCCGCCGAGCGTGCCGGTGTCGTGGGGCTGCCCCCCTCCCGTCGGATAGAAGGCTGTGCGGTCCAGCTCGAGCGAGAGCAGTCCCTCGGGCCCGGCCCTGGCCGCGACGACGCGGGCGGTGAAGGAGGTCAGGTAGGAGTCATCGCGGTAGAGTCGCGTGGGCATGCGCTCTTATAGCACGCAGGGGGGTGAAATGCACCTGCACGGCGCCGCGCGATCGTGCGGCGGATTCTAAGAATGGATCGTCCTGCGTCGTTTCCTCTGTGACCACTCCGTTGGACGGGATCGCAGGCACTGATTCCTGGGGGTGACAAGGGCCCGGTTGCACCGCCGAGCGGTAAGACGCTCATGCCAAAGAGCTTCTCGTCCTCGGCCGCCGTACGGCGGACCCATGCCGCGATGGCACGCCATGTGCAGAAGGATGCCGTGGAGGCGGTCCACAGGAAGGTGGACGACGCCGGACCGGGAAGGAGGTCATCGTGATGCTCACAACGTGGACGAAAGCGGCTCTTGCGGCAGGGCTCCTGACTCTCGCTCCGGCCGTGCCCTTGATCTCGGGAAGCGGGTCGGATGTTTACGCGCACACGTACGTGAGCGGCAGCGTGGTGATCGGCGGTCCCGCGGCGGTCTTCGGTTTCTCGTACGGAGATCCATACGCGGTGGCGCATGTCCACTACTCTCCGGTTCACTGCTCCGTGGGTCCTCTTTATTACTACCCCGCGTACGGGGTGTACGGACACTATCATCCGACGTACAGCTACCAGAGGTACGCGGCGCCGGTCTACTATCGGCCGCATCCCGGGTATCACCCCGGTCCGTATCACTACGGCCCGCCACACTACGGGCCGCCTCCGGGTCAGTATCGCAGGGTCCGCGGGCACGGTTACTACCGCCACTGAAGGAGACGGCGCAGGGCGCACTCATACATCGTGAATCTTGGGAGATGCCGCGTTCTACTCTCCTACGGTCCCCCCGAAGGATCCCCCCCGCGGCATCTCCCAGCCCCATCTGAACTGAGGCGCAGGAGAGAACGGGCGACTCTCGACAGCGCCGCGAGCACGGGGCCCGGGAGAACGGCCTCCCCCAGAGTTCGGGTCTCACCCCAACTCCCCCCAAGGCCGCCTCCCGGGCCCCTTCCTTTTCTCACTCTCACCGAGACAGGATTCCCCCAAGAGGTTTGCGCCGAAATCCCCTTGAGCCGGCCGCGCCGCTCGCGTATGATACCGCCCTCATGAGCCTCCTGGCCCGAGTCATGCGGACGAAGGACCTCGATCGGATCCTGCGCGACTCGGAAGCTCCGGGCCAGAGCTTGAAGAGGACGCTGGGACCCGTCCAGCTCACCGCGCTGGGAATCGGCGCCATCATCGGCGCTGGGATCTTCGCCACTGTCGGCACGGCCGCGGCCGGCAACCCCGACCGGCCCGGCGCCGGACCCGCCATCATCATCTCGTTCATTATCACGGCGGTGGCCTGCACCTTCTGCGCGCTCTGCTACGCGGAGCTGGCCTCCGTCATCCCGATCTCGGGCAGCGCCTACACCTATTCATACGCCACGCTCGGTGAGATGATCGCCTGGATCATCGGCTGGGATCTCATCATCGAGTACGCCATCGGCAACATCGGAGTGGCCATCTCGTGGTCCGGGTACTTCAACGAGCTGCTGCGCGGCATCCATATCGGCGGTGGAACACTGGAGATCCCCGCCTGGCTGTCGTGCGACATCCAGACCGCCCTGGCCTGCCGCGACGTGGTGGCGGGCCCGGCCGCCGGCGCCGCCCCGGCGAAGCTCGAATTCTGCCGGCAGCTCATCGCCTCGGCGCCGCACTTCGGTTCGTTTCCCCTCGTGATGAACCTGCCGGCCATCGCGATTGTCGCCCTGCTGACCGTCGTGCTGGTGATCGGCATCCGCGAGACCGCGTACTTCAACACGGCCATGGTGATGCTGAAGATCCTCATCCTGGGGTTCTTCGTCACGGTAGGGTTCTCCTACATCAAGCCGGAGAACTGGCAACCGTTCGCGCCCGGCGGCTGGGTCGGAATCCAGGCCGGAGCGGCGATCATCTTTTTCTCCTATATCGGCTTCGACGCCGTCTCCACCGCCGCGGAGGAGACCAGGAACCCCAAACGCGACCTGCCGATCGGCCTGATCGCCTCGCTGATCATCTGCACGTTCCTCTACATCGCGGTGGCGGCCGTCCTGACGGGGATGCTCCCGTCGGCCGAGCTGAACACGGCGGAGCCTTTGGCCAAGGCATTCTCCGCCATCGGGATCAACTGGGCGGCAGGCATCGTCTCGCTCGGAGCCGTTATCGCCACCACCGCGGTGCTGCTCGTGTTCCAGCTCGGCCAACCGCGCATCTTCTTCTCGATGTCGCGTGACGGACTGCTCCCGCCCTACTTCGCGCGGGTCCACCCGCGCTTCCGCACGCCGCACGTCACCACCATCTGGACCGGCGTGGTGGTGGCGGTGGGCGCCTGCCTGAGCCCGCTGGATGTGATGGTGGAGCTGACCAACATCGGCACGTTGTTCGCGTTCGTCCTCGTGTGCGCCGGAGTGATCATTCTGAGGGCGAAGGATCCGGGACGCCAGCGGGCTTTCCGGATGCCCTGGCTGCCGCTGGCGCCTCTGTGGCTGACGGCCCTCTACGTCGTCGCCACCAGATCAGGCGAGGGAAGCGGCATCGGCACGCCGCTCGCTATCCAGGTCACGGTGGTCAGTCTGACCGGCCTGACGTTCAACGCGATGGCGCTCTGGCACAGGCTGAGGGGAGTCCGGGTGCCGGAATGGATCAAGACCGACCTCGCGGTGGCCGGCATCGGCACCTGCCTGTACCTGATGGACGGGCTGCCCTGGGTGACCTGGAAGCGTTTCGGAATCTGGCTGGCGGCGGGGCTCGTGATCTACTTCACCTACAGCTACCGGCACAGCCGTCTGCGCGGAGAGGAGATCACTTCTTCGCCCCACCCACCAGCATGACCACCTTGTTGGCGGCGCTGTTGCCGGCTCTGTCTTTGGCGCGCACCGTGATCGTGTGCTCTCCGTCTTCGAGATCCTCGATGGTGAACCGGAAAGACTCCTGCTTGGAATCGGCGATACGGTCCTGCGGCAGCACCGGCACCCAGTCGGCCGCGTCCAGCGAGTAGGCGGCGTCAGCGACGTCGCTGAAGGAGTCCTTCACGTCCACGGTGACCTCGGCGCTGTTTGACTTCAGCCGGGTCGCCAGGGGACCGACAACCGGAGGTGTGTTGTCCACGTCGAAGGCCGGCGAGATCCGTTCGCCCGTGAGGTCCATGCCGGTGGGGTTGCTGGCGGCGTCCGTCGCGAGCAGGCGAATGCGGTAGACGCCGTCGGGCATCGTGGTGGCGTCCCACACGTAGAATTCCTCGTCCCAGTCCAGCGCGAGCGGCTTCCAGAGAGTCTCGTCATCGGCCCTGAAGTAGACATCGAACAGCAGCTCGTCGCCGTTGAAGTCCTCCGCCTTCCACACCACCGACCGGCGTCCCTTCTCGAAGCCGCGCCGCGGCTGGTTCTGCGATCGCCGCTGCGTCTGTGCTCCGTCTCCTTGCTCGGGGGCGCGCTCCTGGCTGCCCGAGAGAGTCACACCGGGGGCGAGCACTTCCACGCTGGTCACATCGGGAGGCAGGTTGTCCTGCAGGTAGCCGATCTGCACACCGCGCAGGACGGGGCCGGCTCCCTTCTTGATGCCCTTCAGGACGGCGCGCCACTGGAGATAGCGCGCCTTGGGCCTCTCGATCGCGGTGCCTTCCGCCGCCGTGTAGTCGACGGACCAGGGCGACCAGGAGTCATCCGGATCCTCCGTATTGCCTGTTCTCACTTGAAAGGTGATCGAGGCGCCCGCGGGGAGATCCGCCGTCCAGGCGAGGCGGCCCCAGCTCGTGGTGCAGCCCGCGTCGTGCGAGTGCGAGGTGATCGTCCCTTCCTGCGCGGCGGCCGGGTCGATCGCGACGACCTGCCCCAGGTTGCTGGCGGCGGCGAAGAACCCTCCTCGTCCGTCGGCAAGCAGCGCGTTGACCTGCGAGGACGGCACCACCACGAAGTCGGAGGCCTGCCCATCCGCGCCGATCAGAAGGACGCGCCCTTCGTTGCCGGTCCCCACCAGCACCTGACCTTCGCCGTAGGGCGCCAGCGACAGAGGCAGAACCTCCTTGGATTCCCAGATCTTCCGCGCGTACCCTTCGGCCGTGACCTCGAAGACAGCTCCATAGAAGGTCTCGGCGGCCGCCTGACGGGCTTGCTCGCGCCGCTTCTGCTGGGCTTGTTCGGATTCCTCCTCGCCTACAGGAGCGCCTTCCTGATCGCCGCCCGGCTCGTCTGCCGTGACCGTGACGCGCGTCACGCCTCCGCCCTGCGCGCCGCCGCTCCCGCCGCGCTGCCGCGGGATCGGCGCGATGGCGGCCGCGTAGACCCGCCCATCCACCACTTGCAGGGCCGCGATCTCGCGCATCGGCGAGTCGTACACCACCGCAACGTCACCGCGAGGCGGGATCCGGTAGATGATCCCATTCTGATCCGAGCCTGCGTACAGCGTTCCGCCATCGGCGGCCACAAGGGACCTGATGTGATCCTCGCGGCCGTCCAGCACGACGACGCCGGTGGCGTCCAGCTCCGGCACGTCGACCCGGTAGACGCGTCCTCTCTGCCCCGTGGCGACGAACATGCGGTCGCGGTCGTCGAAGGCGATCCCCCAGATGTAGGTCTCCTCGGGATCGAAGACCACTTCGCCCTTGCCGTCGGCGGAGATTCGATACACCGCTCCCCGCGGGGAGGTGCCGGCGTAGAGGCGACCTTTCGAATCGAAGGCCAGCGCGTGTACCTCCAGCTCCTGCGCGTCGAACACCACCTCGGGCGGGCCACCACCGGCAGAGGCGCGGAACACCTTCCCATCGTTTCCGCCGCCGGCGTAGATCCTTCCTTCGCGATCTCT
Organism: Acidobacteriota bacterium; assembly: GCA_045402695.1. Lineage (GTDB taxonomy): Bacteria > Acidobacteriota > Polarisedimenticolia > JACPZX01 > DASXTC01 > JAWPNA01. The sequence goes on from JAWPNA010000202.1 coordinate 11,133, forward strand.
CGCGAGGCACCACAGATAAGGCTGCGCCGCGTCGAACAGGCTGGTGACGCGGGCGGAGAGCACGACCCTCCCGTCGGCGCCGAGGGCCACACCCTCCAGCTTCGCCTCCTGGAAATCGCCGCGGTTCCTCAGGACCCAGTGCTGGGAAGTCGAGGCGTGCGCGGCGAGGGCGGCCAGGCCCACCACGGCCGCGATCGAGGATGCCTTCATGACTCCGACCAACCGTCTCATCCTGTCTCCTTGGATCTACTTGATTCTCAGAGGAATTGCCGCGCCGCCCACGAGGATCTCGTCGAGCGGGATCGATTCTTCATACACCGTGGTCTCCACCAGAGGTGTGACCTCGCCCGCCCCCTGCTTGAAGCCGAAGGTGGAGAAGACCGAGGGGGGCAGAGAGGGCAGGATCTCGCTCTGAACGATGGCGCCCGCCTGCCGGCGCGTGATCTTGAGGTACAGTCTGTTGCCGGTGCGCAGCCGATTGATCAGTGCGATGATCTGATCCAGGTCGTCGGCCTGACTCACCTGCCGGGCCAGCACCGGCCGCTCGACGGCCCCCAGCAGGTTCGCGCCGCCTATGTAGACCGCGAGCATGCCCGGCGGGATCCCCTGGGGAACGTGGTAAGTGAAACCACGCGTGTAGGGCGTCCCGCGGTAAGGGCGGATGAGAACCTTGAAGGTGACCCCCTCGCCCGGCTCGACACGCGTGCGGCTGGGATAGACCGAGTCCACGACGCCCAGGCGGCTCTTCTCCACGGCCGACACCTCCAGGTTCACCGAGCGGACGACCGCCTTCTCGAACTGGTTCTGGTAGACGGCGCCGAACAGTTCCTGCACGTCCCGCGCAAGCGCGATCGCCGCGGGTTGCTCGGCGGCGCCGGTATACAGATCGTTGAGGACGACGTCGGGGTGCCCCACGAGGCCGATGCGCGCCGACAGCGACATGGTCATCTCGTCGGCGGACCAGGGGGTGTTCAAGAGGCTGGACATCGACACCAGGCCGACGAGGGCGGGCGTGAGATCCCTGTGCTCGAAGATCTCGTAGTGGAATACGATCGGCGCGGAACCGGGGGGCGCCACCCTCACGTCCACCGGCACGAGACTCGGCTTGCTCCCGATTTCACCCGTGATGCCGGGAAGCCTGCTCTGCCGGAAGGTGCCGATGGTATCCAGCACGCGGCTGATCTTGGTGGAGGCCTGGAGCGACGGGAGCGTCATATAGATCTCCGCCCGAGCCATCGGGAACTGTGTCTCTCCGGTCATTAGCGCGGGATGCCCGAAGGCGAAGACCTTGTTGCCTTCCACGAGGGTCACCGTTCCCGTCGCAGCCACCGAGATGTCTCCGGAGACGAGCTGCGCCGCCACGGGCTGTCCCGCGATGAGAGGCTCCGCAAGGGGTGCTGAGGCGCCGGCCGCGGCCGCCGCCCCCGGCACCAGCCGCCCGAGGCCGAACTTCTCGAGCTGCGGCCCGAAGACCCGGATCGCCTCGGCCGGCACCCCCGCGGCGATCACGGGTGTTTCGATCGGCTCGAGCGACATGCCCGGCTCCGAAACAGCGACCGGCGGCACGCCGCCGGGGCCCGCCGTGGAGATCTCTGTCTGGCCCTCCTTGATCGCCAGCATGTATTCGATCGGCGTGATGCCGGCGATCGGCTCCTTCAGAAATACCCCGATCCGGTACGAGAGGGCCCCGACGAGGCGGCCGCCGATATAGACGGGGCTGCCGCTCATGCCCGCGGCCACGCCCGTGTACTGCACGCGCTCTCCCTTCAGCCGCGCCAGGATCAGATCCTGCTTCGGTCCGAGGAAGCCATCCATGACGCCGACGATCTCCGCCTGGAACTCCTCCACCCGTCCTCCTTCGAAGACGGTCAGAACGGTGGCCTCCATGCCGGCGCGCACGTCGGCGAGCGGCATCGTCGGCATACGCGGCGCGGCCGGGAGATCGGAATCGCCGGCGCGTGGCGCGGCTGTTAGGACAGTCAGCGCCACCAGAACGGCGGCGGTGGCCGCGCACGCGGCGCTCCTGGGCAGACGTGAAGGGAACACGCGGTGGATCAACCCTCCGCCGATTTGAGGCTCTTCTTGATCGCCTCGACGATGAAGTTCTGCATGGAGGGCTCCTGGTCTTTCACCGCGCGGTAAACCAGGCCCGGGAGCTTGAGCGAGATCTGCACACCGTTCTCGTCAAGAGTGTCCAGCCACTTCGTGAACTCGTTCCAGGAAGACCATGAGAGCGCATCGAGGGCGCCCTTGCGGTACAGCTCGATGAGCGCGATCTGGTCCTTCAGCTTGAAAACCACCTCGGCATCATCATAGTCGGCGAAATCGCTGTAGGCAAAAAACTTCACTTCACCAGCAGGCTGGTCCTTTCCCTTGATCGTGATCTCGGGGCTCTTGTTGCAGCGCATCAGGATGAAGTCGTTCTTCCCCTTGAAGTGGAACGCCAGGATGGGATCGCTCTTCCTGCTGTTGTCCGAGGGGGTCTTCAGGCTGCGGAACACCTTCCTTGCGATCTGTTCGTTGGTCGTATACATGCGGCTCCCCCGCTCCATGGACTGCGCGGTAGTTCCAATATGGGCTGAGTATATCTGGACGTATTTTCCTGTTCAATGCGCCATTGGCTGCTTCTGTCTTGGCTCCATCTTCGGCGGTGTTTCCCCTCCACTCCTCTGATCCTGTAAACAATTATTTATCAACTACTTGGCTGTCTTGGTTTTCGGATCTTCGAGTCGAGTTAATAGCTAAAAAAAACTTTTCGGATTTGCATTATTACGAATTGACCAATGCAAAGCTGACCCCCATCTTGTGCACGACACCAAGACAGGAGCAGGCGGTTTCCGGGAACCAGGAGGGCTCGCATGCGCAGCCGATTCGGGAAGCTGATAGGGCTGTTGTCGCTCACCTTGATCCCGCTTTCCGTTTCTGGAGCGACCCAGGCCAAGCCTCACGTGAAGGTGTCGCGCGACCTGTCAGACCTGCTCGCCGCGGCGCGCGGCTCGGACCTCGTCAATGTGATCGTTCAGGCCGAGGATTCCTCCCTTCCGAGAATCCGCGCGAAGGCCGGCAGTCGCGGAGCCGCCACAGGGCGGGACCTGGCTCTGGTGAACGGCTTCGTCGCGACGCTGCCCGCCGACGAGATTCAGTCGCTGGCCGACGAGCCGGGTGTGGTGCGGATCTCTCCTGATCGGCTGGTGGCCTCCACGATGGACGTGGCCGCGCACGCGGCCGCGGCCTCCTGGACGAGGAGCCTGGCTCCGGACGCGGTTGGTCCCACGGGGCGCGGCGTCGTCGTCGCGGTGATCGACTCGGGAATCTACCCGCACGAGGATCTCGGTCCCGACGGAATCGTCGCGACCGTGGACTTCGTAGATTCCAGACGTTCGGAAAATCCGATGACCGCCGATCCATACGGTCACGGCACCCACATCGCGGGAATCATCGCGGGGCGCCCCATTGCCTCCCCGCTCGGCGGCGGCGCCTTCTTCGGGGGCATCGCCTCCGGCTCCCTCCTGATCTCATTGAGAGTGCTGGATCACCGCGGCCTCGGGAAAAGCAGCGATGTGATCGCGGCGTTGGCCTGGTGCGTCCAGCATCGGGGCGAGTACGGAATCCGGATCGTGAATCTCTCGCTGGGCCAGCCCGTCGCGGAACCGGCGGCCCTCGACCCGCTGGCGCAGGCCGTCGAGAGCGCATGGCAGGCCGGCCTGGTGGTTGTTGCCTCGGCCGGCAACAGCGGGATGGTCGCCACCGGCTACGGGATGATCTCGAGCCCGGGCAACGATCCGCGCATCATCACCGCCGGCGCGCTGGATGACCATGACACCGCGATGACGCGCGACGACGCGGTGGCCGGTTTCTCCTCCCGTGGGCCCACGCGCTTCGACCTGATCCTGAAGCCCGATGTCGTGGCCCCGGGCGTCAATATCATCTCTTTGCGCTCCCCCCTCTCGACGCTGGACCGGATGATGCCGACCGCGCGCGTATCGGGCAACCAGCTCTCGCGAAGCCCGGCGTTCGAGCCCCGTTACTTCGAGATGAGCGGGTCGAGCATGGCCACCGCCTTGGTCTCCGGGGCCGCGGCGCTGATGCTGGAAGTTGATCCGACCCTCACACCCGACGATGTGAAGGGGCGCCTGATGCGTCACGCGGATCATGCGGCAAGCCAGGATATCTACACGCGCGGGGCCGGCGCGATCGACATCGCCTCGACGCTTGCGGGGGTGGAGCGGGCATCCGCCGCCGCTTCGCCGGCCGTCCACTCCGACGGGATCATGGTCACGATCGCCGAGACGGGTCCCATGTGGGGAGACGCGACGCTGTGGGGACTCGGCGAGATCTACGGAGACCCAGCCCTGTGGGGCGAGCAAGTGCCTGAAACCCTGTCGCTGTTCGACGACCCCTGCATCACGGGCGAGGGAATCACCTGGCAGGGTGTCGGCGGTGACGGCATCACCTGGCAGGGTGTCGGGGGCGAAGGGATCACCTGGCAAGGGATCTCCGGCGAAGGAATCACATGGCAAGGCCTCACCGGTGATGGGATCACCTGGCAGGGCCTGGAGGGCGGCGGCATCACCTGGCAGGGAGTCCGTGGCCGCGCCCTGACATGGCAGACAAGCTCAGCCGGCGGGAGTTGCTCTT
>JAWPNA010000168.1:0-3241 GCA_045402695.1 Acidobacteriota bacterium
CGATCTCCCAGTTTGTGGCCCACCATGTTCTCCGTGATGTAGACGGGAATGAATTTCCTTCCGTTGTGCACCGCGATCGTGTGGCCCACCATCTCGGGGGTGATCGTGGAGCGTCTCGACCAGGTCTTGATCACCTTGCGCTCGAAGCGCCGGTTCATCTCGTCGAGCCTGTTCTGCAGGTGGGCATCCACGAAGGCCCCCTTGGTCACCGATCGGCTCATCTCGCGTCTCCTGTCACTTCTTGTGCCGGCTCCGGACGATGAATCTGTCCGTCCTTGCGTTGTTGCGCGTCTTGTACCCCTTGGTCGGCTTGCCCCAAGGTGTGACCGGATGCCGCCCGCCTGAAGTCTTGCCTTCGCCGCCTCCGTGCGGGTGATCCACCGGGTTCATCGAGACACCCCGGTTGATGGGGCGCCGACCGAGCCATCGCTTGCGGCCTGCCTTGCCGATCGAGATGTTCTCGTGGTCGATGTTGCCGACCTGGCCGATCGTGGCGTGGCACTCGATGTGCACCTTCCTCACCTCTCCCGAGGGGAGCTTGAGCTGGGCATAAGAGCCTTCCTTGGCCAGCATCTGCGCCGCGGCGCCGGCGCTCCTCACGAGCTGGCCTCCCTTGCCGGCCTTCAGCTCGACGTTATGCACCATGGTGCCGAGGGGGATGTTCTTCAGCGGCAGGACGTTCCCGACCTGGATGTCGGCGGTCGCGCTGGCGATCACCTTCTGTCCGACCTGCAGGCCCACCGGCGCGATGATGTAGCGCTTTTCCCCGTCGTCGTAGTGCAGCCGGGCGATCCGTGCCGACCTGTTCGGGTCGTACTCGATCGACGCAACCGTCGCCGGGATGTCCACCTTGTCGCGGCGGAAGTCAATCACGCGGTACATGCGCTTGTGCCCGCCCCCGCGGTGCCAGATGGTGATCTGGCCCTTGTTGTTGCGTCCGCCGCACCGTGTCTTGGGCCGCAGCAGGCTCTTGAGCGGCTTCGTCTCCGTGATCTCCTCGAAGGTGGCCACCGTCATGAAGCGGCGCCCCGGCGAGGTCGGCGCGAACTGTCTGATTCCCATGCGCTAAGTGCCCTCGAAGTATTCGATCATCTTCTCGCCCTCGGCCAGCGTCACGTACGCCTTCTTCCAGTCCGGGCACCTGCCGGCCGTCTTGCCTCGGCGCACCCACTTGCCGTGCACGATCAAGGTCCGCACCTGGCCCACCTTCACCTTGAAGAGAGTCTCCACGGCGCTGCGTATCTCGATCTTCCTGGCCTTCGGGGCCACCTTGAAGCAGAGCGTGCGGGTCGTGTCCTTCATCCCGGTCGTCTTCTCCGTGATGACGGGGGACAGGATGACCTGCGCGGCATTCTTCATGCGCCAAGAACCTCCTCGAGCTTCTTCGCCGCCGCCTCGGTCACGACGAGCCACTCGTGCCGCATCAAGTCCACGATGTTCACGCCCGAGGCCCGGCACACCTTGCAGTCCTGGAGGTTCCGGGCTGCCAAGTCGAGGTTGCGCGGCACCGGCTCGGCCAGCACCAGAGTGCTTCCTTTCACTCCGAGGCCGGCCATGCGCTCCATGAACGCCTGGGTCTTGTGCGTGTCGAGGTCGAGGCTGTCCACCAGGAGCAGCTTCCCCTCTCGCAGTTTCTGCGAGAGGGCCACCTTCAACGCGCCGGCCCTCTTGCGCCGCGGGAATTTGTAGGCGTAGGAGCGAGGCGTGGGCCCGTGAACCGTCCCACCGTGGCGCCACAGCGGCGAGCGCACCGAGCCGATCCGGGCGCGGCCCGTCTTTTTCTGCTTCCAGAGCTTGCGGCCGCTGCCGGACACCTCGGCCCGGGTCTTGGTATCGTGAGTGCCGCGCCGGCCGGCCGCCGTGTAGGCGCGGACGGCCTCGTACACCAGGGGCGAGTTCGGCTCCGCGCCGAACACGCTCTCTTGGAGAGCCACCTCCCTCACCTCTCGGTTCTCGAGGTTCCTCACCTTCACTGCGGGCAACGGCATCAGAGTCCTCGTATCCTCACTTGGTCTTGGCCGCACGGGCCTTGCGGATCAGGATCAACGTGCCCCGCGCGCCGGGCACGGCCCCCCTGACCAGCAGCAGGTTGTGCTCGAGATCCACGCGGACCACTTCCAGGTTCTTGACTGTCACGCGGTCACTCCCCATGTGGCCAGCCATCCGCATCCCCTTGAAAACCCTCGAGGGATAGGCGGAAGCCCCGATCGATCCCGGAGCGCGGTGAAACATGGAGCCATGTGTGGCGGCGCCTCCACTGAAGTGGTGCCTCTTGATGACCCCGGCGAACCCCTTCCCCTTGCTGACGCCGACGACGTCCACGTAACGCGACCGGCTGAACAGGTCCACCAGGACCTTGTCCCCGATCTTGATCTCCTCGCCCTCTCCGTCGGCGATGCAGCGGAACTCCCGGAGCGTCTTGAGCGGCGCCAAGTCGTGCTTGGCGAACACCCCTCGGCGCGGCTTGGTAAGTTTCGACTTGCTGAAGCTCTCCACCAGGCCCAGCCGGACCGCTTCGTACCCATCCTTGCCGGCGGTGCGCTTGTCCACCACGACGCAGGGGCCCGCCTTCAGCACGGTGACCGGGACGACGGCACCGTCTTCACGGAAGACCTGCGTCATTCCCACCTTGCGTCCAATCATCCCTTCAATCGCACCCGGCATGCCACACCCTCATTCTCACGAATGCCATCACTGGCCGAACGCCTTGATCTCCACGTCCACCCCTGCCGGCAGATCCAGTTTCATGAGCGCGTCCACGGTCTGGGGCGTAGGTTCCAGTATGTCGAGGAGCCGCTTGTGCGTCCTGATCTCGAATTGCTCGCGGGACTTCTTGTCCACGTGCGGCGACCTCAGGACGCAATACATGGTCCGCACCGTCGGGAGCGGGATCGGGCCCGCGACCCTGGCGCCCGTCCTCTTGGCCGTGTCGACGATCTCCGATGTGGACTGGTCCAGGATACGGTGATCGTAGGCCTTGAGTCTGATTCTGATCTTGTCTTTCACGGGCATCTGAATCCTGCTCCTGTCACGATGCGGTCGCGCTCGCCATTTCTACCCTAGCCGTCCCTACTGGATGATGTCCACGACGGTGCCGGCTCCGACGGTCCGGCCCCCTTCCCTGATGGCGAACCTCAGACCCTTGTCCATCGCGATCGGCGTGATCAACTCGATGGTGAGGTTCAGGTTGTCACCCGGCATCACCATCTCCACTCCCTCCGCCAGGCTCGCCACTCCCGTC
>JAWPNA010000395.1:0-3957 GCA_045402695.1 Acidobacteriota bacterium
CCTTGCGCAAGCAAGGCGCGTGACCGGAACGACAGACGGGTTGATCGGGTTGTTCGGCGGCGTGCCCATGGGTCGAGGACCTCACTTCGCAGTTCTTACAAAATCGACCAACTCGCCAGAGTCTGGATCGCAGACGTACTGCCAAAGCGTGAGTTCCGGGTTGTCCAGGAGATTGAGCGGCATCCAGAACGCCTTTGCCCCCTCGCCGATCGTCAGTTTCAGCGTATAGCCGTCGTGTGTTGACCGGGCTATCTCCCATCGGCAGGCGTCGCCGCGAATGCGCTGGACAGGCTTGAAGAGCCCGCATGGATTCACGAACATGTCGGCAGAGCAGCTACCTCCCGCAAGTAGGCGCAAGTATCCGTTTTTGAGGTCGGACGCCGGAAGGCCGCTCGCCGCCGCCACCTCAATCGACTCGGGAGTTAGCCGCCAGATTCCGATCAATTCGCTCTCCGCCGGTTTCCGTTTGCCGCTACTCAGTTCGCGGCGGCAAGAAACGGGAGACACACATGCCACCGTCGCAGCTAATCCGACAGCAACCAAGGCTTGGTGAACACGCCGCAAGCTACCTCCGGTCGGAGCATTTGGTGTCCGCCGAACTAGAAATCGGCTGAACTACGTCATGGGTTACGGCTGACCGCCAGGCTGCGTAAGACGGGAGCTGTGAGCACGGCGGACAACCAAGTCCTCTGGAATCCGAACCTTGGGTCGGGGCACTCTTGAGCCTCGAACGTGATATGCGGCGAGGCTACGCCCATGTAAGACCGCTCGACCGACCAGGTGCTGTCTCCTGCAACCGCGCACTCGCAGCATCCATTCTCCTTCGCCCCTCGTCCCCGCACCTTTACTTCCTTACTCCTGCCTTGTGGCCCTCACAGCCGGTCGCCGGGGCTGCGTACGCCACGCGGCCCTCGGTTCAGGACGTGGGTGTAGATCTTGGTCGTGGCGACGTCGCGGTGGCCGAGCAGCTCCTGCACCGTCCGGATGTCGTAGCCGTCCTCGAGCAGGTGGGTCGCGAAGGCGTGCCGGAAGGTGTGACAGGTCGCCAGCTTGGGGATGCCCGACCTGAGGACCGCCTCCCGCACGGCGCGTTGCAGGACCGATTCGTGCAGGTGGTGGCGTCGTTTCTGTCCGGTCTCGCGGTCCACGTACTGCCGGGTTGCGGGGAAGACCCACTGCCACCCCCACTCCCGGCCCGCGTTGGGGTACTTCCGGGCCAGCAGTCCCGGCAGGGCCACCCATTCGGCTCCTCTGGTCAGGTCCTTCTCGTGCTGCCGTCTCACGACGGCCAGATGCCGATCGAGGGGCTCCTTCGCGCTGCCGGGCAGCATGGTGATCCGGTCCTTGTCCCCCTTTCCGCCACGCACGAGGATCTGGTTGGCCCCGAAGTCAACGTCCTTGATCCGCAACTGGGCGCACTCCATCAGCCGCAGCCCGGACCCGTACAGAAGCATGGCCATCAGCCACGGCGTGCCGTCGAGGTGCTTCAGCACGATTCGCACCTCGTCGCGGGTCAGCACGACGGGGAGCCTCTGGTGTGCCTTGGCACGCACGACCTCTTCGATCCGCTCCACCTTCTGTCTGAGCACTTCGTGGTAGAGAAACAGCAACGCGGCGAGCGCCTGATTCTGCGTGCTCGCGCTGACGCGCTTGTTCACCGCGAGGTGGGTGAGAAACGCGCTGATCTCCGCGTGCCCCATCTCGCGGGGGTGCCGCTTGCCGTGATACAGGATGAACCGCTTCACCCAGAGGACGTACGCCTCCTCGGTCCTGGGACTGTAGTGGCGGGACCGGATCGCGGCACGCACTTGATCCAGCAGCCGGGGTGGGGCAGGCGGCTGCGGAGGGCGCTCCTCGCGCACGCAAAGAGCGGAAGCCAGGCGCGTTGCGGGCCGCAGCGGCTTGTAAGCGAGGTCTCCCCGTGCGGAGGAGGAATTCATCATCACGCCCTTTGTGGAAGGCGGCAGGGGATGCGGACGTCACTATATCCCCCGAGAGCGTGTCCGGGCAAGCGTGCGCCCGCGCGAGGCCGCGCCTCAGTGATGGCCGTAGTTCAGCTCGCCGGCCTCGATCGCCACCGCCAATCGGTTCTGCTCTGGCGGCAGCGGGCAGGTGGCGTGAGGTGTGAAGGCGCAGGGAGGATTGTACGCCTTGTTGAAGTCCAGCACGATCTGCCCGTCCTTGGGCATGTCGGCGTAGACGAACCGGCCCGCTGGGTAGGTCTCCTTGCCGGTGGTCCCATCACGGAAGATGAAGAAGAGCTGGGTGGCATCGGGCTCTTCAAGTACCGGATCGAGGCGGACTGCCTGACCCCCCACGGTGAACACGGCGTATCCGGGGCTCGGCATCTTCTCGACCATTCCCAGGATGTTGGGGACGGAGAGCTGCCGGGGCGTCTCGTGCGGCACGAACCGCGCCGTCACCCGGAACGACTCCTTGACCGGGTACCAGTGAAGCCCGGTGAACTCCTCGCGGAGCTTGCTCTTCATGTCCTTCAGTCGGATGCCGAACCGGTCTCCCCTCTTGATGACGTGCATGGTGAGCCGCCCCATCGTGAGCACGTCGGGCGAGCCGCTGCTGTCGGGCGCCAGATCCACCACCCCCACGACGGGCTTGTCCCCGACGACCGCGGCGGGAGCCCCTGGCTCCATTCGCACGGCGGTCTTGCCCCCGTGAAACTCGAAGGCGCCGGCCCGCGGCGGCGCCGACCCTTCGGGAAGCACGATCTCGTTGGACGGATCAGTGCCGAAACTGTTGGCCCCTTCCTTCAACCAGAAGAGGCCCGCCACGGTGAGCCAGCCCCCATCGGCCTTCAGCCTCGCCTCGCGCTGCTCGCGCCACTGCCTGATCTCGTCCGTGTAGCTCGTGGCCTGTCCCCGCAGGGTCGCCGCCGCGCAGACCGCGAGCACGATGCCAGGAAACAGTCTGAACCTCCCACGCTTCATGTGGTTGGACCCCTCCACAGCCGGCGACCAGGCCACAGTTTACGACACCTCGGCGAGAGGCTTCCACATTTGCGCGCGATGGATATAATGCGCGCATGTCTGTACGGACCAGGCAGGAGTCATGCGCCGCGCCCATCCTTCTCACACTCGTGCTGATGGCCGCGGCCTGCTCGGGCGGCGGTGCGGCCGCGCACGTCCCCCTGGGTGAGAAAGTCTCCTTCGGCGGCCTCTCATATCAGGCCCCCACGGTCTGGGTCTCAGAGCAGCCTTCCAGCAACATGCGTCTGGCCCAGTACAAGGTCCCCGGGGCGGGTGCCGCCGAGGCCGGCGAGTGCGCTCTGTTCCACTTCCCAGGGACGGGAGGCCCCGTGCAGGCCAACCTGGATCGCTGGTACGGTCAGTTCCAGCAGCCCGACGGTGGCAGCACCAGCGAGAAGGCAAAGATCGAGAAGTTCCAGGTGGGCACGCTTCCCGTCACTCTGGTGGAGGTGAGCGGCACGTACGTCGCCTCGATGGGGCCGATGGATTCGGGCGGTCCGAAGCCCGGCTACCGTCTGGTCGCCGGTGTGGTGGAGACGGGCCAGGGTCCCTGGTTCCTCAAGTGCACGGGCCCGGAGGCCACGATGATCTCCGCCGCCCCCGCCGTGAGAGCCCTCCTCAAGACAGCGCAGCCCTGAACTGCGGCATCACCCTCTGCCCACGGCACCGGCCTGGGCTTTCTCCCCAGGAAACCCGCGCCCCCCTTGGCACGTGGCGTGCGAAGCTCTCATGAACTAGGGTGAGGGAAACACATTTCCGCCCCGCGTAGACGAACCAGCATCCGGGAAGAGGAGACCCATGAAGACACGCGCTCGTCTGACGCTTGCAGTCGCACTCGGATTGGTCCTGGTCGCGGCCGGCATCGCCCCAGCCCATGCCGGCTCGGGGCACAAGAACCTGATCAAGATCTACTTCCTCACCACGGGAGTACAGCCTCAGGCGGCGGGCAAGGTGCAGTTCATGCAGAACCCCG
>JAWPNA010000120.1:0-7292 GCA_045402695.1 Acidobacteriota bacterium
CTTCTTCGTTCGGGACGGTGATCGTGACGCGGTTGCCGGGTGTCCGATCTCGCATCGGGTCGAACGCGAAGATTTTCAAAGGCCTGCGATCAGGGGGCCGCTCTCCTTGCTTCGAGTGGACCAACATCCTCTGCTCCCTCCTACCTTCGTCTCCTTCGAGCCATGTCGTGGATCTCCGAGCGCATTATGGCACCAATTTGACTGTCCACGAAACCGGATCAGCATCAGGGAGACATCCAGCCGCGGCTGTTCTATCAGAGTCCCTGCCAAGCTCAGGGCTGTGCAGCGTTGTTCTTCATCTGCCGCCCCTATCGTAGAGACCAACGCTACTGCAGCCCGCCGTGCGCCAGCTGGCCCGCCGCGAGCAGCGACGCGCCGCCGGCCCCGGCATCCGGCCGCGCGCAGAGCTGCAACTCGACGACGAGGGCCAACTCCACCCTGACGCACTGGAGCGTGCCGACCTAGCTGCCTCGAAGCATGCTCCACATGAGGTAGCCCTCCGAGGCCCGAAATCCCAGCAGCTCTCCGGGCCGCCTCGGCGGTCGCCAAAGAATGCATCGATCCCGAGAACCTGTTCGTCACTCGACTCCCGCCGCCTCCACCAGTACAATTGCTCCCGCCTCCGATCCGGGGGCGATCTTTTTCGCCCCCACAAGGCACCGTGATCACTCCACCCGAACCCGTCATCGGTTCTCTCCTCCGGGCCCTCCGGGAGCAGTTCGGCCTGGAGCAGTTCCGCCCGGGACAGGCCGAGGCCGCCGCGGCGGTCCTGCGGGGGCGCGACCTGGTGGCGGTCATGCCGACCGGGTCCGGCAAATCGCTCTGCTTCCAACTGCCGGCCCTGCTGCTCGACGGGACGACCGTCGTAGTGTCGCCGCTCATCGCGCTCATGAAGGACCAGGTCGACCGGCTGCGATCGTTGCGCCTGACCGCGGCCGCAGTGCATTCGGGGCTTGCCGCGCGGGAGCGCGGTGATGCGGAGGCAGATCTCGCGGCCGGCAGGCTGCGTCTCGTCTATGTGGCGCCCGAGAGGCTGGCGAGCGCGCCGTTTCGCGCCGCCCTGGCGCGGGCCCGGATCGCCCGTCTCGTGGTGGACGAGGCGCACTGCATCAGCCAGTGGGGACACGACTTCCGGCCGGATTATCGCCGCCTCGGCGATTTGAAGAGGCAGCTCGGCGTTCCGGCCGCGGCTTTCACCGCCACAGCCACGCCCGAGGTGCGGGCCGACATCGCCGTTCAGCTCGGCATGGCGGGGCCGCTGGAGCTGGTGACGGGGTTCGAGCGCCCCAACCTGACGCTCTCCGTCGAACCATGCCGATCGCGCGCCGACAAGGAGGGTGCCCTCGATCGCCTGTTGCGCGACGCCGGGCCGCCGGGCATTATCTACGCCGCCACCCGGAAGAATGTCGATCGCTGGGCGGATCATCTGGCGGAGCGCGGACTGCGGGCCGGGCGCTATCACGGCGGGCTCGACGATGCCGTGCGGGCCCGGGTGCAGGATGACTTCTTCGCGGGCCGCCTCGACGCCATCGCCGCCACCAACGCCTTCGGGATGGGCGTGGATAAGAGCGATCTCCGCTTCGTGGCGCATGCCGACGTGCCGGGCAGCCTGGAAGCCTATTACCAGGAAGCGGGGCGTGCGGGGAGGGATGGCCGGCCGGCCCGGGCCGCGTTGCTGTTCTCGCCCGCTGACGTGCGGACCCAGGAGTTCTTCCTCGCCGGATCGAACCCCTCGCCGGCGGTCTTCCGGCGTGTCTGGCGGAGCTTTGCGGAGGGAGCGGACGATGCCACGATCGAGTCGATGGCCGGCGCGGCCGCCGCCGACGCGATGGCCGCCGCGACCGCCGCCCGCCTCCTGCGCCGCGCGGCGGAGAGTCTCGGCCTGACACTGGGCGCCGGGGAACCGCCGATCGATGTCGCGGCACAGGCGGACAAGGCGCGGCGCGACCGCGCCCGTCTCGACACCATGCTCGCCTACGCCTTCGGCCGCGGTTGCCGGACGCGCTACATCTATGACTACTTCGCGGGCGCCGGCCGGGGCGGGGCCTTGCCAAGCTGCGGGACCTGCGATGTCTGCCTCGGCTGGCGTCGCGGGGCGGAGCGCCCGCTCGATGACCGGGAGTTCGAGAGGGTCCGCATCGCTCTGTCCGCCGTGGCCCGCCTGCCTGCCCGGTTCGGCGTGGAGCGGATCGCCCAAGTCCTCGTCGGCAGCCGCGATCGCCAGGTCGTCGAACACGGCCTCGATCGACTTCCCACATATGGCAGACTGGCGGAGATGAAACTCGAGGAGGTCAAAGGGCTCCTGGACGCCCTGGTCGAGGCGGGGCTGCTGGAGCGTCGCGGCATCGAGGGCGGGCGTCCGGGCGCGTTCGTCCTGGCGCTTGGCGGGGAAGGGGCTGCAGTGATGCGAGCCGAGCGCCGGCCGCTCGTTGCGCTGCCCGGCCGTGAGGCCGCCAGGCTGCGGCGAGCCGCCCTGAGGACTCGCGTCAAGCGCGGGGCGGTGATCGACCAGGTGGAAGGGGTACGGGGGCCGCCTCCCAACATCGATCTGCTCGGCCGCCTGAAGGAATGGCGCGCCGCGGAAGCGAAGCGCCGGGGCGTCCCCGCCTACGTGATATTCCACGACTCCACGCTCGAGACTCTGGCGGCGCGCAGGCCCCGCGGCCCCGCGGATCTGCGTCAGGTGAAGGGAATCGGTCCGGCCAAGCTCGAAGCCTACGGCGAAATTCTATTGACGATGCTGGCCGGCGGTTCGCGGGGCGCTGTCCCAATCTCATGATCGTTCCCGCCGTCGATCGTCGAAAAGCATCCCGGACGGTCGGGCGGACTCGAGTCAGGCGTTTGGGCCGCGGGACGACCTAGGTTCTGACTCCCGCCGCCTCCATCAGCGCACTTCCTTCCCAGCGATTTCGCGTGCTCGCCGATCGTTCTCCGATGAGAGTCGCGCCTGATTCCGCACCAGGGAGAATCCTGATCGGCCGGAGACCGCCGTGCCGGGACTTCCAGGAATCGAGCGGCGTGGGCCTGTCATTTTCAAGATGCGATCTTGGATTTGACATCCCCGCGGGGAGCATCCAGGCTATCCCCACGTTCCGCAGAGCGCTTGCAAAGGCACTGCGGGCGGCGGCCCGCCGCATGCCGGTCGTGACCTTGACGGGCCCCGGGCAGTCCGGCAAGACCACTCTGGTCCGACACACCTTCCTGCGGCACGCGTATGTCTTCTTGGAGCGGCCGGACGAGAGGTCGCGGGCGCGGGAGGATCCCCTCGGGTTCCTGGCGGGCTTAGGTGGCGGGGTCATCCTCGACGAGGTCCAGAGGGCCCCCGAGCTTCTGTCGTACGTGCAGAGCGCTGGGACGAGGATGGCCGCTCGGACCGCTTCATCCTCACCGGATCGCAGAGCCCACTGATCATGGAGAAAATCTCGCAGACGCTGGCGGGGCGCACCGCCGTTCTGCGGATCCTGGTCGAGGTCAAGTCCGGCCTGACCGTCGCTGCCGATTCCGTGGACGGGCTCAGGTGGTGGACTGCGCTGCCGGGGAATCGGGACAAGCGCGGCATCCTCGTGCATGGGGGGGACAGCGCGCTATCCCTTCACGGCTTCACCGTACTCCCCTGGTTCCTCAAGTGATCGGCCGGCAGCTCGCGCCGCCCTAGCCGCCTGGAAGGGCCTGCCGCTGGGCCGTTTTGGGGCCGGGTCCCTCCTTATGAATGTGTCCGTGCCGCCGCGGTCGGTCGGCCAGAGGGAGACCTGGAATCCTCGACGCTACCGTCGCTCCCAGGTAGACCGGAAATCCCTGGTCGCCACCTCGACCAGAGTGTTGACCAGACCGCTATAGGCAGTCTCCGGATCCTGCGCATCGAAGTCGAACTTCCTGCCACTGAACATGCTGACGTGGCCGACGCTGTTCGTCCCGCTCGCGGACGTGCTCCAGATGGACGCGCCAGTCGAGGCTTCGGTCAGTTCAACGGCCAGCAGGACTGGAAGGGCCATCATCCACATGAGAAGCCGAGCCGACACTGGCGTCAGCGGCCCGATCCGGTGCATAATTGGCCATCCGTCCCGGCCACATGGAAACCAGATCAACTGATGGAGGGCTGCGCATGGCGAAGCAGGCGAAAGCGATTCCGGAAGGATTCCACACCGTCACTCCCCATCTGATCATCAAGGGCGCGTCAGAGGCCATCGAGTTCTACAAGAAAGCCTTCGGCGCCGAGGAAGTGGCGCGCATGCCCGGCCCTGGCGGCACGGTCATGCACGCCGAGATCAGGATCGGCGACTCACCCATCATGCTCAACGACGAGTTTCCCAGCTTCGGCAAGACGGGGCCGAAGTCAATCGGCGGGACTCCGGTCACGATCCATCTCTACGTCAATGACGTGGACGCCCTTTTCGACCGCGCGGTGAAAGCGGGCGCCAAGGTCACGATGCCCATCGCCGACATGTTCTGGGGCGACCGCTACGGCCAGATCGAGGATCCCTTCGGTCATCAGTGGTCGCTGGCGACGCACAAGGAGGATGTCACTCCCGAGGAGTGCATGCGGCGCGCCAAGGCGGCGGGCTTCTAAGGTCTGGACAGGGCGGCCTCACAGATCTTGGGCGCAGGCCGCCCTGTGCGATCCCGCCCTAGCCTGCGCAGGTCGGTGTGGCAGTCGGCCCGTGCGCCGTGCGGTCATGATCGACGGCCGGGCCCGTCCGGAGAATGATTGAGCGGCGGGTGAGCCATGACCTCGCGCGCCAGCGGAGTGTCGTGCAGGAACCTGGGGATCTGGATCTCTTCAGGGTGGGTCGCCTCGCGGGAAGCGCCGCCATCTGCCTCTGGGCGATTGTCTTTCTGGCGGTCCCGCCGTCCTTCTCGGGCACCGACATCTTCTACTTCAAGGATGCCGGACTCAATCTGACCGCCGGCAGAGGTCTGGTGACACGCCTGGGGCCGGGCCATCCCGATCTCGAGCCGAGGTTCTACGCGACCTATCCGCCCGCGTTTCCCGTCCTCTACGGCGTCGTGGTGGGCTTGGTCGGAGCTGGGCCCAAGGTCAACCAGATGTTCGACCTCCTCATCTCGTGCGCCGCGGGCCTGGCGTTTCTCTTCGCGCTGCTGCCCCGTTCCTGCCGCCGCGACCGAGCGGCGCCTCATCTGCTGCTGCTCTCGGCAATCCTGATCAGCCTGCCGCTGGGGCCGGCCTGGGCGGAGAAGGAGAGGCCCGACTCCCTGGGCCTCCTGCTGGCTCTCGCCGGCGTGCGGGCCGCCGAGGTGTCGCGGTCGCCGCGCGGATTCCTCCTCGCGGGGCTCCTTCTCGGAGTCAACGGGCTCGTCTCTCCGTTCTGCTTCCTGGTCCACGGGGCCTGTCTGCTGGTGCTCTGCGCCTGTCCGGGGAGTCGGGGGGAGCCGCAGAATAGGTTCGACCTCCGCGCGCTGCTCGCCTCGTGCGTGGCGGCCGCGCTTCCCCTCGCCGTAGCGGCGCTGACCGTGTGGTGGCTGCACCCCGACGCTGCGCGCCGCTTCCTGGGGCACGCGCTGGGCACCTCGACGGGCGGCGCGTCGGGTCTGGGATACCTGTTCAGCCTGGCGTCAGGCAACGTGGGGAGCTTGCTGGACGCGGCCGGCCGGTACGTGACCGTCAAGCACAAGGTCAAGCTGCTCTTCTTGATCCTCGCCACGCTGGTGGCCGTGGGCGGCCTGCTGGGGCGCGCATCCATGCGCCGGCAGCCGGCGAACCGCGTGCTGGCCCTCTCGATCCCGTGCATGGCCGCCGTCTCCGTGGTCTTCTTTCCGTACCAGTGGGCCTACATGTCCGTCACGGCGGCGCTCATCCTTGTGATGTTCGCGCGGTTCTCCGCCGCCACGATGGTGCGGGACAGGAGCCTCGTGAGCTGGGCGGTTCTGGCCTGCTTCGGGACGGTGGCGGCATTCGAAGCCGTCTTCATCGTCCGTGACCTGACGGTCGCTTCCCAGAGCGGGACCTCGCTGCAGCGCATGCAGCATGTGCTTGACGGTTTCCGCCCCCCTCCCGGTCAGGCGCCCCTGCTGGTCGCGACCTCCTACCCGACGTACTTCCTGTTCAAGGGCGCCGGGTTCGAGCCCGTCAACACGCGGCACCTGGACGATCGCGGCGACCAGGCGCGACTTGATCTGGCTGCTCTGTCGTTCGTCGGATCGCAGGACCCCGAAAAGCCGCTCTACCCTCCCTGGTGGCGCCCCGATGAGTGGGAGCTGATCTACCGGCCGACCCTGCCGCAGCGCACACGCTTCCTCGGTTTCGTCTCCCAGGGGAGCAACACCTGGGAAGTCGAGCTCTACCGGCGCCGGCGATGAGCGGACACATCGCGGGGGCAGGCCGTCCTTTCCGATCAGCAGCGAGCCGCCTACCGTCTGAGATCCTTGATGATCTCCCGCGCGGCGTTGGCGCCGGGAGCGCCTGTGATGCCGCCGCCCGGGTGCGTGCCGGCGCCGCAGAGGTACAGGCCGTTGATTGGTGCGCGGTACCGGGCCCATCCGAGCAGCGGCCGCATGGTGAAGAGCTGGTCGAGCGCCTGCTCGCCGTGGAAAACGTGGCCGCCACTCAAACCGAATGTTGCCTCGATGTCGGCGGGGGTGAGCACCTGGCGCTCGAGAACGAGGGAAGGGAAGCGGGGAGCGTACTCCGAGAGCGTTCTCTCGACGGTATCGGCGAGCGCCTCGCGGCGCGATGCCCAGTCGCCGTCCTTCAGCTTGTAGGGGGCGTACTGGACGTACCCCGACATCCCGTGGGCTCCGGAGGGAGCCAGGGACGGGTCTGCGAGAGACGGAATGGTGATATCGAGCACGGGGTGCGGCGAGTAGTCGCCGTACTTGGCCGCGTCGAACGCGCGTTCGAGGTAATCGATGTCGGGGCCGATGTGGATGCGGCCTCTGAGCAGATCGGCGGCGCCGGCTCCCCCGCTGGCGCCGGCGAACGCGGGAGTCCCTGACAGCGCATAGTTGATCTTGGCGGCCATGCCAAAGCAGCGGTAGTTGCGCATCTTGTGGACGAAATCCGGATCGAGGTCGAGCGGGTCCACCAGGCGCAGGAACGTGGTCTTGGGGTCGGCGCTGGAGATGACGGCACGCGCCGGGATCTCCTCGCCACCCTCCAGCACGACGGAACAGACGTGGCCATCCTTCGACATGATGCGTGCCACGTGGGCCGAGGTCCTGACCTCCGCGCCGGCCGCGCGCGCGGCGGAAGCCAGCGCTGTGCTCAGCGCCCCGATTCCTCCACGGAAGGTGACGGAAGGCGCAACCGCGTGGCCGTCCAGCGCCGCCTGCACCAA
>JAWPNA010000129.1:0-5434 GCA_045402695.1 Acidobacteriota bacterium
CGCGACCTCAAGCCGGCCAACGTGATGATCGACAGCCGCGGCAAGGTCCGCATCACCGATTTCGGACTGGCATCGCTCGCCGCCGACCTGCGCGGTGCCGAGCTCCGCGCCGGCACGCCGAAATACATGGCCCCCGAACAGCTCGCAGGCTCGGAGGTCACGGCCCGGAGCGACTTGTACGCGCTGGGACTGGTCCTGTACGAGATGAGCACGGGGAAGGAGGCCTTCTCCGCGCGCACACCGGAGGAGCTGCGCGGCATGCGGGCCACCAGCACCCCCACGGCGCCCTCGAGCGTGATCCCCGAGATGGATCCCGCCCTCGAACGAATCATCATGCGGTGCCTGGAGAAGGAGCCGCGCGACCGGCCCGCCTCCGCCCTCGCGGTGGCGGCCTCCCTGCCGGGCGGCGACCCGCTCGCGGCGGCGCTGGCCGCCGGAGAGACGCCGTCTCCCGAGATGGTGGCCGCTTCCGGCGAGGCGGTCTCCGTGCGCCCGATGATCGGGCTGGCCTGCATCGGTGCGATCGTGCTGGGCCTGGCTGTCGCCGGCCAATTGTCCCGCAAGGGCATGCTGCCTCTGATGGTCCCGCTGGACAAGCCTCCGTCGGTGCTCGTCGACCGCGCGACGCAGGTGGTGCGCAAGCTGGGATACGACGACCCGCCCGCGGACAACCAGTACTGGTTCGGCGCCTACGTGAGCTACCTGCGCCACCTGGCGATGCACGACACCTCGGCGTCACGTTGGGACCGGCTCGCCACCGAGCGTCCGGAGGCGATCTACTTCGAGTACCACCAGAGTCCGCGCTACATCGACGACGAAGATTCACCGCTTCTCTCGGGGAGGATCAAACTCATCCTGGATCCTCGCGGCCGGCTGAGGGAGTTCAGCGCCGTGCCGCTTCAGGTCGAGAAGCAGGGCGAGCCGACGAAGGAGTCGGACTGGTCCGTCCCATTCAACGAGGCGGGACTGGACATGAACGCCTTCTCCCCTTCCGAGCCGAAATGGCTGCCGCCTGCATTTGCCGACTCTCGGAAGGCGTGGGTGGGCATCTACCCCGGGCAGCCTCAGACGAAGCTCCGCGTGGAGGGGGCGTCGTACCGGGGCAGGCCGGTCAGCTTCCAGGTGCTGGATGAATGGACGCGTGCCGCGAGGATCTCACCGCTGCCGCCCGCGCCGGCGGCGGAGATGGCGGAGGGGTTCGCAAGCGTCCTGCTCCTGCTGGCGCTCATCGCGGGCGTGCTGCTCGCGCGCTATAACCTCAGGCTCGGGCGGGGAGACCAGCGCGGGGCGATGAAGGTCGCTCTCTACGCGCTGGCCTGCCATCTGCTGAGTTGGGCTCTGGGCGCCCATCACATCTCCTCGGTGACAGGAGAGTGGAACATCTTTTCCAAGGCCGTCGCCGAGGGCCTGTTCTTCGCGGCGCAGATCTGGCTGCTCTACGTCGCACTGGAGCCGTACGTGAGACGGCGCTGGCCTGAGACTTTGATCTCCTGGAGCCGGATGCTGACGGGACGATGGACCGATCCCATGGTGGGCAGGGACCTGCTCGCCGGCGTCGTGTTCGGGATCGGCCAGGCGCTCGCAGAACTCCTGGCGTTCACCGCTCACGCATGGCTGGGACTGGCGCCCCCTCTGCCTTTCTGGGAGGTCATAGGCGGGATGCTCAACTTCCGCCGTTTCGTCGCGAAGCTCCTCGACGACCAGCTTGGAGCCATCCTCATCTCGACGGTGGTGCTCTTCCTCCTCATCGGTGTCTCCATCATCGTCCGGCGGAGATGGCTGGCCGTGGTCCTCGTCTTTTCCGTGCCGGTCGTCATGACCGTGTCGCTGTTGGAGGGTGGCTCCCTGTCCATCAAGGTGGCGGCCGCCGTGGCGGGCGCAGGACTGATGGCGTTCGCGCTGCTCCGGTACGGCCTGCTGGCGATGATGGTTTGCCTGTTCGTCGCGCGAGTAGTCACATCGTATCCGCTGGCGCTCGACCTTTCGGCCTGGTGGGCGGCGGGCACTTTCTTCACGTTGCTCCTGCCCGTGTTGCTGGCGGTCTACGGATTCCGGGCAGCGCTCGGGGGGCAGCCTTTGTTCAAGGCGGCTATGTTCAGGGAGTAGCGAGGCCCCCAAGCTCAGATCAGCCGCTGGTACTGTTCCAGCTCGTAGGTCCAGACCCGCTCGCCGCAGTAACGGCGTCCCTCCGGACACAGCGGCGTCGTCTTCGCCATCATCCGCAGCGTGCAGGGAGGAAGGAGATACTTCCCGATGAGGGGATTCACCTCGCGGATCTGAAGCGCCTCGTCGAGGCTGGCGCGCCAGATCTCCTCCTGCGCGTTGTAGCAGAGCCGCATGGCCAGCTTGTGCCGCAGGTTCAGCAGGTCGGTCGATTCGGTGAACCGGACCGCGACGGCGTTGGGCAGCAGGTAGAGGGCGAACTCCTCCTCCACACCCAGTGAGCGCAGCCGGTCGATCCCTTCCCACGCGCGTTCCATCGCCGCGACGTAGGTGCGGTGGACTCTGTCGTCCTCCCTCACGATTGGCGGCGTGATGAAGTCCGGATCGCCCGTGACGTGCGCGGACAGGACAGGGCGCGAGCCGGGCGTCATCCGATGCCGCTGGTTCTGAGAGTCGGCCGTGTGCGAGAGCTTCTTGCGGAACGTGTAGTGGGGATGAAACAACGCGCGGGTGAGCTTCGAATGCGTCGTGGTGTTGAGCGTCTCGCCGAGGTAGCTGTTCTTGGCCGGGTCCAGCGCCAGCGCGATCGCTTCCTCGTCCGGCATGCGCCCCTTCGTGAGGCCGAACACCTCGCGCACGGAGTGGGCCAGAACGCTCTCGTTTCCCGCCGGGCAGTCCACGAGCTTCGACGTGCGGCCCTCCAGCGCCGCATCGAACTCTCTGACGAACTCGCGCCTCAGCAGCTCACCCGATCCGTCGGCTTTCTCCCTGAATGAGTCCAGCACGGCATGCTCGGTGGTCTGCTCGAACGGGATCGGTTCCTCCAGGATCGCGAGGTACGCCGGGTCGTGCTCCAGCAGCCGATCCACCATCTTCTGGATCACCAGACGCTGCTCCGTGGGCGTGTCGTACTGGCCGCTTGTGCGGTGATAGCGCAGCAGCGTCAGGCCGCTGACCGTGTGATAGAGGTAGGCGAACGTGGCCACCGGCAGGACGTACCGGGCGATTTCCTGCGCCTTCTTCTGGATCTCCTTGCGCCACGGCTCGGGATTGCGGGACCGGGCGCGAAAGCGAATGAAGTACTCGCGCTCCACCAGCGGGATCAGCGTCTCGCACAGCTCGCGGTAGGCCCTGTTCTGCGCCGACACCGTGTCGTTGAAGACCGCCAGCGCCTCACCCGCGAGCGGCGGGACCGCGTAGGAGCCCTCCTTGACCGCGACGTAGCGCTGGCTCACCTGTTCGGAGTTGTAGAACGGATGGCTGTGCAGAAACGACCAGATGAAGTGGCGCGACACGTTGCTCAATGCGAACTGGAAGGTGGCGTGCTGGAGGGTGGTGTGATGGCCGGCCTTGTAGATGTCCTGCGCGAGCTTGTCGCGCGACTCGGCCCGCCGGCGCCGGATCTCCTCATCGGCGGGAGGGGAGGGCACCACCTTGTCCTCAGAGACGATGCCGGAGCCGGAATAGCAGGTGCGCGCCGTCGCGACCGCGTTGTCGAACGGGCGGGCGAAGGCGTTGGTGATGCTGACTTCGGGCTCGGGGGAAAGGAAGCGCCGCATACCGCCGCAGGGTTTCTGGAAACCTGTTACGAACTCGACCGCGAGTATACAGCATGGACGCCGCCCGGGAGCGGCGTGAACTGCGGTACAATTCCCGGATGCCGATCACCCTTGATCACTTCACCCAGGTCGAGATGCGCGTGGGGCGCATCGTGCACGCGGAGGACTTTCCTGAGGCCCGCAAACCATCCTACAAGCTGACAGTGGACTTCGGGCCGCTCGGCCTGAAGCGATCGTCCGCCGGCCTGTCGCCCTTCTATAGGAAGGATGAGCTGGTGGGGCGCCTGGTGGTGGCCGTCGTGAACTTCCCGCCGCGGCAGGTCGCCACCTTCATGTCGGAAGTGCTCGTGCTGGGAGCGATGGAGGAGGCAGGCAGGGTCGTCCTGCTGCAGCCCGACTCGGAGTGTCCGCTCGGGACGCGGATCGGATAGACAGACCCGGCCAGGGAGATGGTCTAGCTGCCGCCGGCCCTGTCGCCCCATCGGCGCAGCATGGCCTGGCTCAAGGCCAGGATTCCCAGCCCCGCAAGCCCGATCAGGATCGGCGCAACGCTTATGAGATGGCGCCGGATCGTCATGCCGATCGGCAGCAGAACGAGCAGCAGCATCGGAAAGCAGGTGAGCGCGAGGGCACGGCGGTCGCGCCGCCAGGCCCATGCCAGCCCCACCGCCGCGGCCGCCATGACGGGTGGCGTCACCAGCCAGCACAGGTTGGCCAGCATCAGCCCGGATCGAACCGCGTACCCCTTCAGGAACAGCGAGGGGTGCGAGACGATGTGCGAGACGATCCCCGATGTCTCGCGGGTCAACCGCTCGGCGTCCATCCAGGAGATCGGCCCCCCGCCGGTCATCGCCTGACCGACGCCCACCGTATAGACCCACAGATCCTTGCCGGTGAGACACCAGCGCCCAGCGGCCAGCCGGAGATAAAGGAGCATCGGGACACATACGGCCAGGCCGGTCATGCCTGCGCGCGTGAGCCTGGCGCGCGCGTGCCGGCGCCGCGACAGCTCCACCGCGAGCCACAACGGCAGCAGGAAGATCAGCTCCGGCCTCACGAGATACCCGAGTCCGGCCATGATCCCGGCCGCCTCGAGATGGCCCCGTGACCAGAGCCACACGAAGCACAAGACGGTCACCGCGGCCAACGAACCGGGCTGGATCTCCTGCGCGGCGAGGATCAGGTAGGGGTGCAGCGCCACTGCTGCGCCCGCGGCGATCCCGGCGGGCTCTCCGAAGGCGGACGAAAAGACGAGCCCGGCCAGAAGAGGAACGGCCGCGGAGATCAAAATCGCCAGCGCAGTACCGGCCACCCACGCGTCGCCGGTTGCCCAGATCGTCACGGCGTGAAGCGCGGGGAAGAGTGGGGAGATGTCTGTCTCCGGCCGGCCCTCCCGGACGAACCCATCCAGGCCCGCGAGGCTGCCCGCCACGGCGATGTAGGACGACTCGTCTCGATCGAGCTGCCTCGGCCACCAGACCGCGGTGCACGACCGGACGGACAGTGACAGCGCGAAGATCCCGCTCCAGATCAGCCGCGCGCGCGTCACTCCGTCGGCCTTCTCACACTCGCAGCGGCGGCCGCTTCAGGTGGAAGCCGGTCGCCTGCTGGTAGGCGCCGGCCAGCGCGAGCAGGTCGGTCTCGCCGTGCAGTCTCCCGGTGAACGTGATGCTGGTGGGAGTTCCGCCGGCGGACCGGAAACCGTTGGGCAG
>JAWPNA010000379.1:0-4286 GCA_045402695.1 Acidobacteriota bacterium
TCGGCGGGCCCACCGCGCGAAAGGCGGAGGAACTGCACGGCTACGCGGACTTCGCTGTGTTCGGAGACGGAGAGGAGCCGTTGCTGGGGATTCTCGACGTGCTGCACGGCAGGCGCTCTCCTGAATCGGTGCCCTACATCGCCTACAAGGGAGCGGACGGAGCCACTCATTACGGGCCGTCGGGAGCCGACGCCGCCCACGTCGGAGTCAACGGCAAGGCCTTCAAGGCCCGCGACGTGGGGATACCCGTGCCGGACTGGACGCTGGCGCATCGGAGCTTCAAGAACGTGTTCGCCATCGAATTCTCGCGCGGATGCAAGTACAACTGCTTCTACTGCTCGTACGACCGCGGCAAAAACATCCGGGCCATGGCGGATCTGCGCCGAGAGCTGATCAGGAATGCCGACTTGGGAATCACCCGCTACCGCGTGAGCGACTCGAACTTCACGGACGGTCCGCCCACCTATCAGGAGTATCCGCACGATGTCTGCCGGCAGATGGTGGATCTTGGACTTGGGTTGGAATGGTCCTGTTACGCGCGCGTGGACGATCTGACTGACGAGTTGGCCGATCTCATGCGTCGCGCCGGTTGTTTTGCCGTCTTTTTCGGCATCGAGTCGGGAAGCGACAAGATCCTGAAGAACATGAGGAAAGGGCACGACGTGGCCGACGCCCACCGCGGAGTCGAGATCGCCCGGAGATCCGGGATCCTCTCTCACGCGAGCTTCATCGTGGGATACCCGGGAGAGACCCAGGAGACCTTCCTCCAGACTCTCGATTTCATCGAGAAGGCGCGTCCGGACACCGTGAACCTCGGCCAGTTCCGCGTGGAGCATGATACGCCGGTCTACGGTGTAAAGGACTTCGAGCTGGAGGGAGTCGGCATGACGTGGAAGCACAAGACCATGGACTCGACGACGGCCGACGAGCTGGTGGCCAAGGGCAACGAGAGGCTCCTGCGCAATGGCATTTGCCTCGGCACCGAGCACGGCTTCCCTGTCTTCATGGGGCTGGGCCTCTCGATGGGGGAATCGTACCAGCTCATGAAGGACATGGATGTGCTGTCCTCCGATTACAGGAAGGGACAGGATGACTTCAAGCTCGCTTACAGGCGGCTGAGGGATCACGTCCTGAACCGGTTCCCGGAGGCTGTCGCGAAGGACCAACGAGCCTGGCAGAGCGCCACCTGAGATCGAGACACTCTGAGCAAACAGGGGGACGAGTGACCGAATTCATCAAGATCGCCGAGTTGAAGGACCTGCCGCGCGACATGGCCATCATGGTCGAGGTCGAGGGTCTTGAGGTCGCGCTCTTCAGGCGGAACGCCGGCTTCTGCGCGATATCCGCCATGTGCAGCCACAGAGAGGGCCCTTTGCACCAGGGCCTGGTGGAAGGCAACACCGTGACGTGCCCCTGGCACTTCGCGAAGTTCGATCTGAGGACGGGCGAGGCCCTGAGTCCTCCCGCGCCATCGGGAGTGAAGGCGTACGAGGTCCGCATCGAGGGAAACGACATCAAGATCGCGAAGCCGTGACGGTCGATTGCCGGAGATCCCAGGCGCGCTGCCCCCGCGGTGCGCGTCGAGGGGGCGGCGGCGCCGCGCGATGACCGGGGCAACGCAAGTGGGGGAGGTCGGATGAAGAAGATACTTCTAGTCAGCCCGTATTCCGAAAATGAAGCCATGTGGGTCACCGGCGAGGAGACGTCCGAGGTGAGGAACAACTTCCCGCCGATTGGCCTGGCCACGCTCGCCGCGCTCGCCCCACGGGACCGGTTCCAGGTCCAGATCTGGGACGAGAATGTCCACGGCCTGATCAAGCGGGTCTCGGACGTGGGGGAGAAGTACGACCTCGTCGGCCTGACCGGCTACATCATCCACATGCCGCGCTGCCGGCAGGTCGCCGACATCTTCCGCGGGGCGGGCGTCCCGGTCGCCATCGGAGGACCGGGGATCTCGAGCGTCCCCTATCTCTTCCGTGACTATTTCGACATCCTCTTCATCAACGAGGCAGAGCACACCTGGCCACAGTTCCTCGCGGACTGGGAGGCGGGGAGGCACGGGCCGGAGTACCGGCAGATCGACAAGCCGAACCTCGAACACAGTCCCCTGCCGCAGTGGGACAGTATCGCGGGAGACATGAAGAGATACGCGATGGGAGGAGTCCAGACCACGAGAGGATGCCCCTACGACTGCGATTTTTGTGATGTGATCTACCTGTTCGGACGGCGCCCCCGGCACAAGCCCATTGACAACATCCTGGAGGAGGTGCGCGCCTTCGAGCGCTTCGGGATGAGGCAGGTCATGTTCTGTGACGACGAGTTCAGCGGAGACCGACCGTTTTCCAAGCAGCTCCTCCGCGCCCTGATCGCGCTCAACAGGTCTTTCAAGGAGCCGTGCACCTTCACGACACAGGTGTCGATCGCGATGGCGAAGGACGACGAGTTCCTCAACCTCATGGCCGATGCCAACTTCGACCTTGTGTTCGTGGGCATCGAGACGCCCAACAAGGAATCGCTGAAGGGCGCCAACAAGGGACAGAACCTCCGGGGGGATCTCTCGGAAGACGTCCACAAGGTGCTCGCCCACGGCATAGGGATCCGCGCCGGCATGATCGTCGGATTCGACCAGGACGAGAAGGACATCTTCGACCACCAGTACGAGTTCATCCAGAAGGCATGTCTCACGAGCGTCGGCATCAACATCCTGAAGGCGCCGACGGGGACACCGCTCTGGTCGCGCCTGATGCGCGAGGGGCGAGTTCTGGATCTCAGCAAACTGAAGGAGCGCACCAACCTGCGCGCGCACACCAACATCGTCCCCAAAGGCATGACGCGCGTCGAGCTGATGAGGGGATACCATGGGCTGCTCCAGCGGGTCTATTCGTGGGAAAGCTTCTGCGAGCGAGTCCGCGGATTCGTCTCCCTGGCCCAACGACGCACCGGGGCGGCGGAAGGACCGTGGACGTCCAGAGACGAGGATCGCCTCATGGCGGAGCTCAGGCTGGATGCGCGCGCCGCCGAGGCGGTCACAGGGTTGCTGCGGCACACCGAAAGAACTGCGCCGCACCTGATGCACAAGGTGCGCACCGTCACCGTCCAGCACGGCAAGTATCGTGAAACGGTCATGAGCCTCCTGCCCCAGATCGTGAGGCAGATCGAGCTGGAGGAGAGCGGCCAGGTCATTCTTCAGGTCGATCGGCGGGCCGTCCCCCCTCCGGAGAACTTCCGCAAGGAATTCAATCGCGTGTTCCACGACGTACACCGGCGGGTCTACATCAACCTCAGAGATGTGAACCATGTGCCGGCCGCCCTCACGGAGATCTTCGTTGACTTCCTCGTGCGATGGGGCGAGGAGGTGGAGCGACTGGAGGATTTCCACGTCAGTTTCATCAAGGAGATATCGGACAGGACGTGCGCGAAACTAAACGGGGTGCCGCCGGAGTCGTTCGTGTCCATGGAGGAGAGCGACGAGCCGCTGCCCGACATCAGGAAGCTCCGCCTCGCCGACGACATCTTCAAGAACGTCTGGATCGAAATCTCGGAGCTGCGCATGAAGGAGCGGCAGCACGCGGGCGCCAGAACCGAGGAGCCGGTTCACTGACCAGCGTCAGACAAGACTCCTGCCGATCATCCCCGGATCAGGATCCATTCCGAAGAGCGACAGGACGGTGGGCGCGACGTCGTAGATCCGCAGCCCCTTCAGCTCCCCGCGAGGACCGGGCGTGCCGTCGGGCGGCTTCATGATGAAGATACCGTGCCAGTCGTGGTTGGCATCGTCAGGACCGGTGTCGTTCTCGAACGTGTGCACGGCCTTGAAGCCCACGGAGCCGATCGACCGCCAGTTGAGGTCGCCGAAGTAGACGAGCAGATCGGGAGGCACGCCGCGGCTCTCGCGGTAGATCTCCTCGGGGCGGTAGGCCTTCGACCCGATATTGCGGCCGTCCGGATCGGTGATGGCCTCGATCTCCGAGATGAGCTTGGTGCGCACCTTCTCGTAGTCGCCCGGCTCGACGGTGCCCTGAGGCTCGCGCTCCTTCACGTTCATGAAGAGCCGCCCGTAGTAGCCGCCGTCACCCCACGCCGCCGTCTTCGCCCAGTTGATCTTCACCTTGCCGATGGGCGTCGGCTCGGACGGATACGACACCAGGGCCAGGTATCCCTTCTGGATGAGCCACTCGTTGAAGCAGATGCCTCCGTCGAGCTTCTTCGCCCCGTGATCCGACACAACGAGGACGGCGGTGTCCTCGGGCAGCAATGCCAGCAGCTCGCCCACCTCGCGGTCGCAG
>JAWPNA010000277.1:0-8289 GCA_045402695.1 Acidobacteriota bacterium
CTTTCCGACGCTGACGACGGGAATGCTGAAGCCGTGCGAATTGATGAACGCCTTGATCCCGGCGGCGAGGTGAACGTGCGGCAGCGGCTGGTACCAGTCCGCCGGCATGCACCGATCACCCGAGTAGCCGGTGTAAGGGTACAGCGGCTGGCCCGGCTTGTGAACCGCGTCCTCGAACTTGCCCCCCGCCGAGACGCTGATCCAGTCCACACCCAGCTTCGCCATCCGCAGCGCCATCTCTCGTGCGTCACGCAGCGTGTAGCCATCCTTGATGCACTCCTCGCCGTTGAAACGGACGCCGAGAGGAAAGTCATGGCCGGCCTCGGCGCGTGCCGCCTGGATGACCTCGGTCATCAGCCGCATCCGGTTCTCCAGCGAACGGCCGTACTCGTCTTGACGGCGGTTCCGCAGCGAGAGGAAGGACGACAGCGTGTAGGCGTGCGCCATGTGAAGCTCCACCGCGTCGTAGCCTGCCCGCCTCACGCGCGCGGCGGCTTCGGCGTACTGGCGGACGACCACTCGGATCTCGGGCCTCCCGAGTTCGGAGACCTTCTGCCGCCATCCGCTGCGCGCGATCTTCAGGAAATGGATGATCTGGGCAGCCGCCTTCGATGGGCTGATCTCGTGGATCGCGCGCAGCATCCCCGCGTGTCCGGCGATGAATGCGTCCTCGGACATCTTCAGCAACGGGCCGCTCTTGCCGCCGTGCACCGACATCGCCTCCACCACGATCAATCCAGGCTCGCCGCGCGCGAAGCGTACGTAGCGGTCCATCACGTCGGCGTTGACGAACCCATCGTCTCCCGCCAGCCGCGTGACCATCGCCGGCAGCACCACCCTGTTGGCGAGCGTCATCCCGTTGATCGTGATCGGCTCGAACAACGTCATCGGTTCTTCGCCATGTCGTTCCGCTCCGGCTTGCTCACGACTCCTTCAGCAACGTCCGCGCGATGATCGATCGTTGGATTTCGGAGGTCCCCTCGTAGATCCGCAGCGCGCGCACCTCGCGGTAGAGGCGTTCGACCACGTGCCCTTTCGTGACACCCAGTCCTCCGTGTATCTGCACCGCCTCGTCCACGATCCGTTGAGCGGACTCGGTGGCGAACAGCTTGGCCATCGCCGAAGCCCGGCGCGATGCGAACGCGCCGGCTGAGTCCGGCGTGTTCTGCGTCCTGTCCACGATTGAAGCGGCGCGCATCACCATGAGTCGGGCCGCGTCGAGCCACATCGCCATGTCGGCCAGCTTGAAGCGGACGGCCTGCATCTCGGCGAGAGGACGGCCGAACTGACGGCGCGTCCGGGCCCGGTTAAGCGATTCGTCCAGCGCTCTGCGCGCCAACCCCGCAGCCGCCGCGCCAACGGTTGGCCGGAACCTCTCCAGCACCCGCATTGCCAGATCGAAGCCATCCCCCTCTCTCCCGATGAGGTGCGAGGAAGGGACGCGGCAGCCCGACATCTCCAGGGTGCCGATCGGATGCGGCGCGATCACCGTGAGCCGTGCCTTGATCGTGAAGCCCGGCGTGGCGGCATCCACCGCGAATGCGGAGATCCCCTTGCGTCCTTGTGCCTCCGGCCCCGTGCGCGCGAAGACGGTGTAGAGGTCTGCCAGCCCGGCATTGGAGATGTAGGTCTTCACGCCGTTCAGCACGTACTGGCCTCCCTCGCGCACGGCGCGGGCCGAGATCGAGCCGACATCAGAGCCGGCCTCGGGCTCCGTCATGGCGAAGGCTCCGATGATCTCCCCGCGCGCAACGCCGGGCAGATAGCGTTCCCTCAAATCGTGACTCCCTTCCAGCGAGATGGCCGCCGAGCCCAGGCCCTGCATCACGAACATCACATCGGCCAACCCCGAGGCGTAGGCCAGCTCGTCGCGGATCACGCAGATCGCGCGCGTGGAGACGGCGGTTACCTCCTCGACCTGGGTATAGGGGGGCGGGACCAGGTATCCCGTCAGCCCCGCTCCGGCCACGGCGCGCAACGCGTGGCGCGCCGCCTCATCCTCCTCGGCGTGCGAGCCGGGCTGGGGCCGGGACCCCGCCGCGCGCGCGGCCGCCCCCGCCGCTACGGCGACACGGCGCGCCAGCTCCCGCTCCGGGTCCGAAAGAACGTGCGACGTGACGTGGCTCATCGAGGCGAGCGACCGAAGACGGGACGCCGTTTCTCCAGGAATGCCCTGTACGCCTCCTCGAAGTCGGAGTGCTTCATGCAGATCGCCTGCGCCTCCGCTTCGATCTCCAGGGCCTCGGGCAGGCTGAACCCCAGCGAGCGGTTCAGGATCGTCTTGGTCATCTCGATGCCAAGGCGCGGGCCCGAGGCCACTGCCTCGGCCCACGCGAGTGTCTCCTCTTCCAGGCCGGAGGGGGCCACCACCCTGTTGACCAGCCCCCACCGCTCGGCCGTCTCCGCGTCCACGAACTCTCCGCGCATCAACAGCTCCGCGGCGCGCCCCGTGCCGACCAGCCGCGGCAGCAGGTAGGCGGCCCCCATGTCGGCTCCCGAGAGGCCCACCCTGACGAAGAGGAATGCGATGCGCGCGGCTTCAGAGGCAATGCGGAAGTCGCAGGCCAGCGCGAGCGCGGCTCCGGCGCCCGCCGTCACTCCGTTGAGGGCGGCGATGATGGGCTGCGGCGCCTCACGCATCATGAGGATCACCTCGCAGGTGAGCCGCGTGAAGGCGAGCAGCTCTTCGTCGGATCTGCCCTGAAGCCGTCCGATGATCTCCTTGACGTCGCCTCCGGAGGTGAAGGCGCGACCGGTTCCCGTCAGGATCACGGCGCGGATCGCCGGCTTGTTCTTGAAGGCGGAGAAGGTTTCGCGCAGCTCGTGGTACGTGTCGAACGTCAGGGCGTTGAGCACCTCGGGACGGTTCAGCGTGATGCGCGCGATGGGGCCCCTCTCTTCGTACAGAAACGTCGTGCTCACCGTGGGTGCTCCTTCGATTCGCCCCTGACCCTTGCATGTCCGCCGTTTCCGGCGTGTTCGGCATGTTCCTCGAGAGCGTGGGCGAGACGCCCCAGAAGAACGCGAAGCTGCTCCATCTGGGAGCGCGGCATCGCGCGGAAGACCGATTCGATGTCACGAGCGTGGCCCGGCAGCAGCGACGTCATCCTGCGCCGGCCTGCGGGCGTGAGGCGGATGAGGGTCGCCCTGCCGTCCGACTCGTGCGCCTCGCGGACCACCAGTCGCTCGCGCTCCAGGCGATCCACGATCCCCGTGAGGTTGCCGGCGGTCACCAGCAGACTGCGGCTCAGGCCGGCGGACGTCATCCCCTGGGGGCTGCGGGAGAGCTGCGCCAGGACGTCGAACTGCGGAAGCGTCAGCCCGCCGCGCAGACTGCCGCGCGCCCGCCTGAGGACCAGGTTGTATGCCTTCATCAGGCGGATCCACACACTCACACCGAGCTGTTCCGGCAGATCGTCTCTCACAGGACTGCGGTCGCCTCCAGCTCGATCTTGGCGCTGGGATCGAACAATCCCTTCACCTCCAGCAGGGCCATGGCGGGGTAGTGCTTGCCCATGACGTTGCGATAAACATTGCCGAGGGCCTTCAAGCGTGCGCGGTAGATGGTGGCATCGGTGACATAGATGGTGAGGCGCGCGATGGAACCGACGTCGCCGCCCGACGCGCGAACGACCTCCAGCACATTGAGCAGAGCCCTCTCGAACTGCGCGACCAGGTCGGAGGATATGATCGCGCCGTCCCCGTCGCACCCGATCTGCCCCGAGATGAAGAGGATACGGCCGCCCGCTGGGCCGCCGGCCAGGACGCCATGGGTGTACCCCCGCGGCCTCGGGAGCGAGTCCGGGTTGATCATCACGAACGGCTTCATATCTCCAGCGCCTCCCCGTTGATCGATCTCCCCTCGGTCGAGGTCAGGCGCAGTGCTGCGGTCGCGACCTGAACGGGGCTGATGAGCTCCCCTGACGGATTGAAGGCCGCGAGCCGGGCCAACGCCTGGTCGAGTGGCATCCCGGTCTTGAGCGCGATGCTCTCGGCGCTGCGGTGCGTCATGTCGGTATCCACATACCCAGGGCACAGTGCGTTGAGGGTGACCCCCTTGCCGGCCACCTCCCGGGCCACCGCCCTCGTGAACCCCACGACGCCATGTTTTGCGGCGCAGTAGGCCGACACGTAGGCGAACCCCGTCAGGCCCGCGCGCGAGGCCACGTTGATGACGCGGCCCCAGCCTCTCTCGATCATCGCCGGCAGGAAGGCATGCGTGCAGAGGAAAACGCTCGTCAAGTTGGCCGCGAGCATGCGGTTCCACAGCGGCAGGTCGGTGCGGACGAGAGGAGCGCTCTCGGCTCCTCCGGCGGCGTTGACGAGGATGTCCACCCGGCCGAGATCCCGAACCGCCGCGGCGGCCATCACAGCGACGTCTCGTTCCGATGTGACATCGGCCGTGAGGGCGGCAGCCCGCCGCCCGAGGCCGCGCACCTCGGCCCCGACACGCTCCGTCTCGGCGGGGGTTCGCGCGGCCACCGCGACATCGGCTCCCTCGCGCGCCAGCGCCAGCGCGATGGCGCGGCCGATGCCGCGGCCCCCTCCGGTGACCAGCGCGACGCGGCCGGCCAACTCTCCCGGCTCGGGCATCAGACGCACCTCTCAAATGACAGATACTTCAAGTCTAAAGTATTCACCTTAGCCTACATCAGGCGTGGGGGGCGATGTCAAGGCAGCGACGGAATGGTCGACTTCTCAGTCATCCCGCCGGGCCTTCCGTCGCATCCGCTCGACGAGAGCCACGAAGCGCAGTTCGGATCGGAGCGGAGAAAACACCGGATCATTCATCAGGTAATCGACATCGGTGTCGCCAAGATCCGCGTCCCGCTCCAGGGACGCGAGCGCGCCCCTCTGGTCGCCGGTCAGCATTCTGTACGCAGCCAGGTTGTAGTGGGCGACCGGATTGTTCGGCAGCAGCCGCACTGCCTCCTCGCAGTGCTCGGCCGCGGTGCGGGTATCTCGCCGTCCGAGGTAGACATCGCAAAGGTTCGTGTGGGCCTTTGACAGGATCTCATTGTCGAACAGCTCCGACCGGCCGCTGTCCTCGCCAATCACTTTCTCGATCATCGCGACCCCTTCGTCTTGCCGCTTCGTCTCGAGCAGGACGACACCGAGACTGACGCGGGCGCGGCGGAGTTGAGGCTCGATCGACAGCGCTTTGCGGTAGTGCAACTCAGCTTCTCCGAGATTCTTCTCCGTGTACGCGATCTGGCCGAGGTTGTTGTGAGCCATCGCATGATTCGGATCGATCTCGAGCGCCTTGAGGGACTCCTGCCGCGCACGGACAAGCTCACCCTGTCTCCAGAGAATATCGCCCAGGTTGTTGTGCGCCGACGCGTGATCCGGGACGAGGTGGGCGACGATTTCGTAGTCGATTCGGGTGCCCACGAGATCCTCTGCCTCGGCACGGCAAATGCCCCGCCTCAGGATCGCCCAGAAATCCTGGGGGGCGATCTGTTCGGCGCGCGTGTACGGCTCAATGGCGGCCTTGCAATCTCCGCGGGCGCTCAGAGTGTCGCCAAGAAGGCGGAAATCGAGCGCGATTCGTGGCGGCGTCGCAAGAAACGCTTTCTCCTCACGCTGCGCCCCGTCGGCATCGCCGAGCCGCCGCAGCAGGAGGCTCCTGATCATGTGGATGCTCGACAGACGCGGCCCAATCCGGGCCGCAGCCTCCAGGTCGTTCAGGGCTTCAGGAGTCTCACCGGGGATCTCGGTGCGTGACATGGCACGGCCGATGAGCGCGTCGAAGTTTGCCGGATCCATCAGAAGGGCCTGCGTGTACAGAGACGTGGCCTTCGCGTGATCGCCCGCTGCGGCAGTGAAGCCGCCGTCCTTGACAAGTGAGGCCACTTGGCTTGCCCGCATCAGACGGGAGGACTCGATGTGCGCACGGTACAGCCCACCGGAAACGATCAGGGCGACGAGGAGAAGCGAAAGAAGGATGGCGATGCCCGGCTTCCTGTGGACCCAGCGGGCGAGCCGGCCTGTCGGGCCTACGGGATGCGCCATGATCGGTTCGTACCGGCGGAATCGCCCCAGATCCTCCGCGAATTCCTCGGCGCTGCCGTACCGGTGCGCTGGCGACTTGTCGAGGCTCTTGCCCAGAATCGTCTGCAGGTCGGCGGGGAGCCTTGCCACACCGTCGCCACGCAGGGCGGGAGCCACTGAGATGATCTTCTGGATATATCCTGCGGTCGTGTCGGCGGTGTAGGGCAGCCGGTCGTACAGGGTGCGATACAGCGTCACCCCCATCGAATAGATGTCAGAGCGAAGATCGACCTGCATGGTCGCGCGCCCCACCTGCTCGGGTGACATGTAGGCCACCGTTCCGATGAGCGACTCCTGCCGTGTGAGTCCCGCCAGGTGCCGCGCGCGTGCAAGGCCGAAATCCGCAATGCGTAGGCGCCCACTCGCCGCGTCAAGGATCAAGTTGGATGGTTTCAGGTCCCGGTGGACGATCCCTTTCCTGTGGGCATGGTCGAGCCCCATCAGCGCCCCCTCGAACCACTCCAGCACAAGCCTGGTCCGGGCGACGGGATCCGACGGGATCTCAAGAAACGCCGGACGCTCGCCGCGGGCGCGGCCGTGCAGGCGTTCGATCACTTCGTCCAGGCTGAGCCCATGCACCAGGGGCATGGTGTAATAGGGAATGCCGTCCAGCGTGCCGAAGTCGTACACCAGGACCAGGTTGGGGTGATCGAGCGTCCCCGCGATCTGCGCCTCGCGCCGGAACCGGTCCTCCGATTCGTGGTCCTCCTTCCGCGCGAACAGCGTCTTCAGCGCCACCGTGCGGACCATCACCGTATCCTCGGCCTCGTAGACGACTCCCATCCCCCCACGCCCGATCTCCCGCAAGATGCGGAACTTGCCGAACCTTTCTGGGAGTGCGAAGGCGGAGCGTGGCTGCAGTCCGATGGTCGGTGCTTCCGAGGCCGGTCGAGTCGCTGCGTTCCCCATGCACAGGGGACAGCCATCAGCCCCGGGCGGGAGGGGCGCGCGGCAGGAAGGGCAGAGGTCATTCATACGAAGCCCAAGGAGATTCTTGACTCCATCGAACGGATCGTGGTACTCGTATTGTACACGGGTCGCCCGACAGCGGAGGCACGACATGGCTCGGCACTCCCCGTTGCATGCTAGTGCGGCGACGGCAGCTCGACTCCTGACCCTCATCGCCGTGGCGGTGATCGGTGCACGACCTGTAACGGCCGCCCGCGTCCGCCAACTGGGCTTGGCCGAGATGGCTGCCCGCGCCGACAGGCTCTTCCTGGGCCGCTGCATTGATCGAAATGTCTCCTCTCACCCATCGCTCGGCATCGAGCTGACCACCTACACCTTCGCGGTCACCGACCCGATCAAGGGGGTCGCTCATGGCCGCGTGACAGTGAGAATTCCCGGGTCACCCGAGTCCCCGTATCTGGAAGGCCTCCCGGTTTTCCGGAAGGGGGAGGAGGCGCTGCTGTTTCTCTACCCTGAGAGTGAGGCAGGGTTCTCGAGTTCCCTGGGTCTGGATCAGGGACGGTTTCGGATCCTGACGGACAAGGCAGGCCGTCGCCGCGCCATCAACGCCCGCGGCAACGAGCGACTGCTCCAGGACGTGCCCGCGGAGATCCTGGAGGCTCACGGGTTATCGCGACGCGGCGGGGACGGCGCGGTGGATCTCGAGAAACTGGTGGGTGCAACGCGCTCGCTGGTGGCGAGGGGGCGTCCGTGAGAAAAGCTCACCCGCCCCGGGTGATCCTCGGTGGCCGGCCTGCACGGCTCGCGATCGTGCCGTTCATCGGAACGCTCCTTCTTGGTTCTGCTCTGGCGGGTGGCCCGCGGCTGCTCGAGAAGGACCCGAACACCGGCGCACTGGTCGTGGATCCCAATGGTGACTATGTCCCGGTCAGGTGGGACACGAGCGCCCCTGTGAGATATGTGGTGGACCGCGGCGGCCTCGGGACGCTGGCAAGCCCTAAGGCGCTCGCCCTCCTCGATGAAGCCTTCGCCACTCTTGAGAAGGTGGCGACCGCCTCGATCACATTCCGGACTGACGGGCTGCTCGCAGTGGACGTGAACGAGCACAACTGGCCCCTCTATTTCGGCCAGCGGGGCGACGGCCTCAGCCCGGTGATCTTCGATGGCGACGGCAGGATCCTCGACCAGCTCGTCGGGCTGACGGCCCGTCATGACATCGAGGGAGCCACCCGATTGGAGAAGGTCAGCGGCGACCGGCTGGAGGAAGCCTCCATCCTGATCAACGGCGCCTGCTTCGACGGAGACAGTGACCCGGTCCGTTCTCCTTGC
>JAWPNA010000334.1:0-7649 GCA_045402695.1 Acidobacteriota bacterium
GAACTCCACGATGCGCACCTGGCGGTGCTGATACGGTCCGAAGTTCGTCGTGAAGTAATCGAGCGACTTCTTCACCCCCGCGATCATCCGGACCACGTTGTACTCGTGGCCCGGGTGATGGTAGATCTCGATCGCCACGTCGTTCCAGCGGTCGCGCTTCACGGCGTAGCGCGCCGACAGGTACGAGAAGAAATCGAAGATCGACGCATCCATCGCGTAGCGGAAGTAGCGCCGGCCGTTCGCCTCCCATTCCTCACGTAGATACCCCGGCGCCAGCGCGATTTGATCAGGGCTCGTGCTGACGGTGGTCTCGAAGTGGACCCAGTCGGCCTCGCTGGAGAGGTAGTTGTTGAGGCGCGCCGCGGCGTCGTCTACCTTGGGGAACCGCTGAACCGGCGGCAGGCCGCGCTTGCGTCGCTCGTTGGGATCCTCCAGCTCTCCCGCGCGCGAGTAGCCCAGGTGCGGGAAGTAGTCGTAGTTGTCGAAGAAGGTGCCATTCGCCACCAGCCGCGTGTTCGAACCGTCGTTGACGAATCCACGGTTCACCACCGACAGATCGAACGTCACGCGCCTCTCCTCGCCCGGCTGAAGCGGCGCGGCCAGCCGGAAGATCCGGTAGCCGAGGTCCTTGTCCTCCATCTCGGCACGGCCGCCCTCAACCGCCAGGCTTCGGATGACGACGTCCGGGTTGAGCGTCATGTGGACGGCGTCGATCGACGCCTGGGTCTTGTTGCGGATCAGGTAGCGGCCGCGGATCTGAGCGCCGCGCGTCTCGGGGAGGATGTCCACGTCGGCGTAGACATCGGTGACGCGCGGCCCCTTCATCCCCTCGTACTGTTTGTAGCGTTTCTCGAACTCGGCCTGTCTGTCCGCGCGGACGTTCGCCGGAAGGTAGTGGTTCATGACGTTGGTGTTGTAGAAGATCCACCCGCCGCACGCGGCGGCGCCGGCGAGCGCCGCCAGCAGCGCAGCGGCCGATGGCCGGCCCAGCCGCTGTCGGGCGATCCTCAGGCGCAGGGCCAAGCGTGACTCCGCGCCCCGCACCCACAGCAGATGCGCCAGCGCCACGAGGCCGGCCGACACGAACCCCCAATAGAGCCAGAACCAGAGCATCGGCTGCACGAAGGGGCCGTACCCGTTCATGTCGGAGTAGGGCGCGTCCGGAGCCGTGGCGAAGCGGTACAGGTGGTGCTCGAGATGCATGGCGGGCATCACCCGCCCTGTGATGTAGACCAGCGTCGAGATCAGCCAGCCCAGGAACTTGTTGTTGGCGATCACCTGCACGAACAGGCACAGCGCGGCGATGAACAGGAACTGCGGCGCCGACTCGAGCAGAAGTCCTTTCAGATAAAGGGGGATCTCGAAGTTCGTGTAGCCGCGGAACGCCTGGATGCCGATGCCGGTGAGCATCGCGGCCGCGTGCAGCACGAGCACGAGCGCCGCCAGCGTCACCCCCTTGCCGGCCCACAGAACCCAGGTGGGCGCCGGCAGTGCGTCCACCATCTCGGACATCCTCAGCGAGCGCTCGCGCCACACCAGCTCGCCGCTGTAGAAAGTCAGGATCAGAAAGACGAACAACCCGAAGGAACTTCCGATGGCCCTGAGCATGAGGTGCGTCACGGGATAGACCGACGTGCCGTACAGATCGTCCACCTGGGTGGATCCGGCGACCAGGTTGAGGACGCCGAAAAACAGCATCACCAGGAACGGGACTCCCGTGAGCGCCCCAACCGTCTCGATGCGCGCCTGGTGCAGGAGCTGTTTGGCTGCTGTGGCCCGGCCGAACACCATGGACGCGGGCCTGAGGGCCACGGCCGCCGGGGCGGCCTCCAGCGCCTGCTCTGCCAGCCTGCGGCGCCTCACCTTGCCCGTCTCGACGGTGGTGAACCTGAACTTCGCGTAGGTGAAGGCCATCACGACAATCGCGATGCCGACCCACAGCGCGCGGTTCCAGAGCAGCGCGCCGGTGAGAGACAGAGATCCCGTATTGCGCTCGGTGACGGTCCAGTAGCGTGACACGATTTCAAAGGGAGTGAACCCGAACGGATCGGCGAGGGCCCCCACCCACTGGTTCTCGAGGTCGTCGAGGAAGGTCCCCGCGATGCCGAAGCCGATGAAGAAGACCACCACCCCCACGTAGGTCCACAGGAGGCTTCGCGTGAGCGTGGCGAGCGAGAAGAAGATCGCCCCCGTCAGCAGCAGGTTGGGCAGAACGAAGATCAGCATCGCCTGGACGTAGGGACCGAGGCGGAACGGCCCGATGCGCGACGGCTCCAGCCACGGCATCATGCTGCCCACCACGATCCCGAGCATCACGCCCAGGAAGATCAGTGCCGCCACGAGCAGCGAGCCGGAGAACCGCCCGAAGAGGTAGTCGCGCTTCTTGAGGGGCAGCGAGAAGAACAGCGCGTCGGTCTGGCTCTCGAAGTCGCGGTGCACGCTGTTGGCCACGAAGGCGGTCGTCAGGAAGGTCCCGATCGCCGTCATCACCGCCAGGATCTGGAAAATCACGAATGGGGCGTTGCGGTTCACGCTGCCGATCGATCCACCGACGACCACCACGTCGGTGGTGATCGCCCCGAAGGTCAGCAGGAAAAACAGCGCCAGCGCGATCCAGAACAGCGGTTGGCGGACCTGGTAGCGGAACTCGAAGGCCAGGATGCGCGTGAGCATGGCGTCAGGCGGCCTTCTGGTCCGACGACTTCAGCGTGGAGAAATAGACATCCTCGAGGTCGGGGGGCACCTCGGTGAACGAGGCATCCGGCCGGTCGTCGGCCACGACGTGGATCGCCGTCCTGCCGGCGATCAGGCGGGTGGAGATCACCATGCAGTCGCTTTCGTAGGAGGCGAGCTCACGGCGTTCGATGATCCTCTTCCAGACCCGGCCGCGCAGGCCGTCGATGCTGCTCTGCGGATCGCCGGCCAGAAGGACTCTGCCTGAGGAGATGATCGCCATCCGGCTGCACAGATCGCTGACGTCCTCGACGATGTGGGTGGACAGGATGACCACCACGTTCTCGCCGATCTCGCTCAGCATGTTGTTGAAGCGCAGCCGCTCCGCGGGGTCGAGGCCGGCGGTCGGCTCGTCCACGATGATCAGCTTCGGGTCGCCCAGCAGCGCCTGCGCAATGCCGAAGCGCTGCTTCATCCCTCCCGAGAAGGTGCCGAGCTTGCGTTTGCGGACCTCCCAGAGGTTCGTCCGGTGCAGCAGCGCGTCCACCGTCTCCTTGCGCTGGCGGGGGTGGACGATCCCCTTGAGCACCGCGAAGTGGCTCAGCATCTCCAGCGCCGAGACCTTGGGATAGACCCCGAACTCCTGGGGCAGGTAGCCGAGGGTCCTGCGCACCTCGTCCTTCCGCATCAGGACGTCGAGGCCGCCCAGCCGGATGGAGCCGCTGTCGGCCTCCTGCAGTGTGGCGATGGTGCGCATCAAGGTCGATTTGCCCGCGCCGTTCGGCCCCAGGAGGCCGAACATGCCGGCGGGGATGCGCAGTGAGACGTTCTGCAGCGCGCGCACTCCGTTCGGGTAGGTTTTGGACAGGTTCTCGATGACCAGCTCAGGTGTCATTACGGATCTCCCCCTTCGTGCGTGGATGGCGCTCGCCGATCATACGAGGCCGCGCGGAACGGGGTTCCGGGCCGTCGGGTTCTTCCTCCCGGGGCGGGGGGATCGACGGCTACCCTGACGAGGCCCGCTTCATCTTTCCGAGGAGGGCCTTGAACCGCGGATCGGCCCGGAGCGACTCGAGCCACCTGTCGGAGGCCAGGTACTCCCAATCGGTGTCCCCCAGCGCCATGTCCTTCTCGAGGGCCTCCAGCGCCTCCTGCCGGCGGCCGAGGAGCGCGTAGACCCCGGCGAGGTTGTAGAAGCCTATCGCCTCCGCCGGCTTCAGCTCGACCACCTCGAGGCAGGAAGCGAGTGCCCGATCGAGGTCGCCGAGCTGGATCAGCGTGTCGCAGACATTGACGAGCGCCTTCTGGTAGTCCTCCTCTTCTGGCCGGCCGCCCCGCTCGCGCCAGAGGGAGATCACCCGATCGTTGTGATCGAGAGCCCGCCGCAGGAGAGCCTGATCCGCGGACGGGAGGAGACGGTTCTGCTCCATGAGGCTCACAGCGAGGTCGAGATGAGCCCAGCCTAGACCGGCGTCGAGTTGCAGCGCTGTCCCTGCATCGCTCTGAGCTTCCACGAAGGCGCGCGTCGCGCCCTCCCGGTCGCCCGATGCCGCCAGGTTCTTCCCTCTCTGGATGTTGGCGTCGGCCAGGCCCGTGTGGGCGTGCGCGCTCCCCCTGTCGATCCGCAGCGCCTGGCGGTAGTGGGACTCAGCCTTGTCGAGCTGACCTGCTTCGGCGGACAGGCGGCCGAGCT
Organism: Acidobacteriota bacterium; assembly: GCA_045402695.1. Lineage (GTDB taxonomy): Bacteria > Acidobacteriota > Polarisedimenticolia > JACPZX01 > DASXTC01 > JAWPNA01. Next base: position 4,367 of record JAWPNA010000334.1, read on the forward strand.
CGTATCGGGGGATGAAATCCTCCGGAGCGAGGCCGGCAGCTACCTGCAGGTCCACGGTCGCGGAGGTGAGGTCATTCAACTGCTCGTGCGCTTTGGCCCGGTAGATGAGTTCGTAGACCCGACCCGGTTCCCTATTGAGCACCTCGGTGAGCGCCCGGACAGCCCCGGCCGGATCCCCGCTTTCCAGGGCGAGGGTTCCCTCGACCGACAGATCGTCCACGCTCGGCGGCTCTCTCCGATAGAGTCTCGCACTCTCGAATGCGCGGTCGGCCTCCTCCTGTCGGTCGAACTTCTTGAGAAGGTACCCCCGAAGCCCATAGGGCCAGGAGACACCAGGAAGGCGATCCACGAGCGTCGCCGAGTCCGCGAGGGCGAGGTTGACCAATTCCTGTCGCTTGGCCGGGTCCTGCTCGGCGAGGGCCAACTTCTGGAAGCAGAGTGAGCGGGCCCGGAGGGCCGGTACGTTATTCTGGTCGATCTGCAGCATCCGGGAGAGCGAGGGGAGGGCCTCCTTCATCCGGCCGTCCCGCGTCAGTCGCCGGACCTGCTGCCACTGCTCCTCGAGATCCAAGCGACTCAGAAGACGCTGGTGCTGAACCGCCCGAAGAGTCAACGATGAACCGACCGGCAGGAGGATCAGTGCGGCCGCCAGGCTACCCGCCAACGCCGGTTTCCGGCGAGCCCATTTCACGACCCGCGTCGGGGTGGACGGCGGACGCGCGACGATCGGCCTGAAGCTCAGGACGTTCTCGAGGTCCTCCGCGAAGGCTGCGGCGGACGGGTACCGATCCTTGGGATCCTTTTCGAGCGCCTTCCCGATGACCACGTCCAGATCGCGGCTGACCTTCTCGTTGATGCGGCTGGGACGGCCTGCCTGCGTCGTCAAGACGGCGTGGGCATATGTCTGGAAGTCGTCGCCTTTGAACGGCCGCTCCAGCGTGAGCATCTCGTAGAGGGAGGCCCCGAGGGAATAGACATCCGTCCGGGCGTCCATCTGATCCTTTTTTCCAAGGAGCTGCTCCGGGGCCATGTAAGCGAGTGTGCCCATGATCCGCCCGGTCGTCGTGAGCCTGTCGGCTCCCGGCTCCATAGCCAACCCGAAGTCGGTCACCTTGACCGTCACCGGGTCGCGCGTCAAGAGGAGGTTCATCGGCTTGACGTCGCGGTGGACGACCCCCTGTCTGTGGGCGTAGTCCAAGCCTTGGGCCGCGGCGACGATCTGGGTCATGGCCCAGGCCGTGCACTCCCGGGTCCCGAATTTGAGACCCCATGCCTCGTCCCGGCCCCACTTTCTCAGATTCTGGACAACGTCGTAGAGCGACCCTCCCTCCACGAGCTCCATCGAGTAGAAGGCGATGTCTTCCCAGGTTCCTCTCTCGTAGACCTTGACCAAGTTGGGGTGGTTGAGCTTGCCGGCGATCCAGGCCTCGCGCTCGAAGCGCGCCTCGGCCTTGGCCGACGGGGAGTGGTGCCGTCCAAGGATCTTGAGGGCCACGCGGCGATTCATCTTTTGTTCGATAGCCTCGTAGACAGTCCCCATCCCCCCGGCGCCCAGCTCGCGCAGGATCACAAAACCGGCGATCTCCTTCCGCCCGGAGGCGGTGGGGCGCGCCTCACCGCCTGCGGCGACGGCGGTCTCTGCGCACGTCATGCAGGTTTGCTGGCCGGCCGGGATCTCCCGGCCGCAGGAGGGACAGATCGCGGGCTTCCGCGGCCCCAGGGGCGATGTGATCAGGTCGCTCAGGGACACTGGAGGTCGTGGATCCTCTGTGGAGCGCCCTGCGGGAGGCCGATGGGCCCCTCACCGACGAGGTTTCTGCCGAGCACGAGGTAGAAGAACCCGCCGGTGGGAGGGATGTCCACATCGGTGACGTCGGGGCGGCCGTCCATGTCGGCGTCGGCCGTCACGCCGCAGGCGAGCAGGGTCATGGTGGAGGTCTTCAGAACTCCCTGCGGGATGAGGGAGGCGAGGTTGCCCCGGTAGACGTTATACGACAGCGCCCTGTCCGCCTCGTCCCACTCGATGACGGAGACCGCGCCCATGTCCGGGAACTCGACGTTCGCCACCTCCCCGGGAGCGACCGGGCTGACGACGTACGTCTCACCCGCGTTCGCGGGTGTGGAGGCCAAGGTGTCCGCCGCAGGGGCTCCCACGAGAGCGTCGGCGATCCCGTCCGCGTTGACGTCGAACCCGCCCGCGACGGCGTGCCCCACCTGGTCGCCGGCCTCGGAGCCGACCACCACGAAGCCCGGCAGAGAGCTGCCGACGTCCGACAGGTGGACCTCCCCCGCCGGGAAGGTCCGGCTGCCGTAAATGATGTACGCCTTGCCGGCGTCGAGCAGCGACCCGACGTCGGCCTCTGGGGCGCCGATCACCACGTCGTCGATCCCGTCGCCGTTCACATCCCCGGCGCTCGCCACGACGAGCGGCCCGACATCGCCGTCGGCTCCAGGGAGGAAAACCGTCGCACCGAACGCGTCCCGCGCGTCCTGCTCACTGACAAAGCGGACGAGGCCCGTGGGAGAGATGCCGGACGTCTTGCTCAGCGTGCCCGTCCCGCTGGCCGACTTGGGCCCGTCCCCAGGGATCAGATACGCCACGCCGTCTCCCGCGATCAGGATGTCCGGCTCGCCGTCGCCGTCCAGATCCGAGGCGCCCGTGAGCGATCGGGCGACCTCGCCTCCTGTGTCACCCCCAAGGAAGACCACCCCGTTCACCTGGTCGGGCTGGCCGTTCGCGACGCGCGTCAGCTCGATGGCTCCCGCGACCGCCTTGGCGGTCAGGTTTCCGGGGCCGCCGTGGATGGCGTAGACGTACCCGGCATTGGTGATCGGGTTTCCGAAGCCGTCCAGCGTTGTGGCGAAGGGAGCTCCCAACAGAAGATCGTCCACGTGATCCCCGGTGAAATCCTCCCACCAGGAGACCGCCGCCCCCGCGGCGTCCCCGTTGTTCTCGCCGTAAAAGACGATTCCCGGCACGGTCTGGCCCACGTCCGACAGATTCACGACGGCGGGCGTGTTGAGAGGACCGTACAGGAGATAGACCTTCCCCGCCCCCGTCCTGCCGCCCGGGCTCGCACCGGAGGCGCCGATCAGCAGGTCGTCGATCCCGTCGTTGTTGAGATCCCCGCCGAAGGCGATGGACGCACCGGCCATGTCGCTCGCGGCCTCGCCCAGGAAGACGATCCCGCACAGCGCCGGCGACAGGCAGTTGGTCAGACCTCCCAGCGCGAACGTGGAGGGGGCCGCTGAGCCCAGGCTCGCGTCGCCGAAGATCAGGTAG
>JAWPNA010000420.1:0-3994 GCA_045402695.1 Acidobacteriota bacterium
GGTGCTCGCCCTGATGGCTCCGGTGATCGCCGGCTTCACCCACGGACCCAACGACGTGCATCTGGACCGGCTCGACTCGTTCGGGATCCCCACCGGTCCGCAGAGCGGTTACCCGTTCGGCGTGGATACCGCCGGCCGTGACCTCATGGTCCGGGTGTTCTACGGCGCACGAACGTCGCTCATCATCGCCATCTTCGCGACCGGGATCGCGTCCTTCATCGGCGTCACCCTCGGTATGCTCGCCGGCTTCTACCGCGGGAAGACCGACACCCTGATCTCGAGAACGATCGATGTTGTCCTCTCGCTCCCGGTCCTGTTGCTGGCGCTTGGACTCGTCTCGGCGTGCGGCCTCGACGCGAAGGGGTGCCTCGGCGGGCTCATCAAGCCGGGGCTTCTGCTCGTGAGCTACGTGATCGCGCTGTTCACGTGGCCGTACATCGCCCGCATCGTGCGAGGGCAGGTGCTGTCGCTGCGCGAGAAGGAGTTCATCGAGGCCGCGCGATCGCTGGGCTCCACGAACCGGCGGATCATGTTCCGTGAGGTCCTTCCCAACGTCGCCGCCCCGATCATCGTCTACACGACGCTGATCATCCCGAACAACATCCTGTTCGAGGCAGCCCTGTCGTTCCTCGGAATCGGCGTCCCGCAGGAGACACCGTCATGGGGGCGGCAGCTCTCCGACGCCGGAACGATCTTCACCGTGGCCTGGTGGATGATGCTGTTCCCGGGGTTGTTCCTGTTCTTCACGGTGCTCGCTTTCAACCTAGTCGGGGACGGGCTCCGCGACGCCCTCGATCCCAGGACGGGTGGCTGACCGTATCTAGACGGGAGGCAAGCTTCCTGAAAGGAGGAGAGCACGGCACGCCTCAACTGGAGGCGGCAGGTCCCGGGCGCTTGCCCGGGAGACCGAGGAGAGCAGAAGAAGCCAAGGAAGCAGAAGAGAAGAGGAGAGGGGGGTTACGTGAGGCGATATCTCAAGGTATTGGCGCTGGTAGGCGTTCTCGCTCTCGTCGCGGCCGCGTGCGGTGGCGACAACGGCGGGACCGGGGCGACCGGGGCGAGCGCCACCGGTGCGAGTGGAGCGGAACTACAGCCGGGCGGGACGCTCAAGTTCGCCCAGATCGCGGACGTGTATTCCGCGTTCGACCCGGCGAAGGAGTACTCCCAGATCACATGGGAATACTATCGGTGCTGCCTGCTCCGGACGCTTTTGTCCTACAAGGGCGTGCCCACCGCCGAGGGCGGAGCCGACCTGCAGCCCGACATCGCAACCGCGCTCCCGGAAGTTTCCGCGGACGGGTTGACCTATACCTTCACCCTGAAGAGCGGGATCAACTACGGGGATCCATTCGGGGACGTTGCGGTCACATCGGGTGACATCGTCCGCGCGCTGGAGCGTGAGGCCGACCCCGACGCCTCGGTGGGCGGATACAACTTCTACTACGCACCCATCGAGGGCTTCTCGGACTTCGGAGATGGCAAGGCCGACTCGATCACTGGCCTCGAGACTCCGGATGACAGCACCCTCGTGGTGACGCTGACCGAGCCGTCCGGCTACCTGCCGTACCTGTTCGCGATGGCCGCCACTGCCCCGATCCCGCCGAACGGCGATGCGCGGCTCGGCGCGGCTGAGGGCCACTCGACCGACTACGGCCGCTTCCTCGTGGCCACGGGGCCGTATCAGTTCCTCGGCGCCGAGAACCTCGACTTCTCGGTCCCGGCCGACGAGCAGACCCCGGTCGCGGGATACAAGCCCGGCAAGTCGATCCAGCTGGTCCGCAACCCGAGCTACGACCCCTCGACCGACGGCTTGCGTCCCGCCTATGCCGACGCGATCGACGTGACGATCGGCGGCGACAACAACGACCTGTACAACAAGATCTCGGCGGGCGAGCTCGATTTCGTGATCGACGGGATCGTTCCGCCGCAGGTCCTGCGGCAGTACTCGACGGACCCGACGCTGCAGCCGCTGCTGCACATCAACCCGTCGGACGGCAGTCGGTACGTGTCGTTCAACCTCGCGATGCCACCGTTCGACGACATCCACGTCCGCAAGGCGTTCAACCTCGCCCTCGACAAGGAGGGCATGCGCACGCTCCGCGGCGGCGAGTCGGTGGGCGAGATCGGCGGTCACATCATGGTGAACTCGCTGGAAAACAACCTCCTCGCCGATTACGACCCGTATGCGACGCCGAACTCGGCCGGTGACGTCACCGCTGCCCAGGCGGAGATGGCGCAATCGAAATACGACACCGACGGGGACGGGGTGTGCGACGCGCCGGAGTGCTCGGCCATCCTGGCCGTGACCGACGAGGCCGACCCGTACCCGGACCAAGCCGCGCTGATCCAGCAGAACATGGAGCCGCTCGGGCTGAACTTGGACGTGAAGTCCTTCGACCGCGGGACGATGTACACCAAGTGCAACGCCCCCGAGGATCAGGTGCCGATCTGCCTCGGCCCCGCGTGGGGCAAGGACTTCCCGGACGGCGTGACGTTCGGGCTGGCGCTCTTCGATTCGTCGTCGATCTTCCCGAGCTGCTGCAACTATTCATTGGTTGGGGCGAGCTCCGACCTGCTGGCGAAAGACGGCTACGCCGTGACGACGGTCGACTCGGTCGACGACCAGATCAAGACCGCCAATCAACAGACAGGGGATGCCCGGTTCCAGGCCTGGGCCGATCTCGACACGTTCCTGATGGAGCAGGTCGTGCCATGGGCGCCCTACCTCTTCGACAATCAGGTCGACGTGACGTCCGCCCGCATCGTCAACTACGGGTTCGACCAGTTCGCGGGGACCGCAGCCTGGGACCAATTCGCCATCGCTCCGGAGGCCCAGTAGGGGGAGGAAAGGACAGGAAAGGACAGGAAAGGGCAGGAACGAGGCAGGAAACCGACAGGGAGGAGGCCGCGCCGAGCGGCCTCCTTCCCTGGCAGGGGTAGAATCCGGAGGCGCGATGGGCAGGTACCTGATCCGGCGGACACTGTTCATGATCTTGGTGCTGTTCATCGTGTCCTTGATCACGTTCATCATCTTCGTAAAGCTTCCCGCCTCGGATCCCGCTCGCCGCGCGGTCGGCAGGGCAACCAGCCCAGAGAACGTGGAGGCGGCTCGCCACGCGTTCGGGCTCGACCAGCCTCTGTACGTGCAATACGGGCGATTCGCGAAAGGTCTGATCCCTTGGCCAGGACTGTTCCTGAACGAGGACGTCTACTACTCCTACGCGAACTTCGTCCCGGTCAAGGAGGAGATCTTCTCTCGGTTGCCGGTTACGATCACGCTGGCCCTTGGGGCGGCGGTGCTCTGGCTCTTTATAGGTATCCCGATCGGCATCATCTCCGCCGTGAGGCGCGGATCCGTCTGGGATCGCGCGGCGATGGTCTTCGCGCTGATCGGCGTCTCCGCGCCCGTGTTCTGGCTCGCGTACCTGTTCCTCTACATCTTCTGGTTCAAACTCCAATGGGCTCCACCATCGGGCATCCCCATCGGGACCTCGGTCACGGAGGCCGTGTTCCAGGGGGTGTTCATCCTTCCGTGGATCGTGCTGTCCTTGACGTTCGCCGCGTTCTACGCGCGGATGGTTCGCGGGAACCTGATCGAGACGATGGGTGAGGATTACATCCGGACGGCGCGCGCCAAGGGGCTTTCGGAGAAGCGGGTCATCTACAGGCACGGTCTCCGCGCGGCGCTGACGCCGGTGGTGACGATGTTCGGTCTGGACCTGGCGACGCTGCTCGGCGGCGCGTTCATCACGGAAACGGTGTTCAACCTGCCGGGCGTAGGCCAGTATGCGGTGAGGTCCATCTTCGCCAACGACTTCCCGTCCGTGATGGGGGTGACGCTGTTCGGCGCGTTCTTCATCGCGCTCGCCAACTTGGTCGTCGATATCGCGTACGCGTTCCTCGACCCCCGGGTGAGGTACACGTAGGTGGCGGAACCGCTCCTGGAGGTCAAGGACCTCACCGTCCATTTCCCGACCGACGACGGCGTGGTGAA
>JAWPNA010000235.1:0-14699 GCA_045402695.1 Acidobacteriota bacterium
CCACCAGGATGCCGATCGAGAAAATGAGCGCGAACAGGGTCACGCGGTTGAGGGTGTACCCGAGGAGGAAGTAGATGAACAAGGTCAGCGCCAGGGTGACCGGCACCGCGATCCCGACCACGAGGCAGGCTCTCCATCCCATCGCCAGGCCGATCAGGGCGATGACCGACAGCGTCGCGATCAGCAGATGCTGGATCAGCTCGTTCGATTTGTGCGCGGCGGTCTCGCCGTAGTCGCGGGTGACGGCCAGACGCACGTCCGCCGGGATCAGCGGGCCCTGGAGTGTTTTCACCTGGGCCAGGATGCGGCGCGCGAGGGCAGTGACGTTGGCGCCCGGCCTCTTGGAGATCGAGATCGTGACGGCGGGGAACTCCCCCGTGATGGCCGGCGAGGAGACGGCGCCGCCGGCGGCGGGCCCCAGTCCGAGAAAGACGTGACGGACCGGATCCTCGGGACCGTCCACGATGGCGGCCACGTCGCTCAGATAGACCGGGCGGCCGTCCCTGACGGCCACGACGACCCACTGAAGGTCGCGCGCGTCGCTCAGGAACGGGCCCGCCTCCAGCAGGATCTCCTTGTTGCCCGACACCAGGGTTCCGGCGGGCCGCTGCGCCGAGGCGGCCTGCACCGCGGGCGCGAGGTCCAGGATCGAAACGCCGCGCCCCGCCAGCCGCGCCGGGTCGGGCAGGATGCGGATCTGGCGTCTCTCTCCGCCGATCACGTCCACTTTGGCGGCATCCGGTACCGACTCGATCTCGCGCGCCACCTCGAGGGCCACGCGCCTCAGCTCGAATCCCGTGAGCCGGTCGCTGTAGAGCGTCAGCGCCAGGAAGGGGACGTCATCGATCGTGCGAAGCTGCACGAGTGGCTGCGTGGCGCCCTCGGGGAGATCCGCAGCGCCGGCGGCGAGCTGGTCGTACACCTTGACCAGGCTGGGCTCCGAGGGTTCGTTCACCTTGAAGCGAATCGTTACCACCGCGGATCCAGGCAGCGACGCGCTGTAGAGATACTCGACTCCCGGGATCCCCCAGAGGCGTTTCTCGATCGGCGTGGTGAGACGCTCCTCCACCTCGCGCGGGGAGGCGCCCGGCATCCCGATTCTGAGATCCACCATCGGGACCAGGATCTGGGGCTCTTCTTCCGGGGGGGTGAACGCCACGGCAACCAGTCCCAGGAGGATCGAGACGGCCACGGCGAGCGGCGTCAAGCGCGAGCCGAGGAACGCCCCCGCGAGGCGCCCGGCCGGTCCGACCCCACCGTTCATGGGGTCGTGCCGGTGGCGGCCGGAGCGACGGCGTCGCCATCCGCAAGCATGCCCGGATCGAGGACGATCTCCTCTCCCGCGGCGAGGCCGGCGCGCACGGTGATCAGATCTCCGGACGGCTCGCCGGGGCTGATCCACCTCAGGCGCGCGCGTCCCTCCTCGACCACGAAGAGGCCCGTCAGCGCTCCGCGTTCGATCAGCGCAGTCCGCGGCACGGCCACGAGGGATGTTTCTCCCTCGACGGCGGGGAGCTTCAGGCGCGCGAAGGAACCTGATCGTGCCTGCGTCCGCTCCTGCAGATCGGCCTTGACGAGGAAGCGCCTGGAGGAAGGATCCCCGGCGGCGCCGAGCACCACGACCCTCGCGGAAACGACGGAACCGTCATCCAGCACGGCATCCAGCATCTGGCCTGGCGCCAGCGCCTCGGCCTGACGCTGGGAGACGGTGGCCGTGACACGCAGCAGCCCCGCGCCCTGCAGCACCAGCAGCGGCTGGCCTGAGGAGGCGAAGTCGCCGGCGCTTGCTCTCTTCTGCGCGATCCAACCGTCGAACGGGGCCTTGATGTTCAGGTAGTCGAGCTGCGCCTTCGCGGCGTCGAGCGCGGCGGCGCTTGCTGAGTCCTCCGCCTCGGCTGCCTCCAGCTCTTGCTGGGTGGCCGCCTCCTTCGCGAATAACGCCCGGATGCGATCCCGTCGCGCGCGCGCCGCGAGATGGGCGGCCTCGGCGGCGTCGATTCGCGCGGTGGCATCGCGAGCGTCCAGGCGCGCCAGCAGATCGCCTCGATGGACGAAGTCACCCTCCTGCACGCCGAGCTGCTCGATGACGGCGGGGAAGCGGCTGGCCAGCGATGCGGTCCGCGCCGATTCCACCGTGCCCGGAACCTCGATCGAGCCGTGTCCTGACGACCCGACACGGTAGGTTTCAACCGGCGCCGCCGGGCCGGCAGGTGAAGCGGCCCCCTTGCCCACGGGCCGTTCCGGGTGGCCGCAGGAGACAAGCGGCAGGAGAGCGGGGAGGAACATCGAGAGAAGGAAACGCGGCAGTCTCATCGTGGCGCCTCCGTGGCTCCCGGTGTGCCGCCGCCGGCGCGCTCCAGCCGCGCGCGGCCCACGACGGCGTCGTAACGCGCGGAGATCTCCGCCATCCGCGCCCGCGTCAGCTCGGTCTCGACATCCAGCAGATCGACAATGGGAAGCAGGCCGGCCTGGTACCGCTCGGCCGTGATGCGGCGCGCCTCCTCGGCGGCCTTCACGGTCTCGCGCGCCACCTCCAGGCTGCCCGCCGCCACCACCGCGTCGCGATAGGCTTGCTCCACTTCGAGCAGGACGGTGTCCTCCACCGCGCGCGCGGAGGCACCGGCCGCTTCCTGCCTGGCCTCCGCGGCAGAAATCCGCGCCGCGCGCCCGTGATCAAAGGCGGCCCAGCGAAGGCTGACTCCCACCAGGTAGGAACCCTCGCCGAAGTCCAGGCTGTTGGTGTTTCTCTCATAGCGTGCGAGGGCCGCCAGCTCGGGCCCTAGAGAGCCCCGCGCCAATTGCGCGCCGGCGTGCGCCGCCGTGGAGCGCTGCCGCGCGTCCTCGATCTCGGGACGTGATGCCGCAGCGTAAGCGAGCCACTGGTCGAGATCTCCCAGGCCGCCCTCGGGCGGCGTCAAGCCCGAGACGGGCTCGAGCGTTTCCTGCGGGCCGGATGCGAGCAGGCGGCGAAGCCGTGCGCGCGCGAGTTCGACGTCGGCCTTCTTCCTATCAAGATCGCGCTCGCGGGACATCCTCAGGACCTGCGCGCGCAGCAGGTCGGATTGGAGCGCGGCGCCCGACTCATGGCGAGCCGTGGCCACGGCCTCGTGTGAACGCGCGTCCGAGACCGCCGCCTCGGAGACCTGGGCTGCGGCGCGGGCAAGGTCGATTCCGTAGTAGGTCTCGGTGATCATCATGATCAGATCCGACTCTCCCCCCCGCAGCCGCGCGAGCGCGGCGCCGGATTCGAAGTCCGCGGCCGCGATTCCGGATCGGATGCGCCCCGAGGTATACAGCGGCACCTCCACGCCGACGGCGGCGACGCCATGCCGTATCGGATCGGGATCGTTGAGCTGATCGAGCGCGAAGTCGCCGGCGGCGAACTCGCCGGCCGTGAGCTTGTCACCGAAAACCATCACCTGGTTGTCGGTGCCGCGCAATGCCGCCTCGGCCGTAACGCGCGGCCAGCGCTGCGCCCGGGCCTCCGCCGCGGCCGCCTTCGTGATGTCGAGCTCGGAGCGCAGCGCGGCCAGGGATGGATTGCGGGCTAGGCCCAATCGAATCGCCTCATCGAGGGTGATCGCCTGCCCGCCCCCTGGAGAAGCGGCGGCCGCCATCGAGACGCCGGCCGCGAGGGGGATGACACACGTCCAGATCAGTGATCCGAGCATCGGGTGCCTCCGAGTGGGTTTCCGGTCGTTCGCTACTGGTTAGGATTCGCACCTCGTGAAAAGGATACGAGGCTATTTGTCGATCTTGCGCAGAGCCGCGGCGAGGGATCGCTTCAGAGAGGGAGGCAGAGGCTCCCGGGGCTGGGCGCGGATCGCCTCGACCGTGAGGGCGAGCGTCCTGATGAAGGCGCGACAGGGAGGACATTCGCCACCGTGGTCGTCGATCACCCGGCGCAACGAAGCGTCCAGCTCACCGTCCACGTAGTCGGACAGGTACTCGGCCATCTTTCGGCAGCTCATCGGATGAATGGGATGAACCCGACTCCTGCGCTTCATGCGCTACCGCCCAGGTAACCGGCCAGCGCCTTGCGGACGGCCAGCCGCGCGCGGTGCAGGCGGACCTTCGCCAGCGTCTCGCTGATCCCCAGGATTTCCGCTGTCTCTCTGGTGCTGAACCCTTCCTCGTCCCTCAGCACCAGGACGATCCGGAAGTCCTTGGGCAGATCGAGAATCGCCTTCTCCAGCTTCTCCCTCAGCTCTCCTTCGAGCAGCCGGTCCAGGGGCACGCCCGACCAGTCGGCGATCCTCGGAGGGCCGCCGTCCTCGCGCGGCTCCGGCAGGATCTCATCCAGTGAGATCTCACGGAGCGGTTCATGCTTGCCGCGCCGCCGCATCTTGAGGCACTTGTTGGCAGCGACCCGGTAGACCCACGACTTCAGCCCCGCGGGGTCACGCAGCTCCTTCACGGAAAGGTATGCCTGCAGGAGCGTTTCCTGCAGCACCTCCTCCGCGTCGTCCCGCTGGCCGCACATCCTGCGGCCGAAGTTCATGATGAGCGGGCCGAATCGCTCCACAAAGGCATCGAAGGCGTAAGGTTCGCCCGCGATCAGCGCTTTCGCCAGAACCAGGTCCTCGTCGCGCCCCTTGTTGAGGCTCCCGCCCGTGACCGGAGTCATGGGACAAGAGTATCACGGGAGACGCTCTCAATCCTCGCGGACGCCCGCTTTCCTGAGGACCCACATCATCGGGCAACTGTGGCTGAACGCGGATTGGACCTGGTTCAGTCCGACGAAGATCGTGAAGATGAACCAGGCCGGGTGAACGAAATACCCCAGCCCCACGCTCGCCACCACGAAACTGCCCGCGATCAGCCTCAGCCCCTCATTGACCGTCATGTCCTTCCTCCGAAGAGCAAGAAAAGGGGGAGCGGCGGCGATCCTCCCGCAGGGCAGGTGCGGAAGAGCGGAGGGCTCGTCAGCCATGCCTGCCGCCGTTCCCTGATGCTTAGGAGCCAGGCAGCCGGAAAACGTTACACCCGGCTCAGGACGCTGTGTCAGCCCTCCCGCGCGTCATCTCGAAGTTCCACTTCCAGAACTCGTAGATCGGCGGATAGATCAAGAGCTCCAGGATGAAGCTGGTGATGAGCCCCCCGATCATGGGAGCGGCCACGCGCTTCATCATGTCGGCGCCCGAGCCCAGCGACCACATGATCGGCATCAGCCCCATCATGGCGGCGGTCACGGTCATCATCTTGGGCCGGATCCGCTTGACCGCTCCGTGGATGATCGCCTCCCGAAGATCCTCCTTGGTCTTCATCCGGCCTTGTTTCACCCGCTCATGATAGGTCAGGTCAAGAAACAGGAGCATGAAAACCCCCGTCTCCGCGTCCAGCCCCATCAGGGCGATCATGCCCACCCAGACGGCGATGGAGACGTTGTAGCCGAGAAAGTAGAGGATCCACACCGCGCCGATGACGGAGAAGGGGACCGCGAGCATGACGATGCCGGCCTTCACGGCGGATTTCGTGTTGATGTACAGGAGCGCGAAGATCAGGAAGATCGTGATCGGCACGATGATCTTGAGCCGCTCACGCACGCGCGCGAGGTTCTCGTACTGACCGCTCCACTGGATCGAGTAGCCCGCCGGTAGGGGCACCTTCCGGGCGACCAGCGTGCGGGCCTCGTCCACGTAGCCGCCCACGTCGCGTCCGGCGAGGTCCACGTACACATAGCCGGCCAGCATCCCGTTCTCGTCGCGGATCATCGCGGGGCCGCTCACCATCTTGATGTCCGCGATCTGCTCTAAGGGGATCTGCGCCCCGCCCATCGTCGGGACCACGACGCGGCGCAACCGGTCAAGGCTGTCGCGCTCCTCGCGCGCGTACCGGACGTTCACGGTGTACCGTTCGCGGCCCTCGATGGTGCGGGTGATCGCCTCGCCGCCGATCGCCGACTGGATCACCATCTGCGCCTCCTGCACGCTCAGGCCGTAGCGGGCCAGCTCGTCGCGCCGCAGATCGAAATCAAGAAAGTAGCCGCCCGCGGTGCGCTCCGCGTAGATGCTGCGCGTGCCGGGAAGCTCCCTGAGCACCGCCTCGACCTGCGAGCCTAGCCGCTCGATCACCTGAAGATCGGAGCCGAAGATCTTGATCCCGATGGGCGTGCGCACCCCCGTGGTGAGCATGTCGATCCGATTCTTGATGGGCATGGTCCAGGCGTTGGTCACCCCCGGAAAACGCAGCTTCTGATCCAGCTCCGCAATGAGGTCCTCTTTCGTGATCCGGTCGTACCAGACGTGCCGCAGTGCCGACTGCAGCCACTCCGGCCAGTCGGAGTAGAAGCGCGGGACGGGGCGCCATTCGGAATGCGGCTTCAGCAGTATGGTGGTCTCCACCATCGAGAAGGGGGCCGGATCGGTGGAGGTCTCGGCGCGGCCCGCCTTGCCGAACACCCGTTCCACCTCGGGGACCTCCATCAGCATCCTGTCCATGGTCTGCAGCAACCGCTCCGCCTCCGTCACGGAGATGCCCGGCAGGGTAATCGGCATGTACAGGAGTGTCCCTTCGTCGAGCGGCGGCATGAACTCCGATCCGAGGCGCAGGTAGATCGGCACGGTCAGGACCATCAGGATCAGCGCGGCGGCTATCGTGCTCATGGGAAAGCGCAGCACGAGGCGGCAGGCGGGCTCGTACACCCGGAAGAGGATCTTGCTGATCGGGTGCTTCTCCTCCGGGTAGTATGTCCCGACCAGTGCCTGGCTCACAGGCCACGACAGCCAGCGCGGCTTAAACCGGATCGGGTCCATGCGCGTGAACATCATCCGCAGCGCTGGGTCGAGCGTGATAGCCAGGATTGCGGCGATGGCCATCGTGAGGTTCTTGGTGTAGGCCAGAGGCTTGAAGAGACGCCCTTCCTGATCCACCAGGGTGAAGATCGGCATGAAGGCCACGGCGATGACGAGCAGCGAGAAGAACACCGAAGGGCCGACCTCCTTCAGCGCGCTCAGGCGCACCTCGTGGAAGTCCCCCTGGCGGCCTCCTTCCTGCCAGAGCTGCAGCTTCTTGTAGGCGTTCTCCACCTCGACGATGGCGCCGTCCACCAGCACCCCGATGGAGATAGCGATCCCGGCCAGCGACATGATGTTGGAGGTCACCCCCATCAGATACATCGGGATGAAGGCGAGCACGACGGAGATCGGTATCGTCACGATCGGCACGACGGCAGAGGGAATGTGCCAGAGGAAGATCAGGATCACCAGGCTGACGATGATCATCTCCAGCACCAGCTCTTCCTTCAGATTGTCGATCGATCGGCGGATCAGCTCGGATCGGTCATATGTGGTCGTCAGCTCCACCCCCGCGGGCAGGGCGGGGCGAACCTCCTCGATCTTCGCCTTGACCCGCTCGATGACGTTGAGGGCGTTCTCCCCGTGTCTCATGACCACGATGCCGCCGGCGGTGTCGCCCTGCCCGTCGAGGTCCACAACGCCGCGGCGGATCTCCGGCCCCAGCACGACCTGTCCCAGCTCGCTCACCCTCACCGGCGTGCCACGGGTGTCCTGGCCGACGACGATCGATTCGAGATCTTTCAGCGTGCGCGCGTACCCGCGCCCGCGCACCATGTATTCGGCCCCGGCAAATTCAACGAGGCGACCGCCCACGTCGTTGTTCCCCTGGCGGATCGCCTCGACCACTTTCTGCAGCGGGATGCCATGCGCGAGCAGCGCTTGCTGATCGATGTTGACCTGATACTGTTTCTGGAATCCGCCGATGGAGGCCACCTCCGCCACCCCCGGCACGCTCTGGAGCCAGTAGCGGAGGTACCAGTCCTGGAACGTGCGCAGCTCGGCCAGGTCATGCTGTCCCGTCCTGTCCACCAGCGCGTACTGATAGACCCATCCAACGCCGGTGGCGTCCGGACCCAGCTCCGTGCGCACCCCCTCTGGGAGCAGGGGGAGGATCTTGTTGAGGTACTCCAGCGTCCGGCTGCGCGCCCAGTACAGGTCGGTGCCGTCCGCGAAGATCACGTACACGTACGAGAACCCGAAGTCGGAAAAGCCGCGGATGGCCTTCACCTTCGGGGCCCCCAGCAGCGCCGAGGTGATCGGGTAGGTGACCTGGTCCTCGATGATGTCGGGGCTGCGGTCCCAGCGCGAGTAGATGATCACCTGCGTGTCGGACAGGTCGGGGATTGCGTCCAGCGGTATGTCGCGGATCGAGTAGACCGCCGCCGCGAGCGCCACGGCGGTCAGCGCAAACACGACAAACTTGTTGCGCGCCGATAGCTCGATGATCCTCTCAATCATGGCCGCATCTCCGCCTCAGTGCTGGTGGGCGGGGAGATCGGCCGGGCCGCCGCCTCCCGCCGCGCTCAGCGCCGCCTTCATCTTCGACTCGGAGTCCACGAGGAAGTTGCCCGACGTGAGGACCCGCTCTCCTTCGCTGAGACCTTCGAGCACCTCGACGGCGTCGGGCAGGCGCGCGCCGAGTCTCAGCTCGCGCGGCTCGAAATAGCCGTCACCCCTGTCCACGAACGCGATGTCCCTCTCGCCCGTGCTGATGACGGCGCTGTCGGGCGACACCAGCTTCTCGCCGAGATCCGAGAACAGTTCGACCTGCGCGTACATCTCGGGCTTGAGAATCAGATCCGGATTGTCGAACTCGAGGCGCACCTTCACCGTGCGCGTCGCCTCCGTCAGCACTGGATAGATAAAAGTGACCTTGCCATCGAAGGTCCTCCCGGGCAGATACGACAACGTCATGGAGGCCTTCTGCTCCTGGCTCACGAAGGGCAGCTCGTACTCGTAGACGTCGGCCAGCACCCACACGTGGCTGAGATCCGCGAGATCCAGCAGCGCCGTGCCGGGATCGATCCTCTCACCGTGGGAGACGTTCTTCGATATGACGTGCCCGCTCATCGGGGCGTACAGCGTGGTCGTGCGCGGCGCCTCGCCCGACGTCTCCAGGGCCGCGATCTGCTCCTCGGCCAGGTCGAAGAGCAGCAGGCGCTTCCGGGCGCTGGCGACCAGCTCGTCCCCTGCGGCGCGCACGGAATCCAGAGAGCCCGTAGCCATCCGGTCGCGCGCGCGGAGCGCCAGGAGGTATTCCTGCTGGGAGGCCACCAGCTCCGGGCTGTACAGCGTGAGGAGCGGTTGACCCTTCTTCACCAGCGCGCCCGTGGTGTCGGTATAGAGGTGTTCGATCCAGCCGCTGACTTTCGTGTGGACGTGATGCAACCTCGTCTCGTCGAAGGTGACCCGGCCGACCGTCCTGATGGTCCGCGTCAGGTGCTGGCGCTTGACGAGGGAGGTCTTCACACCGATGAGCTGCTGCTTGCCGGCGGAGATCTTGACCACGGCGCGCCCCGGCAGGCCGGCGCGGTGCCCGGCGGCGGGCTCCTCGATCTCCACGGGCACCATCTCCATCCCCATCGAATCCTTGCCAGGACGGTCGGAGATCTCCGCCGGGTTCATCGTGGAGCGGTAAAGCGTCTTCTTGACTGGTCCCTCCGACTCTTGGGCGGCCACCTCGCCGGCCTCGATGGGGACCATCCTCATCCCACAGATGGGACAGTCCCCCGGTCTGTCCGACACCATGGTGGGATGCATGGGGCAGTGGTACCGCTGCGTCGCTGTCTGGTGCGAGGTCGAGGCGGTCCCTGCGCCGTTCCAAAGGTAAACCGCGCCGGCGGCACCCGCGGCCAGCACCAGCAGCGCTAGCACCGCCATCAGCGCCACGAAGCTTTTCCTTGTCATGGAGACTCCTTCACGGAAGCCGGGCGGACAAGCTCGCGGCCCGTCAGTCTTTCGAGCGCGGCGAGGGACGAGACGCGCCGGGCCCTCAGCGTCTCGTGCTCCAGCTCGTAGCCGGAAAGGGTGGTCAAGCCGTTGAGCAGCGTCAGGAAGTCCGCGCGCCCCACGCTGTACGATGCGGCCGCCGATTCCAGCGCGATCTGGGCCTGAGGGATGATCCCTTCGGCGTAGAGCCGTTGAAGCCGAGCCACGCTCGCGGCGCGCGAGGTGAGGTCTCTCGCCTCAGCGCCGGCCTTCAAGCGGGCCGCGGCAGCGTCCTGGCGGCCGGCCTGGAGCTCTCTCTCGGCCTGCACGATTCCCTGGGCCTGCTTGCTCTTCTCGTGCAGCGGCAGCCGCACGCCGAACATTCCCATGACCATCGGATCGAGGCCGCCGCGGTTCATGTAAGCCGCGCCCCACATCAAATCGGGCTTGACCTGTAGGCGCGCGAGATCGAGACGGGCCTCATCGCGCAGCACCGCGGCGTCCATCTCCAGGACTTCCGGCGCGCGGGCCGCCGCCTCTCTCTCCATCTCCTCGGCGTCCACGGAATCCGGGACCTCGGGCAGGATCCAGGCCGGGCCCAGCGATGCTCCGGCGCTCCGGCCGGCCAGGGTGTTGAGAGCTGTCCCATAGGTGACGCGGTCGGCCGCCAGATTCTCCAGGTCGGCGTCGAGCTTGATGACCTCGGTCTGCGCCTTGAGCACGTCGGCCAGCAGCCCCTCTCCGGTCTCGTACCGCGCCCGCGCGGTCTCGCCGTAGGAGGCCAGGAGGAGACGGTTCTCCCTCAAGATCGCCACGCTCCGGTCCAGGCGGTAAAGATCCGCATACGCCTGCTTGATCCTCGACGCGATCCCCGCCCGCGTGAGCTCCAACCGTCGTTGCGAGACCTCCGCGCCGCGTCGCGCCGCGTCCCCGGCTCGGCCCAGCTTGCCGGGATAGGGGATCTCCTGCGTCCAGTTGAACGCCAGGGTGGTGAACTCGCTGTCGCCGAGGGTCAGCCCCGTGACCGTGTCGTTCGTGTAGGAGACGCTCGCCACCGGATCGGGTGGCGCCTCCACCTGTGACGAGATTGTCTCCGCGGCCGACCTGCGGCTGGCGGCCGCAGCCAGCTCGGGGTTGTTCGCCTCGGCCTCGCGCAGGAGGGCGGCGAGGTCGAGAGGGGGGATGTCGGGCTGCTCTCTGGCGGCCGGCGGGGCGGCGAGCAGTCCCGGCAGGACAGCGAGGAGAATCGCCGTCATCCTCGCGTGCGTGGAGAGTGAGACACGATGGTGCATGATCTGATCCTTCCGTTGAGTGCTTCCGTCCAGGTTCGGATGAGTCGTCAGTTGAAGGCTTGCGCCGGTCCGGATTGCGTCCGTGACCGGAGCGAGACTTTACGCGGGCGAGGTGTCCGCGGAGGGGACGGATCAGATCAGGAGGGAGGCGTTCAGCAGGTAGAGTGGAACGGGCGCGGGGGGCTCGATGGCGATGCCGGCGGAAACGAGGAGGCCGAGCCGATCTCCCTCGGGACTCCAAGCGGCGGCCGCCGGAGCCTGTTTCTGGAAGGGGCCCGAAAGCGCCGTCGAGGTCCCCGGCTGGGTGGCTGATGTGGGGCCCGAGCAGCAGCAGGATGTCGACGTGATGTTGCCAACGGGTGACGGATCGCAGCCGGCCATGGCGCAGGTGTCGGCGCGGGCGAGCGCGGGGGAGCAGGGAATCGCCAGCATGAGGATGGCCGTGACAAGCGAGGTCAGGATGCGCGCGCCTCTGGACATGATGCGCTAACTCTACACTCCGATCGGGACATCGTCAACCTGTCCGTCCAGAAGCTCAAATGACCGCGGCGGACGACCGATCGAGGACGGGGCGAACCCCGACCGTCCTCGGGGAGGATCGCGAGGCCTGCGGGGTATAGACTGGTGCATCATGCGTTCGAGGTTCCCAGATCTTGCGGTTCTCCTGCTGGCGGTCCTCGCGATGTGCTGCGCCTGCAAGGCCACGACGGCGTCGTGCGATGTGTGCGGCCGGGACGATTGCACCGCGCTTGCGTTCAAGGTGGAGTACGCCGACGGCAACGAGCAGCGCACCTGCTGCCCTCGATGCGCCTCGCATGCGGTCGCGGAGGCGCGCGGTCGCGCCGTGGCGCGGCTGCTGGCCCGTGACTTCGCCACCGGCGAGGAGGTTGACGCGCACGCGGCGCTCTTCGTGGACGGGAGCGACTTCGAGCACTGCAAGGCGCCGAAAGAGCAGCGCGCGGCCCCGACCTGCTGCCGAGTGCTGGAGTACGACCGGTGCCTGCCCAGTCTCATCGCCTTCAAGACCCGCGGTGACGCGGAACGTTTCTCTGGCGAACACGGCGGGATCATCCGTACGTTCGACGAGATCGGGTTCGGGCGGAAGCCCATCAGCCCCGACGCATCAGCACCAGAAGGGACAGATCGTCGGCCGGATGCTCCTCGCCGAGAAAGTGATTGACCTCCTCGATCAAGCGGATGCCCGCATCCTCCGCGGTCAACCCGCGAAACCTCGGCAGGAGGGCACGGAGCCGCGCGACCCCGTACTCCACCCCGCTCTCATTGGTTGCTTCGGAGAGGCCGTCGGAATAGGCCACCAGCATCGCGCCCGGCTCGAGCTGCGCGACTCCCTCCTCGTAGGTCGTGCCCTCGATCATCCCGAGCGGAAGGGCGGATGCGGGCAGCGCCTCGATTTGATCTTCTCCTCCCACCGGCGGCAGGATGAAAGCCGGGTTGTGTCCGGCGTTGAGGAATCGCACATGTGAAGAGTCCGGCTCGATCTCGCAATAGAAGAGCGTGGCGAAACGGTTGTCGAGCCCGTCGCGGTGAAGGATGGCGTTGAGGCGGGCGCCCAGCTCGGCGAGGTCGCGGCATTCCGGAGCCAGCGCCCGCAGCGTAGCCTGCAGCTTCGACATCAGCAACGCCGCCCCCAGCCCCTTGCCCGCGACGTCGCCCAGGGCGATGCCGACCCGGCCTCCGACCGCGATGTAATCAACCAGGTCGCCGCCCACGTCGTTGGCCGGCCTCATGTAGCTCCACAGTGCCCAGCCGTCGGGCTGGGGGTGGGACCGCGGCAGCAAGGCAAGCTGCACCTGCCGTGCCACCTGGATCTCATCTCGAGCCAGCAGCTTGTCCTTCAGCTCCAGCATCAGCACGACGAGCACCAGGGCGAAGGAGAGGGGGCGCAGGTCCAGGCTCAGGACCGCCTCGCCGAACTGGATGCTGGTGCCGCCGAACAGGAACCAGACCACCAACGCGGCCAACAGCAGGAGTCGCCGCTGCGGCGACAGCCTCAGGGCAAGGCTCTTGAACAGCCATCCGGTCAACCAGAAGGCCCGCTTCACGCGCCCCATGCAGGCCAGCTTCTCGCGATCCTCCTCGTCGAGGTAGAAACGGTACAGGTCCTTGAACTCCCGGCCCACCGAGTGGCGCAGGTCGGTCCGCCGCAGGTCTTGCAGCACAATCTGATGGAGACTCGCAGTCTCGCGGCTGCTATCCCTGCGGCTGGTCTGCTTGGCCATGTTCGCTTCGTCTCTCGCGGACGCGCGACGTCTCACGGACGCCCGCCGCATCCCAGTGTATCGCGACGGTGGACTATGATGATCGTCCCAGTGGACGCGGAGGGCTCTCTCCGGAATGCTCCAGGCCGACGGACGTGACGGTCCTGACCCACCTGACGATGACGGCGCGCCCCATCTGAGGGCTGCGCACCTCGCCCTCGTGGCCCTGCTCGCGGTGCTGGTCTATCTGAACACGCTGCACTACCCATTCGTCTACGACGATGTGTCGGAGATCCAGGCGAACTTCCACGTGCACCGCCTCGGGGCCATTCCGTCGCTGCTGACGACGGAGTTCTGGCAGCGACCCCGCGGCGAGGGGATCCTCTACCGGCCATTCACCGCGGCCAGCATACCGATCTTGTTCCTGCTGGGCGACGGGCTGTCCTGGCCCTTCCACGCGGCCAACATCTTGTTGCACGCGCTGATCTCATGTTTGCTCGCCGCCGTCTTGTCCCGGTTGACCGGGGCGACGGTGCTCGGCCTGGTGACCGGGATCATGTTCGCCGTCCACCCGGTCCACACCGAAGCGGTCGCCTGGATCTCCGGGCGCTCGGAGCTGATTTCGGCCGCCGCCGGGATGTCGGCGTGGTGGTTCCATCTGAGGGCGCGCGACAGCGGCAGGAGATGGCCGGCCGTGGCGGCCGCGCTCCTGCTGGCCGCCGCGCTCGAATCGAAGGAGACCGCGGCCTGCTGGCCCTTCGTCTTTCTCGTCGCGGATTGGATTTTTCCTCCACAGCGAAGGACCACCGGCGCCGCATCAAAGGGTCCAGGCCAAACCGCGGTGCTCTACGCGGCGTACGGGGTGGTCCTCCTGCTGTGGCTGGGACAGCGCTACGCGGTGCTCGGGCAGTTGAAGAAGAGCCCGGGCGAGGGGGAGCATCTGCTCAACCCTCTGGAGGGTGAGCCGTGGTGGCCTGCGCGGCCCTCTACGTTTCTTCGAGTCCTCACGCTCGCGGTCGGAAAGACTTTGCCATCCGTGTCGTCCTGTATCGACTACGGGTACAACCAGGTTCCCCTCGCGCGCGGCCTCACGCACGTTGACGTGATCGCCGCCGCGACTGGCCTGGGCGGCCTGCTGGCGTGGGCCTGGCGCGTGGTGAAGCGCGGCGATGCCGGCGCGGGGAAAGGCGCGCTTCTTCTGGCGGCCGCCGCGTTCCTGCTCGCTTGGCTTCCCGCGTCCAGCATCCTGCTTCCCTCCGTGTCGATCTTCGCGGAGCGGAATCTCTACCTCCCGTCGCTGGGATGGTGTCTCGTCGCGGGTGTGCTGGCCGCCTGGGTGTGGCGGCGTTCCGGCCGGCATCGGCGACGGCTTCTGTACGCCGGCATCGTCGTGGTCGCGGCGATGGGCGCCGTGACGATGGAGCGAAACGTCAACTTCAGTGGTTCCGTCCCGCTGTTTGAAG
>JAWPNA010000035.1:0-7270 GCA_045402695.1 Acidobacteriota bacterium
CTAACAAGAGAGGATTCAGCGCTCTTGAGTATCTTCCAGTTCTGCTCGTTCAGGGGTTTCTCGCGTTCTTCGGGAGAAGGAGGGGTGTTCTCGAAGTTGTTGGACATGTTGATTTAATTAGTTGGTTATAAGTCAATCTAAAACTATCAATACTGGAGGCATTGTCAAGCACTTGACTGCTTCGACGTGTGGTCACAGCGCGTAATTGCGCTTTATTGACTGAGGATAAAGGGTGCAGCCGTCGTGACTGCACCCTTTCTTGGTGCGAGCGAGCGACGTTTCCTACGTCGTTCTCGCGATCCTGATATTGTTCAGAGGCTGGGGTTCAAAGAACACGTCTCGTTCGATCCGCAGGCCGTGAGGCCCTGTGGCGCGAGCGATCTCCGACAGACAGAAGTATCCGAGCTCGGCCGCGTGTCCTACGACGTAGCCGAAGCAGAGATCCTCGCCGTCGAACTCCGTGATGTACCAGGTCCAGTTGCTGTCCGGCGTGAAGAGCTTCACGTGGACGGTAGGGTTTGGGTCGTTCTCGGTCGCGTAGAGCGGCGGAATCCTCCCTCGCAGGTCATCCGGGATGCAGACGTGGGCCTCCTGGGTCATAAAAGGCCCTTCTCCTTGAGGCTCACGTAGCCGGTCTCTGCAACGATGATGTGGTCGTAGAGCCCGATGCCGATGATTTCGGACGCCCGCTTCACTGCACGGGTGAAATCGACGTCGTCCTGGCTGGGGGTAAGGCTTCCGCTCGGGTGGTTGTGGACCAGGATGAACCCCAAGGCCGAGCACGCGATGGCCGGCTGGAGGATCTCCCGCGGGTGCGTGCGTGTGGTATTGAGGCTTCCGATGGAGATCGTCTCGCGGCAGATGAGATGGTTCTGCGCGTCGAGGTAGAGAGCGACCAGGTGCTCCTTGCGGGCCTTCCGCAAGTCTTTGACCTGGTGGTAGGCCTCGTGGGGTCCTGAGAGCGCAGGCCGGTCATCGTCCTTCGGTGAGAAGGCGCGGCGGCCAAGCTCGAAGATGGCCTTCAACCGACATGCTTTCACCGGACCGATGCCTCGGTTCGACTGCCACTCCTTGAGGCTGAGGCTGGGTAACGCATCGAAGCCGTACTTCCGCAGAAGCCCATCGGCGATCTTGAGGACGTTCTCTGTCTTCGTGCCCGCGCCCAGAGCGACGGCGACGAGATCCGAGTTGGAGAGGGTCCGCTCGCCATGCTTGCGGAGCTTCTCGCGGGGTCTGAAGCACGCGGCCGGTTCACCGACCCGCGGGCATCGCGGCGGCCGCGAAATCGCTGGCACTACTTGAGACTGGTGGTCGTGAAAGAGCGACATACTGCCTCCTTGCTTCTGAAAGAGTTGGGTGTGGAGGAGAGATGAGAAGGCGTTCTTGAGGGAACACAGGGAGCGAATGGGTGCAGTCGTCGTGTCCGTCAGATGTCAGGACTTGCCGGTGCGTCGCTTCGCGTGTTCAGTCGTAATCGACGAATGAGGCCGCTTGTCATCCTTCTGATCTCCGTCACTCGGCGCTGAAGCCCTTCGCATTCGTGGGACATGATGTGTCCCGATTCTCGACACAGCACCAGATCGGTCTCCAGCTCAGATAAGTTGGACAGCCCCTGATGGAGGCATCCGATGAACTCGCTCGCTGAACCGGATGACTGGCCTCGCGCTACGGCCACCGGCATCCGCGATGAAGACTCGATCAGCCGCTTCGAGATCGCTCGCCCCTCGACTCCCTGCAGCTTTCGCGTGAGCTGGAAGATATCGAGCGCTAGGTCGAAGCTTTCCACCCACACTTTCAGGTTCCGGTATGAAGGCTGAGGTGTTCGCACATCGGCCGATGTCTGACCGCGAGTCAAGTACTGAGAGAGCTCATCGTGCTGCAGCAGCGCTTCGATGGCGAGTTCGACTGCCTCGATGCGTTTCGCGTCGGCCTCGTCGTTCGGATCGAGGGTGTCATCCAGGATCGCTTGCAAGTACAGCATCGCTTCTGCTGATGTCATGGTTTCACTCCTATGCCGATGGGAAAGTAGAAGCAGGTGAAACGGAAACAGGAATGGTTACGGAGCACGTTTTCCCCTTGGAACGACCGAGGCTCCGATGGCAGATTGTTGGCCCCAGCGAAGGGAGCAGGGAGCGCTGAGTGATCAGAAAGGAAGCCAGCGAGACATGCCCGCTGGCTTTTTGGGGATTAAGGAACGTGGATAAGAGTCTGCCGGATCCGCTTGTCGTCTCCGAGGCAGACCGGTAGGAAGTCGCACCAGGAGCACCACAGGCCAGGTCGTTTGTAGAACCGGCCCATGGCGATCTCGCGAGCGACGAGGGAAACCTTGGTCAGGTACTCGAGGATCTGATCGCCCGTGCGCTGCGTGATGTGCCACTCGATCCGTGGCTCCGCCGTCTTCACGAGCACGCAGAGTGCCGCCTGCTCGACGCCCGGCTCAGCCATCTGGTAGGCCGTGAGCTGATCAGAGAGAAGCGCCTCATGGGCCTTGTACGCCGACGCGCTGGTCTTGAAGTCTGCGACCGTTCGCTTCCCGTCCAGGTCAGCCACGAGGTCGATGATACCGATGAACGGCAGGTCGAGGCTCGTGACCGAAAGCTGGAATGCCTTCTCCGATGCGGTTACGTTGGAGAGTCTTGGAAGCTCTTCTTCGACAAACTTTCCGATGAGCGTCTCGCCCGTCACTGACAGCTTGTCCCACGAATCGCGCGGACCGTAGGTCAGGTCGACCTCTCGCACTGCTCGCCAGGAGTTCTGGAACTTGGCGAGGGGATCCTCTCCGCTCTGGAAGAGGGCGGCGAGGGCCTCGTGCACGACTTGGCCGAACACGAGGCTTACCGAAGGGAAGCGCGGTCTGAGGTTCTCTACGTAGTAGAGTCTGTATTGCTCGGGGCAGTGAACGTAGCGGTTGACCCGAGAGTGAGACAGGTGGGGAGACTTGCGGTTCGCGATCCGACCTTCGACTTCCTGCCCTACGGTCCCGATCATGGCCGCACCCTTCGTTCGGATCGTGGGGCCTCCGAGGGAAGCAAGCGGTCGATGTTCACGAACCGGCCGTCCGGGCTTGGCTTGGTCGTCACCCGGCACGGTACGTCCAGTGAGACACCCTCCTCGATGCGCTCGGCGAGGTTCGTGAACCCGATCATGGTGAGGTACTCGGCGAGTTGCTTGCGGTTGCCGAAGAGCTTGAGGGTCTGGCCATTGGCCTGCACGTTGATATAGAGCCTGCGGCCCCACTTGCCGTTCATGCCGGCGATGTCGATCAAGCGTGCCTGCACGGCGCCATCGATCTTCTCTTCGTCCTCCGTTTCGTCTGGCTTACCCTCCCCGTTCTTGCCGAGGAAGTCGCCGATCACCTCATGCTGAAGCGACAGGATGCGGCGAGCCGAAGACCTGACGTCCTCGGGCGAGAGTTGGTCCACGGGACAGTTGAACTCGACTGAGAGCGAGTCGATCCGGCCGTCGGGGCTCACGCTGCGCTTGAGGTGCATCTGGGAGCCACCGTTCTTGGGTCGGGCGGCGCGCTTCCTGCCAGACGAGACTGCCTGAGTGGGAATAGATCCTTCCCGTCCTGTAGCGGACGGGCCTGCTGGGGCGACACCATCTTCGACTGGCCTCGGCCGATTCCACACGGCGAGGATGTGCTTGCACTGCCAGTCTGGGTCGGACTTGTGGTGCTCGAAGTCCGGGCAAGTACAGGTGGGGGCGTCTGCGTCGACGGAGACGAGGTAGCTCTTGGCTGGCGTCGAGGGCGAGTAGACCCTGTAGCCCTCCTCGGTCTTCCGGATGACGAGGGTCTCTTGTGCGGCACGCCCCTCTCGCTTTTCACGTTCCTCGTGAGTCATGACATGTCCTCCTTTGCTGAGACGATGGAATTGAAAAGAACTCCCTTCAGCTTAAGGGAGCGGTGGGAGGAGCAAAGGAGGGGCAGGTTGCCAGAACTACAAAGCACTACGCCTTGGCAGCCTCCGCATACGTGGTGACGATGACGGGATGTCAACGCACCAAGACGCTCGCGTCGTGATCCTTGGCCGCACCAACTTCCGCAACAGCCATCGACTCTTCGGCATCGCCCAACCCGACCGGCGCCATCACATCTACATCATCGGAAAAACGGGCACAGGAAAGTCCACGCTGCTTGAAACGATGATCTGGCAGGACATGGCGGCCGGGCAGGGCCTCGCGCTCTTCGATCCCCATGGGGACCTTGTCGAGCGCGTGCTGGCCGCAGTGCCTGAAAGGCGAAAGCCTGACCTCATCTACTTCAACGTTCCTGACACAGCGCGACCGCTCGGCTTCAACCCGCTGGAGAGGGTCGCACCGGCGAAGCGAGCGCTCGCTGCCACAGGAATGCTGGAGGTGTTCAAGAAGATCTGGTCGGAGTCCTGGGGTCCCCGTCTTGAGCACATTCTCAGAAACGGGCTCCTCGCGCTGATGGACCAGCCCGAGGCGACGCTCGCGGATCTCCTGCGGCTCTTGGACGACCCCGATTTCAGGAAGCGTGCAGCCGAGCGGGTCGCGAACGCGCAGGTCCGCCGCTTCTGGCTGCACGAGTTTGAGGGGTACCCCTCGCGCTTCCGCGCCGAGGCGATAGCACCAGTTCAAAACAAGGTGGGCGCGTTCCTCGCGAACCCGATCCTCCACGCCATCCTGACGCAGCCGAAGAGTTTCTTCGACATGCGCCGCGTGATGGACGACGGCCATATCCTGCTCGTCAACCTCGCCAAGGGGAAGATCGGCGAGGACGCCACAGCGCTCATGGGGGCGCTTCTCGTGTCCGGGATCGGCCTTGCGGCCCTCAGCCGCGCCGATGTGCCCGAGGCGGAGCGGCGCGACTTCTTCATTTACCTCGACGAATTCCAGTCGTTCACGACCCTCGGCTTGGCCACCATGCTCTCGGAACTGCGCAAGTACCGAGCATCACTGGTCCTCTCGCAGCAGTACCTGTCGCAGGTGGATGAGCAGATGCGTGACGCCATTCTGGGGAACGTCGGCACGATCATCTCATTCCGTCTGGGTCTTGCCGACGCAGAGATTCTGGAGCAAGAGTTCGAGCCGGAGTTCCGCGCGACTGATCTCGTGAGCCTTCCGAACCACAACGTTTACATGAGACTCATGATCGAGGGGGTGGTGTCTCGGCCTTTCAGTGCGGAGACGCTCCCTCCGATGCGGTAGCGATTCTCCCGACCACGCCCGCTCACAACTCTTGGTCGTACCACTTCCGCCGCGCCGCGGATGCCCGGTGCGGTGGATAGATGTTGTACTGGATCAACCAGAGTTTGTCCTGCTTGATCAGGATGTATTTCTGAACGTTCTCCTTGTCGTACACGAACGCGCTCTTCCTCCTCTCCCGAGACCACCAGCGCAGGTACCAGTACTCCTTCGTACGCAGCTCCGCCTTCGCCTCCCTGACACTCACGACCTTGACGTCCCTCAGGAGATGGGTGGACGGGTTGTTTCGGTTCGCAATGGTCCACCGCTTCTCGCTGTGCTGCTCCACCAGATGTTGGATCCGCATGTACGCGGGGCCATCCTTCAGGAACAGGCCCTCCAGGGGTGTCAGATCGACAGTGGGTAGTTTCTTATACACGGCGAACTCGGCTTTCGTCGCTTCAACAACGACGTGGCGCAGGAGTGCTCGCACGTCTTGTCCCGTTCCTGCCGCATAAACTGCCCGTTCGTCTGAGACGAGAAGTGCATAGCCGTTGGCGCGCGGATAGGACTCGTCAACGACGCCGCCCCGAACGGCGCGTGAAAAATCACAGAGCGAGAAGGTGAACTTCACGGGGGGTCCGGCACGCGCGTAGTAGCGCGTCAGCCGGTCTTCGACCTCGAAGCGGTACTGCGTGGCCCTCTCCTTGTCGCAGGAGAAATCTGCGCTCTTGCCTGCGAGAAGAACTTCGAGACAGTGACGAAGGAATTGCCACTGCCGCGCGTTCGGCCGCGGGACGTAGGCAGGGTGCTGCATGAAGACCTCAAACGCCTCGCGGATCTCCTGATCGCGCTGTCTCGCATCCCTTGGTGTGAGCACGTCAGGCATCGGCTAATCGCAACTCCAAGCGAATTTCCAATCGGATTCTAAGCGATTGCAGCGCGGTGCGTAACGGTTCTTCTCGCCGTACTGTTGGCGTCGATGACAGGCCGCACCAATACCCCTGAAGCGGCTCGTAAGTCGGATCGAAGCAGGGGCCAACAGCGCGGGTCCTTTTTGGCGGCGGGACGGACCAGCGCATTTCTTGAGGAGGCAGGAATGAGTGACCCAAGAAAGACTGGTACCGGACGACCTCCGGGACCCCGGCTTCTCGAGGTCGGGGGCGAGCAAGACGACTCCGAGTGGCTCGACCGGGAGCATCAGGCGCGAGTGAGCCGAGTCGCCGACTGCGACACGGCGGACGACAGGCGGACGGCTGCAGAAGTGGAACTTGGTCGCCTGACTGAGGAAGAACAGGAGCTTTACGCGGAACGCAACGCGCTCGGCAGTTACGAACACATCGATGCCATCACGAAAAGTCGGTGGCTCCCTTACCAACCGGCGCTTCAGAAGGGGGCACGGACTCTGTGGTTCTTCGACGCCCTGCTCTGGACCGCTCTTTGCGCCAGCATCATCTGGCAACTCGTGAGGTCCTACAATGCCTGACATCCTCTCTTGTACGGCCCTGCTCATCGGGGCTGTCATCGGATTCAGCTGCGCCCGCGGAGCCAAGGCCCTGGGCCAGCAGATCGCGGTGACGCTGTTCACGATCGCAACGAGCGTACGTGACACGATCAACAGACACGTCGGGGCCTTTGGCGCTTCGGCGAAGGTCATCGGGTTTGCGGCGAACCTCACCTTGGGGCTCGCTGCCGGCGTGGGCACCCACGTTGCAGGCATCCTCGCAAAGCCCGCCCAGTGTGACAGCATCGACTGTGATCTTCAAATGAAGCGCAGGACGCGGCGCCATCTCATGAAGTTCCTTGCCGTCCTGGCCCTCTGCTTCGGCACCCTCGTGGCACAGCCTCCTCTTGCCGAGGCCGCGCCTGCCATCTGGGTGTGGGCCATCGACATCACCGACTCCCTGGATCCGGTGCAGCGGAATGAGGCGGTCGCGCGGATGATCGAGGCTGCCCCCGAACAGGCTCAACACATCGGCGCGTCGTTCATCGAGGTCGTCAAGTTCGATGAGGCGGTGATGCTCTCAGAGTCCACCTGGATTCCAGTGCCCGCGGCTCCTGTCCTGATTAACTGTCAGAAAGCGAAGCCCGAGATGACCGGCCTCGACGGCTTCATTCT
>JAWPNA010000044.1:0-7879 GCA_045402695.1 Acidobacteriota bacterium
GCCGCCTCGGCGAGCACAAGGTGCTCGAACGCTTCGGCTGCCCTCCCTTGTTTCATGAGGAGAAGACCGAGGTTCCGGCGCGGAAGGGCCAGGCCGGCGTCAAGACGGATCGCCTCGCGGTACTCGGCCTCCGCGCGCACCGTCTCCCCCTGGTCCGCGTAGACGACTCCCAGGTTGTTGCGGATCACGGCATTCTCCGGAGAGGACGCCGACGCCCGCTCGTACCAAAGTGCCGCGGCCTTCATGTCTCCCCTCTTCTTGTATGCCTGCGCCATCATCCAGGCGTCGCGCGAGGTGTCGAACTCGGTCCCGCCTGCGAACATCGCGAAGCCCAGCAGGCCGACGCAAGTCACCCGCAGCGAGGCCCGTCTTCGTGAGACCCTGGTCCGATACATGCGGCCGAGGTCGATCAATCCACAGGCCGCAACCACGATGAGCGGCGGGATAGCAGGGATCCGATAACGATCGGTCACGAAGAAGGGAAGCACCGTTGCCATCGGCACCACCACCAGCACGGCCAGAAGCGCCAGCGCCGGCCGGGTCAGCATCCCGCGCGGTCCCGGCGAAGCGAAACCGTACAGCCCCAGCGGCGCCACCAGGCCGAAACACAGCGGCATAAGCCAGAGTGCGGGCGCGAGGGATCGCACGAAGGTGAAGTCGAGGTGATTGGGCACCTCTGCCGAGCTGACGAGGAGCCGGAGCTTCCGGAGATAGAGTCGGGCGGTCTGCCCCGGATGATCGCGCAGGAACCTCAGCCCCTCGCGGAGGAAGAACGAGGAGGCCTCCACCGCGTCGAGACTGCGGCCAGACATTCGCTCCGCCATCAGAAGGCTCGACTCCTCGAGGTCGGTGTGCCTCGCCGTGAACTCCGTGAGGCGCGCCGACCATGGCTCATCGAAGGTGCCCCGGGCACCGTCATGGTTGCCGATGTAGAAGTTGATCCCCGTGCTGGTGGTCAACGGCACCCAGCGCCCCGAGGCCGCCTTGTTCAACCCGGCCACGAGACCGGCGACGACCGCCCCGCCGGCCAGCAGCGCGGCGGCCGACTTCAGCCGCGTCCTCCGCGGGGCGAAGCAGAAGGCCCACACGGCGAGGGCCGGCACCAACGCGATCAGGTTGGGCCGATCGGAGGCTGCCAGACCGAGGCAGACTCCCGCCGCCGCGCACCGGATCGTCCGACGCCCATCTCCCCCCGGGCCGATGGCCGTCAGGAGGATCCAGCATGAAACCATCGCGAAGAGGAGCGCCCACGAGATCATCAGGATGTCGGCTTCGAGGAAGGCCAGCGGTCCGTACAGCAAAGTCATCGCCGCCGAAATCAACCCCGCGGTCTCTCCCGTGGAGCCCGGCACGGCCGCCCTCGCCAGCCGGTACAGAACCCCGGCGAGAGCGCATCCCAACCCCCCCTGGATCCGCCCGATCGGATACTGGTTCGGGCCGAAGAGAAGCAGCGAAGCGGCCAGGAGGTACGGATAGAGGATGCCGCCATAGAAGAACGGCCTGCGGGCGACCAGGTCTCCGGCAAGGATCTCTCTGGCGCGGTCCAGATACCGAGCCGAATCCCCCACCGGGTCCTGGAAGAACGGCAGCGCGGCGACCTGGTTCAGATACACGATCCGGACCAGGAATCCGATCAGCAGCAAGTAGAGGAGGAGGCGTCGGGCATTCACGGCGCCGGCGTTCCTCGTGTGAGCCTCCGGTTATTCCCCTTCCATCGGAATCTCTTTCTTGGCCGCCTTCAGCAGGATCAGGCACATCGCCGCGAAGGCGGCCGCGGCCAGCAGGTCTCCCCACAGGCCGAGATTGTCGAGGAAGTGAAAGCGGTGGTTCAGGTTCACCCACTCTCCCAGGTTGGTATACCCAGGTCCCGTGAAGTCCACGTTGCTCAGGGTGGCAATCAGGATTCCGGCGATGGAGCCGCCTGCCACGAGCCCCGTGGCGTAAAGCATGCCGCTCGACAATTCCGATTCTTCGCTGCGGCCCTTCATCTTGTCGGCCGTGAGCTTCATCATTCCTCCGACCCAGATCGGGAATGTGGTGCTGATCGGCAGGTAGGCCCCGACAGCCCAGGCCAGCGGGCTGACGCTGCAGAGCTGCACCACGACCGCGAGCGCCATCCCCACGAACACATATCCCCATGGCAGATTCTGCGCCAGAAGGCCCTTGATGAGCACTGCCATCAACGTCGCCTGCGGGGCGGGCAGTTTGTTCTCGCCGATTGGCCCGAAGGTCGAGTGGTGCAGCAGGTTCATCGTGAAGCCGACGGCGAACACCGAAACCAGCACGCCGATGATCAACCCGTATTGCTGGAGGCGCGGAGTCGCTCCGACGAGGTACCCCGTCTTGAGATCCTGCGAGGTGGCCCCCGCGTTGGCGGCCGCGATGCACACCACCGCGCCGACGCAGACCGCCACGGTCTGGTAGGCGTCCCCCGACCAGCCGATGGCGAGGAAGATCAGGCAGGTGGCCATCAACGTGGCGATGGTCATGCCCGAGATGGGATTGGAGGAAGACCCGATGATGCCCACGATCCGAGACGACACCGTCACGAAGAAGAAGCCGAACACGACGATGAGGAGGCTCATCAACAGGCTCCCTGGAAACTCTCCGGGGAACATGGGAAGCACGGCGATGATGAGCGCGAGGACCAGGGACCCGCCCACCACGTAGGTGATGGGGATGTCCCTTTCGGTGCGCTTCACCGCGCTCGCGTCGCTGCCTCGCGACGCTTTCAGATCCTTCAGGCTGTCCTTGAAGGAGGAGATGATCGTGGGCAGCGACTTGGCCAGGGTCATGATGCCGGCGGCGGCCACGGCCCCGGCTCCGATGAATCGGACGTAGGCGCGGTAGATCCAGTCCGCGTGCGAGTGGCCATCCATCCATGCCTGGGAGAATCCCAGGGCCATCAGGTCGTGCTTGATCTTCTCGTCGCTTACGAAGAGCGACAGCAGCGGGATCATCGCCAGCCACGACAGGACGCTGCCCGAGACCATGATGCCCCCGATGCGCGGGCCGATGATGTAGCCGACGCCAAGATACTCGGGGGTGATCTCCGACGAGAGGGTCGCGTCCGGATACGCGGAGCGGGGGCCGGACTGCAGTATCGGGGTGTCCTTCCACAGCCCAAGCACGTTGTTCAGCAACTTGTAGCCCAGCGCCACCCACACGCCACCGAACACCATCTTCGCGAGGCTCCCCCCCTTCTCTCCGGCAACCAGCACCTCGGCGCAGGCCGTGCCCTCCGGGTAGGGAAGGTTGCCATGTTCCTTGACGATCAGGGAACGCCGCAGCGGGATCATGAAGAGGACGCCAAGAATCCCGCCGATGGAGGAAAGGATCAGGATGGGCGTGTACTTGAAAAACTCCTCGCCGCCGTAGAGGAACAGGAAGGCGGGGATCGTGAACGCGACTCCCGCGGCGATCGATTCTCCCGCGGAGCCGATCGTTTGCACGATGTTGTTCTCGAGAATCGAGGACTTGCCGACCTTCTTGAAAACGGCAATCGCCAGCACCGCAATGGGGATGGAGGCCGAAACCGTGAGGCCCGCTCTCAGCGCCAGGTAGACCGTCGCCGCGCCGAAGATGATCCCGAAGATGCTGCCGAGAAGAATCGCCTTGAACGTGAATTCCGGGAGGATGGACTGATCGGGGACGTACGGCTTGAAGGAGCCCGGCTCGTTCTGTCCGGCCGCCGGTGACGCGGTGGTCTTCATAAGAGCCCCCCCTGAGATGGCCGCCGCCTCGGCGGCACCTCATTATATGCGGCGGCAGGGGGAGGTCAAATCACTTGTGCGCCATCCGCAGCACGTCGCACACCGCCTGCTCGACGGAGGCCGCGCCCTCCGCCTCGGGCCGAGGCAGGCGCCCGAACTCCTTGCCGTCCTTCGAGAAGATGAAGGTCGGAATCATCTTCACATCTCGAGCCCGTGCCGGCTCGTAGTTGCCAAATGGATTCGGCACGCCGGTGTAGGAGATGATCAGGTTGGGATTGTCCGCCACCTCGATCGATTTCATGAACTTGGGGACGACCTCCTTGCAGTGGGGGCACCAGGTGCCGAAGTAGACCTCTATGGTCACATGGTCCTTGCAGGATCGCAGGAAGGAGAGTTCCTTCGGGTCGGGGGTGTAGTCATCTATCGCCTTCTTGTACTGGGGCGTGTGCCGGAGCACCTCGTCGCGCGTTATCGGCCCTACCAGGGGCAACTTGGGGAGGATCTTGAGCCGCTGGTTGCCCAGGAACAGGATTACCTCGCCCTTGACGGTGTCCACGGTGTAGGCGGAGGTGGGAGCGCCCATTTCGGCGCCCGGGCTCAGCCGCGCGGTGTCGGTCTGCTCGTCAATGAACACTTTCAACGCGTCGATCGTGGTGACCTGCTTGGAGGCATCCCTCTTCATGATGGCCGCCCGGGCGAGCCCCGGTGTCTGGATCAGTAGTCTCGTGCTGCCCTGCTCGGCGTAGAAACGAGCCTCGGGCGCAGCCTTGCCATCCACTTCCAGGGCAAAGTCGTACTTCGGCAGCCACGCCGGTTCAGCCGGAGGCGAGCCCGCGGCCTGCCGCGCCGGCACCGGCCTGCCTCCCGCGAGCAACGCCACGATGAGCAGCACGGACGTGCGCGCGAAATCATGCATGGGTCGTCGGCGATTCATCGAGGTTCCTCTCTTGATCATCGACCTCTCAGCCGCGTATTCGCCTCCAGAACCTTCGCCAGCTCGTGCTCCACGCTGCTTCCGGATGGAATCGTGCTGATCCTGCCGATCTCACGCTCCCCATCATAGACGATGAACGTCGGAACTCCAGTGACGTTCTTCTCCTTGGCAGGTCCATAGTCCCTGAAAGGGGGCATGGGCACTCCGGTATAGACAAGCTGGATGTTTGCGTTGGAGGCCGCCGCGATGCTCTTCACCATCCTGGGGACAGTCTCCCGGCAGTGCGGACACCACGAGCCGAAGAACACCTCCACCTTCACGGGGAAATCGCACGCGCGAAGGTTGGCCAGGTCGGCCGGAGCCGGATCGTACTCGTCCATCCCCTTCCTGTAGGCGGGAAGCTGGGACAGGATCGCGTCGAGCGTTGTGGATCCCACCATAGGAGGTCGCCGGCCGACCTTGATCCTCCTCCCGTCCAGGAAAAAAATGACACCCGCCGGGTCGGTCGTGTACGGGAGCGCGGGGCCATGGATCAACTCGTCCTTGATCCGCACCTCGTCGGGCCCCGTGCCGGGCAGCACCGATTCGGGATCCACCACCAGGATCTCATGCTCCCCTGTCTCGATCACCAGTGGCTGCTTGAACTCGGGTGCGATGACCACGATGCCGGGACGTCCGGCGGCAGAAAAGAGCCGCGCATCCTTGGACAGCCTCCCATTGATCTCCACCTGGTACTCGAAGTTCTCCGACCAGGTCCTCCCGCCCTCGGACGTGTCCTGTGCGAACGTCAGGCACGTCCATGCCACCAAGGCCGCTGCAGCCGGCGCCAACGCACGTGGTCTGGAGGTGGAATGGCTCGTCATCGCCTTGTCATCTCACGACCGCCCGGACCTCACTCGCATCGATCCGTCCGGTCCAGGTCGCGATCACCGCGCCCTCTCTCAGCGCGAAGAACCGTGGACGGCGGCGGTAGAGCTGCTTGAGGTCGGTGGGGGCGACGTAGTGCAGCGGGAAGGCCGGCCCGAGGTTCCAGAAGAACTGGTTGTACGCTTCCTCTCCGTCGTCGTAGAGGCCAACGACCGACGTGCCCTCCGCCGCCAGAGCGTTGAGCGAGGGCAGCGCGCCGGCGCTCGCCTCATCCGTCATGCCCATCACCGCCACGACGTGCGTCCCCTTGGACAGCGCCACATCCGGCAGTGTCACACCCAGCGCCTCCCACGTCACGCCAGGCCTCAATGCGGTGGCGACGTTGTCGATCGGCAGGTGCGGCGAGGCCGCCACGAAAGCGCTCGCGGAAAGCAGGACGGCGCCGACCGTTACGGCCTTCCAGCGCCTGGGCGAACGCGGGCCCGTCGCGCGGTCCTGCCTTCTCCGTGCGATGAGGCCGAGCAGCCCGGCGGCCAGAAACCCGAGATCTTCCACAATCGTCTGCGCCGGCGTGCGATGCACGTTGCGGCCGAAGCAGCCGCACCCTTCGAGCGGCTGGTCGGTGGCGATTGCGAAGCCGACGGCCCCGATGAACATGATCATCAGACATGCCGCCGCCGGGAAGCCCAGGAAACCGCGGTAGTCTAGCAAAAGGGCGGCTCCCACGGCCAATTCGAGAGGGATCAACGTGTAGGCGAACACCGTCGCGACGGTCCCCTGCAGGAGGCCGTAGCGCACCACTTCCGCTCCGAACCCCTGAGGATCGAGAGCTTTGAGGGTGCCCGAGGCGAGATACACGAACGCCAACACCAGACGGCAGAGATGGTAGAGCACGAACCAGAGCCACGGCGCGCGCGCCTCGCGCCGCGCCGGCGCCTCTCCATCCGGATCCACCTGCCGCGCCCTCGCCATCTAGAGGAGGCTCTTGCATTGGCCGCCGTCCACCTGGATGACGGTGCCGGTGACATAGGAGGCGCGCTCCGAGCAGAGAAACGCCACCAGGGCCGCGACCTCTTCGGGTCTGCCAATCCTTCCCGCCGGTGTGCTCTGCTCCATCATCTTGAAGACTTCCTCCATCGAAGTGCCCAACTTGCGGGCCCGTATCTCGACCAGCTCGGCGAGGCGCTCGGTGCGAGTGTAGCCGGGGCAGACGGTGTTCACCAGGACGTTGTATGGCGCGCACTCCGTGGCCAAGGTCTTGCCGAATCCGGCGACCCCGGCTCGGATGCTGTTGGACAGGATGAGCCCCTCGATTGGCTGCTTGACCGAGATCGAGGTGAGGTTCACGACGCGTCCCCACCGGCGCTGCTTCATCTCCGGGACCACCTCGCGGCACAGCAGCACGGCGCTCCTGAGGTTCAGACGGAAGGCCTCTTCCCAGGCCTCGGGTCCGACCTCCTCGAAGCCTCCCGGGCGCGGGCCTCCCGCGTTGGTGATGAGAATGTCGATCTTTCCGAAGCGCCCCCGAACCTCCCGCACCATGCTGGAGATGTCTGACAGGACCGTGACGTCTCCCGCGACCGCAAGGACATCGCCGCCGGTGTCGCTCTCGATGGCCATGGCGGTTTCGAGAAGCGGCCCGCGCCGCCGGGCGGTCACGGCCACCTGGCAGCCTTCGGAGGAAAGGGCCGCGGCCACCGCCCGCCCGATCCCGGTGCTCGAGGCCGCCACGAGCGCCACCTTCCCTTGAATGCCCAGGTCCATTACGGCCCCCTGCCGCTTGCGGATGTTGCCGATATCCTGCCCCAGACCGTCCTGCACGTCCAGTGCCTGCGTGCGTGTTGTTGGCCCCAGAGCACCATGTTATACTCCGCGTTCCGTTTCATAGAGTTACGCGATTATCCTCATCGCCAGCCGGACCCACTTGCCATTCTGGAAAAGGAGGGTAGATGAAGATCTACGGCGCTTCCGAGATCCGTGATGTCGGCGTCGTCGGGCACGGTCACTCGGGGAAGACAAGTCTCGTGTCCGCGCTGCTGTTCGACGCCGGAGCCATCAACCGCCTCGGAAAAGTGGATGATGGAACGACGGTGACGGACTTCGACGAGGAGTCGATCGCCCGCAAGAAGTCGGTCTCCTCCGCCCTCTGCTATCTGGAATGGGACAAGATCAAGATCAACTTGATCGACACTCCAGGCTATGGGGCCTTCCTGCACGAAACCCGCGGAGGCATGCGCGTGGTGGATGGCGCGATCGTGGTGGTTTCCGCCGTGGCGGGAGTCGAGGTCTCCACTTCCAAGGTCTGGAGCTACGCCGACGAGTTCGAGGTCCCCCGCGTGATCGTGCTCAACAAGATGGATCGCGA
>JAWPNA010000296.1:0-3547 GCA_045402695.1 Acidobacteriota bacterium
CCCGAAGAGCCGGGGTAGCGGAGCTATGCCTACGCCGCGTCGGTCGCGGAACGGGCCCTCGGCGGTTCATTCTTCGCTTGTTTTGGGACTAGGCAGCCTTGTCTTTGGAGAGCAGCTTTTGAACCCATTCAGCAAAGGGGCGCTCGATGAAAACAACGCCAGCCGCCGCAAAGTTTTCGAATGGCTTCTTCTTCCAGTCGACCGAATCGAGCGGTGGATCAAAGTATTCTTGATAATCCAGGCTGATCCTCGAGGTCCCCTTCTCATCCTGCTGTAGGCTGTAGATCAGGTTCTTGTAGTCCCGCACATTCTTCCTGAAATGGGCCTCGTCCGTTGGAAGGCGGCGGCTGAACCTCAACCCCAGGTCCCTTGCCTCCGGACAGTCCTCGGCAAGAAAGTGCTGGGCGAGAGGCCTAGCCAGGAGCTCGGAGCACTCGGCGAAGTGGAAGAGCATCCCGTATCGGAGAACGTCTGTCACTTGACCCAGAGCCTTCGCGGGCTCGACCACATGCCGGACAAATTGCCTCGACAGATGCGATACCTCATCCACCCCCCGGGTCTTCACGATCTTTGAAAGCAACAGGTCTCTTTCGCTGACAACGAGAAGCTCACTCGTGTCGGGGTTGGTGAGTCGCTGCTCTTGGGGAAGCAGCTGCGTCTCTGGGAATACTTCTGGGCCAAAAGGCGTGCCCTCGCCTCGCAAGATTTGGTCGATGATCGCGCCGGCTA
Organism: Acidobacteriota bacterium; assembly: GCA_045402695.1. Lineage (GTDB taxonomy): Bacteria > Acidobacteriota > Polarisedimenticolia > JACPZX01 > DASXTC01 > JAWPNA01. The sequence continues at coordinate 730 of JAWPNA010000296.1, forward strand.
CATCGCCCACTCCATATCGTGGGCCGAATCGGATCCCGAACGAGACTCTCTCTATAGGCACTGGCAGCGCCATGCGTCCTCCTCTCCTGGCGAGATTCCCACCCGATTCCCACCGCCGTTTTCCGAGAGAGGAATTTGGTCGGGACGACTGGATTTGAACCAGCGACCCCTAGACCCCCAGTCTAGTGCGCTACCAGGCTGCGCCACGTCCCGACCGACCCAGGCGGTTGAAGGGGACAGCAGTCTACACCAGCCAACCCTAGGAGTCATGTGAGCCCTTGAATTCGTTGCCCTGCCTCCCCAAGAAAAGGCCTGGAAGGCAGAAAAGAGGAGGAGTCGAGTCGGATGAGGAGATCATCCAGAGGAATGCCGCCCCGGCCCGGCTCCGGCCACGACCATGGCGCGCAGTTCATCGCGCATCGCGGCGCTATAATGATGCGCCGGATCGACTCCGCCGAACGCGGAAGGAGAGCGACTCCAGACTCCGGGGGAGACATCAATGTCAAGCGCGACGACCTGCGACACAATCCGGCGTCTCGTCATGGAACGTCTCTTCCCGGTCCATGTCGAGATAGCGGACGACAGCAGCCTGCACACGGGGCATCCCGGCGCCCGTGAGGGTGGAGGCCATTTCCGGGTCACGATCGTTTCCGAGGCGTTCGATGGGCTCGGTCCGGTGCAGCGGCACCGTCTCGTGCATCAGATTCTTGCGGAGGAGCTGAAGGAATCGATCCACGCGCTCGTGCTCAAGACCCTCACGCCGGATGAGTGGCGGGGCAAAGACGAGCGGGCTTGATCCTGATTAGTCCTTCCGGAGGAACTGGAGCATCTCCTGGAGGGACCGCTTGACCTCGGCGAGCGCATGATCGAGTCGTGCTGCGCGATCCGGATCGGCCGCACCTTCGGCCTCTCGCCTGCCACGGGCCCCGCGGGTGGAACGCGCGGTCAGGACGTCCACCGGGTGATCCTTCGCCGGTGCCCGCTGCGGCGCGGCGGCGCGCGCGGCCGCGGCGGGAAGCACCTCTGCCCCGCCCGGCGCGTCCTCGTCGAGTTTCCTGCGGGCGCCCGCGATCGTGTACTCCTCCTCGTAGAGGAGCCTCTTGATCCTCATAACCATCTCGATGTCCTTGCGCTGGTAGACGCGCTGGCCCGAGCGGTTTTTTCTGGGGGCGAGCTGCGGGAATTCCGACTCCCAGAACCGCAGGACATAAGGCTGTGTGTCGGTGATCTCGCACACCTCTCCAATCTTGAAGAACAGCTTGTTGGGAATCTCCGAAGCTGCCTTGGCCACGGAACCACCCCCTGTTCCCTCAGTTCAAGGTCTCCACCAGGATCTTCGAGGGCCGGAAGACCAGGCTGTGCCGGGAATCGATGGCGATCACGTCGCCCGTCTGCGGGTTACGTCCCTTGCGGGCCTGCCTCGCGACCACCTCGAAGCAGCCGAACCCCGAGATCTGCACTTTCTCTCCAGTAAGGAGGACCTTCTTCATCGCGCCGATCAGGTGCTCCACGACGTCAGCCGACTCCTTGCGAGACAGCCCGCCATGAATGCGGTACACGGCCTCCACCAGATCGGCTTTCGTCATGTCCTGGTACCTTTGGGATCTCCGCCAGCGGGGGCGCGCCCATACGCGTCCTCCAGCCGCACCACGTCGTCAAGCTCAGGTGTCGAGACTTCGAACACTTCGCAGTCGTTCACCGCCTCCATCCTGTGCCGCGTGCCCGGCGGTATGTGGTACTCGTCGCCTGGTCGCAGCGTCTTCACATCGAGACCCCGCCCTTCGTCCACCGTGAAGAGCATCTCGCCGGAGTGGAGGTAGATCGTCTCTTCCTTCCTGTTGTGGAACTGCAGGCTCAGCTTGTGGCCCTTGCGGATGAACAGCAGCTTTCCCGCATAGCGGCCGGTCTGAGCCCAGATGACCTCGTGTCCCCACGGCTTGTCAACGCGATGTTTCATGTCGCTTCCCTCTCACATCGCCCAGGTACCGCTGCCCTCGACCAGCATCGGAACGGCCTGCTTGAGCCGTGGCAGGATCCGTTTCGCCGCGTATTCCTCGACCTCCGTCGAGGTGGAGAGCTTGAAGATCTCCGCCACCATCTCGCGCGCTTCCACGGCCGTCAGAGCGCGGATCGCCGCCTTCACCGAAGGGATATAGATGGCGTCCATTGAAAGCTCGTTGAGGCCCAGTCCGAGGAGGATCGGCACCATCAGCGGGTCCGCGGCCATCTCGCCGCACATGGCGACCGGTATGCCCGCCAGGCGTGCGGCATCGACGGTGAACTTGATCGTGCGCAGGATGGCCGGGTGCATCGGCTTGTAGAGATATGCCACCGACTCGTTGCTGCGGTCGATCGCCAGGGTGTACTGGATCAGATCGTTGGTGCCAATACTGAAGAAGTCCGCCTCCCTCGCAAGCAAATCCGCGATGGCGGCGGCGGAGGGCACCTCGATCATCATGCCCACCGGGATGTCCCGTTTGAAGGGGACCCCTTCGGCCGCCAGCTCCTGCATCGCCTCGCCGAGGACGGCGCGCGCCTGGCGGAACTCCTCCACACCGGAGATGAGAGGAAACATCACGCGGACATTGCCGTGCATGGTCGCCCTGAGAATTCCTCTGAGCTGCGTCTTGAAGATGTCCCGCTGTGCGAGGCAGAACCTGATCGCCCGCATCCCAAGCACGGGATTGTTCTCGTCCTTCTTGAGGACCGTATGGAAGTACTTCTCGCCCCCCAGATCGAGCGTGCGGATGGTGGCCACCAGCGGCGACATCCTCTCCGCCAGCTCGCGATACACGGTGAAGTGGTCCTCCTCCGTGGG
>JAWPNA010000151.1:0-4531 GCA_045402695.1 Acidobacteriota bacterium
TACAGGTGGTTCTCCAGTCCCCGATACTGCGACGGGGGAGACACCGAACATAACTCTGGAGAGCGTGTGCCCTGCCGCGCACGTGCCTTGAGTTTGGGCAGGTTCCGCGGGGGTTGGCTCTCCAGCGAGTCACAGTCAAGCTGACTCGAAGTTGGCGGACGCAGCAAGGCTTTCACCTGCCAAACTAACTGGGCGCGCGTACAGGTGTCTGCCCCACTCAGGGCCACTTCGCGGATTGTGTCATCCTGGACGTAGGTGATGTGTCGTTCCCAGACATCGAGGTAAGCGAGCCATTCCTTGTCATCCTGCAAATTCTCCAGTTTGGTCTCTTCCGAGAACGGATAGCCCGCCTGCTCGGTGTAGAGAATGAGGCGCTGGTTCTCCACGAGCACGCCGTGCACGTAATAGCGCCCAGTGCCGATGGCGGCGTCGTTATTGTTTTCCACCGCGTCCCTCAGGACTTTTCGACGCTCCGGGTCCGGCTCGATCTCCTGCCACTTGATTTCCGGGTCCAGGCCGCTCGTACTCCACTTCGCGACGGTGTCATTGGTAATGAGATCGAATCCCATCGCGTCGGCCGGCCCGGCATGGGGGCCCAGGATATCCGCGGCAAGGGTACGCAAGTAGTGCAGCAGGATGGAGACCTGTTCGTTCCAATCCGCATCCATCTGCACGCGGCCCTGCTGCATGAGCACGCGACTGAAGTGTTTGGCGGGGTGGAAGGTATCGCGCGTGAAATCGCCTTTCATGCTTGTCTCCTAGTTCGCGAGCAGAATGCCGGCTTCCATGCCGGCGGGTGTGTATTCATCGAGGCGCGCCCGCAGATTGGCGAGCCGCTGAGGCTGGAACAGATTGTGAAACACGCCCATTTCCGATTCATCGTCGGCGCCGTGCTTGATTTCCTCGGCGCATTCGCAGGAAAGCTGGCAGTAGGCCGGCGTTCCGTAGCGCGTGCTGTTGAACCGCGGCCGGACGCGCACAGCCTCGCCCTGCTGCGCGGCGGCGATGTCGGAGTCGGCCGGCGGCGGCAGGCCGCCTTCCTGCGCCTCGGCACGCATGCGGTCGGAGACCGCCCGATGAACCAGGTCCGGCTGGCAATTGAACCGCTTGGGCGTACGCGAACACGGCGACACAGAGCAGAAACGCATGCAGCCGATCTGACGCCGCGCCACGGTCACCGGCCCGAGAAAGATGCTGTTCTCCGCTAGGTCGATCGCGTGAACCATCACACGGCCGATGACCGTGCTGCGCATGATGCGGACCGTCGCATGGGCTCGCACGGAGCCGGCGGCGCCGATGGCTTCGCACTCCGGCCCATCGCAATCCGCGCCGGTGGCGTCCAGAATGCTGTCGCTCACTCGAATGCGCACCGTGTCCCTCATCACCTCGTCATTGTTCACCTGAATCGATCCGACAATGCTGTGCTCGATCACGATGCAGGCATTGCTGTTGATGATCTCGATGCTCGGCTCGGCCGGGCGGCGTGGCTCGCAGTTGTCATGCAGCGACCAGCCGGGCACGAGCGTGGCGTGGCGAACGACCAGGGACTGGAACTCCCCTTCGACCTGCACTCCTCGGCCGGCGAGCATGATGCCGTCGAGCGTGAACCGGCTGCCCTTGCCGCCCTCGACCGACAGGTTGTCGGGCAGGTCGGTCTTCCAGTCCAGCAGGCGCAGCACCGGCCGCGTGCGCTGCGCTGCGCGGATCTGCAGGCTGTGCCCGGCGCGCAGCAGGATGTTGATCGGCAGGACATAGACGCCGCTGTCGGCCAGCTCGATCACCGCATCCCGGGGCTGGTCCGGGTGCGTGGTGTCGCTGCCATCCGCACCTGGCTGCCGCTGCCAGTATTGCAGCGCGACTCGCAGCTCCTCCTGCCCCACAACGCGGATCAGTTGGGCACCGTTCGCCTGGCTGAGCGGCCGCACGTATTCGCCGCCGCCCATGTCGGCGCTGAACCCGTACTGGTAGGAAACCCACACGCCGCGCTTGGGCAGCTGCTTGGGCGGGAAGATGAATCGGCCCAGGACCGGGTCCACCGCCACGTGATCACGCGGAGGCACATAGTTCCAGTCGCTGAGATTCGCAGGAATGATCTGCTCGGCGGGAATCGGCTGCTCATTGGCCGCGCCCTTGCCGGGCCAGCCCTCGGCCCAAATGGCGACGCTCTGTGCGACATGGTTGTTGGATACAGCTAAGCCATAGAAGGCCTTCGATGCCTCGCCCGTTCGCCCGTCGACGTCCGACGCCGGAGCGGCGAACGCGCGCCGCCGGATCGGCACCGGCAGATTCAGCTCCGTGGCGATGGCGCCAGGATCCTCTTCCCCTTCGGGCCGCACGAAGAGCGGCGTATCGTTGCCCAGGGCGCTGAACATATAGACATGAGGGCCCGCGTCCTCGAAGCAGTATGCCGGCGCATGGGTTATCGAGTACGTCTTGAGACGCCAGACGAAGACGCCCACGGTGGGGATGTTGCACCGACCCTGCATGTAGCGCGAGGTGATGCGGCGCACGTCGATGGTGCGCGCCATCTCGTCGAAGGGGCCGTTCAGTAGGTCCAGGGCCTCGCCGGCGCGCAGGTCCGCCGTGCGCCCGCGCTCAAAATGCAGATGCCGAATCGATTGAGACTGGGCCAACAGGCGGTAGAACTCCACGGCGCGCGCCGGCCATCCTGCCACGTCTGTGGAGAGCAGTTCCAGCAGCGCGAGTGTTCCCTTGCGGCGCCGGTAACGGATGGTGTTGGCGACTTCCCGCCGCGGCACCAGGATCCGGTCACGCGCACGTCCTTGCGCACTCGACACGTCGCCCGGCTCGCCCGCCTCGTGCACCGTCCGATGGCCCACCAGGTCCGCGAGGTAAGGGACCACCCAGTCCTCGCAGGTCTCGATGAACCAGTTCTCGTAGAGTTGGCCGATGTCGTCCTCGACGAGGTTGACCTGCTCCGCGATGACCTGCAGTAGCCCGCGCAGGGGCTCGCCCAGGTCGCTGTCGCGCATGCGGTGCACCGCCGGCAGCAGGCGATAGAGGCGATCGATTCGGTCCTTTTGAACGCTCATGGCTGCCTCACTCTTTGATCTGGTTGAGGATCAGGGTGGCCGGCACCTCAGGCACCAGTACGGCGAGTTGTGCGGGCAGGATGCCGGTCGCACCGACACGGGCCCACTCGGCCAGGACTCGCGGCTCGGGTGCCTGCCCGACGATGCGCACAATCTCGCTCGCTGTCTCTTCCGGGGTTCGCGGCCTGCGCCCCTCCTCGGCCCCCGCATCGGCGGTCGTCGACGGTACCGCGCCGAAAGCGTCGAGGTCCACGTAGACCACCCCACGCACCGACTGGATGGCGCTCAGCACCTCGCTGGTGCTTACATCCTGGGCGAGCTCGCGGCGCTCGAACCCGAAAGTTTCCAGCAGTTTGGTGCGAACGTCCGTCACCACGCGTTCCCACCGATAGTCGGGGTCGATGCGCACGCTGGCGCTGATCACGAGGACGAGCAGCTCACGCGTGACGAGCCGCAACGGTTGAAACGGGTCGCCCAGCTCCACCAGGGCGCGGCGCAGATTGCGGTACAGGTCTGACCCCGTGTCGATCGGAATGTCGTCGGTGCCGGCGATCGTCACATGCACGACGGTGCGGCGGCCGTCGCTGAGATCCGCGGCATCCGCCTTGCCGATGCCGGCGAAGCTGCGGGCGAAGTCGGAGTAATCCGGCGTGGAAACGAGCCGGTCGAGGGACATGACCGCCAGCGGCGCGTTGCGGCGCGCTTGGTCGCGGTTTTCGCGATCCGCGCCGCCCGAGGCGCGCAGCGGGTTGATCACTTCCTTCACCCCGCGCGGCCGCGTCGACAGCAGGCTGATCTGCCCTGCACGCACATTGCCGGGTTTGCCGATGCTGTTGCGGTAGAGCGCCTTCAGGTTCTCGGTACCGGTGGGGAGCCGTGCGCCCGCGCGGCCATTGCCGAAGGTGACCGTTGTCTTGCCGCTGTCGTCCGTCTTGGTGATGAAGGCGTGGTCGCTGGCCTCCACGCCGATGAAATTCACCTTTTCATACCATCGCACGTCGCTCACGAATACTTGCAGCGTGCTCTCGGCGCCGACCGCCGTGGGCGCAGCAAGGTAGGTCAAGGGCGTTTGCTTGAGCGTGAAGGACTGCAAGGCCTTGGCCCCGTCGCCGCCGCCGAGCGTCTCGTTTCGCGTCTCGCCGTGCGTGGCTTTCACTACGTTGCCGTGGATCGTCACCGAGTCGCGCCGGTAGCAGTAGCTGAGCGCCGTGTCCAGGCGGATAAAGGTGTGGTTGCGGTCGCCGGCCAGCGCGGTGGCCTGGTCTTCGTTGCCGCCTTTCAACTTTGTCTCCGCCGCCCCGAGGGGCACGGCGGCGTCCTCGCGGCGCACATCATGGATCACCTCGGTGATCATCGCGGCCTCGGTGGCGAGCACGCCGCTGGTTTCCGCGATGTCGCTGCGCTCACCGCTGACGATCACGAAGCGCCCGGGCTCTAGATCCTGGTACAGGCCGTCGAGTTCCAGCGGCGCGCTCTCG
>JAWPNA010000262.1:0-2885 GCA_045402695.1 Acidobacteriota bacterium
CACCCTTGACGCTTCGGTACCCTTCGTGCTCTTCTCTTCCACGGCGGTTGTCTCCTTCCTTCGGGCATGGTGCCCGGGTTCTTGGTCGAACCGGAAGGCTACACCGCCTTCACTCTTTTACACACCTGTTGATGGTACCTCTCTGACGAGGAGCCAGCTTCATGTAGACAACGCCGGTAGCTGTCACGAGAGCCAGAGCTGAAACGAACAGCGCGGTCAATCTTAGCCACTTGTTCGACATGGTAATCTCTTTCCCGCCCATAAGCGTCACGCGCCTCGCGAGATCACCTAGGCATCAAATCTGGACGCACTGCGGCGAGCAAGGGGTTGCCCTGCTCCGTCGTCCCTCTTCGAGATGCTGGGATCACTTCGTTGTGTTCGTTGGCGGGCCTTGAGTCTCCCGAGTGATCTCGGACCTGATCCGCTTCACGGCGTCACGCACGTTGCCCAGGCAGCAGGTGCCTTCAGGGTTCTTCACCTCGCACGCGCAATGGCCTGCCCTGATCTCCTCGGTGATCCTCTCCGGAATATCCGTATCCCCCAGCGATGTGAGGTCCCTGCGTAGATCCTCGAGCGTGAATTCGAAGCAGTAGCAGACGGGGATCGGATCTTCAGACTCCTTCTGGCCCACCCTGACTAGCAGTTCGGTCTTTCGAAAACACGAGCTGGCAGTGGAGTCAAAATAAACAACGTCGCAATCGGGCGCGGGACAAAAGTAGTAGTTCGCTCCATCGAGGCGCCGCAAGGAACTCGCCTTGAGGAGCGCCTTGACGGTGACAAGCTCAATCCCTCGTCCCATCGACTTGGACTCCGGACAGATGGTCACGTCACTGCCAGGTATGGGGTGCGAGCAGCCTCCCTTGCAAGTGGAGGGCAAATGTTGAGCTGGTAGGACCTTGGTCACTTGGCCTCACCGGGTAATGCTCTGACCCCCTGCTCTCCTGACTTTCGCAGTTGCTCCATCTGGGATGGATTCAGGTACTTGCCAGCGGCTTTCACGAGTTCATCTTCCACGATGGCTCGATCAGAGGGAGAGTCGCACGTCAGGTGCTTCGCGAAGACCGCAGATAGGTCGTGGGTCAACGCCTTTTCAACGTCAGGTGCAAGTCCGAGACTGGCACGGGTGACGAGCCTTGATGCGATAACCTCAGCCTCCCGTTCGCTCAGGCGGTCAACTTCCGCAGGCCCGTACCACTGTCCAACCTTATACTCCTGGAGGGCGCTTTCTCGGGCTGGCCCGCGGAGGGTCACAGCTTCGGAATCGTTCCCCTCGAAGGCGCTGACGACGAATGGAATACCGGATGGAGCATGGTTCGGCTCCTTCCAGGCAACGGCGAGCACTGTCCCTGGGTGATTGATCCTTGCGCTCGCGACCCTGGTGTCCTTCTCCAGTTCTCGAAGGATTGGCTTGGCAGCCGACCCGCACCCAAGGTTGGCTGCGGCGCCGCACTCAAGTGGAACTTCGAAGAAACTGACGTCCTCGGGAAGCAGGTTTCCTTCCGGCTGGCCCGCTTGGGCCGTTCCTTGAGAGGCAGCTCGAGTCGCCGGCATGGCGTCGACCGCGCCCCTGACCGTCGCGGAATAGCCGATTTTCTCGACGGCCTCAACGAAGCGCTGAGGTGTGACTTTGGCGTCATCGTACGTCACTACGGCTTCAGCCTTATCGTGGTCGGTCTTGACGCTTTCAACGCCCTCGAGCTTCTTAAGTGCGATCCGAGTCGAAACGGCGCAGGAGCCGCACGTCCAACCCTTGATATCAAGAGCGACCGTTTTTGTAGCGGCTAGAACTGGTAGCGCGGCTGCAAAGCTGATGAGCAAGATCACGATCCTCTTCACGTGCAATCCTCCTGATAATCCTCAGAAAAGAAGTTCCGCATAATACGGGAACCCAGCTATGAGCAACACAAGGAGAGTCACTATCCAAAGAACAATCTTCTGCCCTCTTCGACTCGACGGCCGAGCGCAGACTGAGCCGGGTTCACAGTCTTCCGGTCGAGGCCGGCTGTAGGTCAGATAGAAACTCGCGCCCAGCAAGACCGCGGTCGCGGCCAGAAAGTAGGATCGATACGGTTCGAACTTTAGGAGCAGCGCCCCGCCGCCGAGGCCAGATGCTGCGAGCAAGAGCGGACCCACGCAACAGATAGACGCTCCGACCGCAGAACCGATCGCCCCTGCGTTCAGGAGCCTCATCCGCTGGTTCAACAAGTCATGATCTCTTCAAGACCGTCACGAGAGCTTGCTTGAAACGATCCAGCGCTTCCTCACTCTTGCCGCTCCGTGCGCAGGGGACAACGCACGATTCGAGATGCTCTTGCATTAGACCAACAAGGACACCATTCAATGCAGACCGCACCGCCGATGCCTGGATGAGTAGCGAGTCGCAGTCGTCTCCAGCGGACAGCATCCTGCGGATCGCGGAGACATGTCCTTCGATTCGAGCCAGACGGGCATCGAGATCCGCGCGCACACCAGCAGGGAGGTTCGCCGCGGTAGACTCAGGTCGCCCAAGTACTGTCTTCTTCCTACTGGTGGTCTTCATCGTTAGCTCCCAGCCCCTCCCCGGGAGGGGGATGGCGCACTGTACACCATTCTGTGATGGCTTCGATCAACATCACCATAAATTATTTATTTTCAGGTGTTTGGCGGGAGCGACGGGACTTGAACCCGATTCGGGTGGTTTTTTTAACCTACTGATGGCGCGCGACTTTCGTCGTAACTGTCTGGAACTTCGTTGCCTTGTGGTCAATTCGTTGTGCTCTGGAGTGCTCCCCAGTGCTCTGGAGTGCTCCCCAGTCTTGTCGGAGTAGGAATGCCCCTCACGGGGCACCCCCTCCCCAGATCCGGACGTGCGGCATTACCGCATCCGGCTCCCGCCTTGGGTGGCA
>JAWPNA010000472.1:0-9539 GCA_045402695.1 Acidobacteriota bacterium
ACGAGATCGGAGGACGCGGCAAGGATCTCTCACGCATCGTCTCGGTCGACGCCTCGATGGTCCATCCATTGATGGCCTCGGCCAGCTTCACGGCGCTATGTGACGTGGAGATCCCGCTGCTCGGCCCGCGGGGCGCGGCGAGGCTCTTCGGCCCCCAGAAGGGGGCTAGCGAGGAACAGGTCGCGGAGCTTGAGCGCGGCCTCGGCGTTCTCGAAGCGGCGCTGGCCGCACGGCAGCGCGGCGACAGCGGCTGGGCCGGCAAGCTGGCGGGAGCCGGTGCGGGCGGTGGGTTGGGCGCTGGCGCCGCCGCCTTCCTGAATGCCTCCCTCAAACCTGGTGCGGTCTCCCTCATGGAGATGATGGGGTTTGCCGGGAAGCTGGCGGCTTGCAGCCTGGTAGTAACAGGCGAGGGGTCTTTCGACTCCCAGAGCTTGTACGGCAAAGTCACGGGGGCGGTGCTGGACGCCGCCGCGAGGGCGGGAAAGCCGGTTGTGGTGGTGGCCGGAAGCTGGGACGGGACTCTCCCAATTAAGTGCTCCTCTTCGGTACAAGTCCTTACAGGTCAAGATCTTCCCACCTGCCCCCATCGGATCGCAGCCGCGGACCTGGCCGCTCTCGGTAGAGCCATCGTGCTTGGGGCTCGGACACGCTCCTCGTAAACTGGCGAACGATTCAACCCGTTGATAAGGTAGCCCTCGGACGGGAAGACAGCGTGAGCCGCGCGCCGCGAAGCCCCTGGATGTCAAGGCAGGCCGCGTGATTTGGGGCATTCACTGTAAGAGCCTCTGGCTCAAGCCGTTAGCCGTGGGAACGGAGGCGAAAAAAACCTCCAAGCACACCTTGACAGCCCCATGACAGCGGCGTATAGTCACCGGCAACTACAGGCACGTCAAGGCTTCGCGGGGGCCGCGTCCGCGTCCAACCCCCTGGAGCAGTGGAATCGCGCAGGCCCGAACATCCCTTGTAGCGCATTGATTATCCCGGGACACGTGCGGCGGGAATGGCCTGCTGGCCGGCAATCAGGACGGAGGTAGAGCGCACGGGAGAACTGTACGAGGGCGCCGGGATTCTCAGCGGAGTTGAAACCCGAAGTCCTATCAGACGTTGAGAGAATCGGCGCGACCGCGACACGGCGGGGCGAGTGGATGATCGGCGCCACCGACATCTCGCCGAGGATGCCTGAGGCCCGTGTGAAGTTTGGTCCCGTCAAACTCCGATGCTTGAGAGCACCGACAGTCGAGGGATTCTCTTCTTTCTCATTCTCTAATCAGCCGGTTCCTCTGACCCGAGCAGCCCAGAGTCCGCCTCCCAGGATCCAGGCGGGAGCAACACGCGAGGCAGGGACCGGGGGCAGCCTGCAAGGCTTCGATGCCTGCGGGGCTACATGGGAGGCATGAATGAAGACGGGCAATCCGGTTCTGATGAACCGGAAACGGAAGGTGAATGAAGTGGACAAGCACGATCTCGATCTGAACGAGGACGGTTGGGGTCGCGGCCCCTGGCCGGCGGATGTCCAGCCTCGATCCGCTCCGGTGCCGGGTGTGGACAATCCGGCGCTGCGCGGGGAGCTGACCTTCGACGATGCACCGCCGTTCGAGGGCACGTTCATCGATCGCGAAGCGTCCGACACCTTGGACCCCGTGGAGACTCCCGAGGTCGCCGAGACCGTGGACGCCACCGAGGCGCATGAAGGCGCCGAGGAGGCGGTTGTGGAGGCGCCTGCCGACGCGCACGAGACCCAGCAGGAGAAGGAGCCCGAGAAGGCCGACGACGATCGCCAGGCCGGACTGCTCTCGATCTACTTCCGCGACATGAGTGCCTCCTCGCTCTTGACGAAAGAGCGCGAGGTGGAGTTGGCGAAGCGGATGGAGCTGGGCAAGAAACAGCTTGACTTCGTGATCCGCAAGACGCTGTCTCTGTGGAAGAAGCTTGTCCCCGTGGATGTGAACAACACCTACGTCAGGGGCGAGATTCCCCGGCAGCACCTGGACCGCTTCGTGAACCGCTTGGCCACGGACGCCCGCCGGATCCGGGAGATCGAGGAGGAGATTCGTTCGCTGAGGCTCAGAGCCGGCCTGCGCGTGGAGGGCGTGCCCGCCGCCTCAAGGAACTCGCCCCGCCGCGGCGCCCGCAAGAAGGTGATCAGCAGGCCGCGGATGGAGAAGATCCAGACGCGGATACAGGGGCTGCGCAACGAGACCCGCCGCGCCTCCCGCGACGCCGGGATGACCGCCGAGCAGCTAAAGGAGCGGGCCAAGCAGGCCGTGGACGCCCGCGACCTGCTGGATCACGCCCGTGAAGACATGATTCGCGCCAATCTGCGGCTGGTGGTCTTTATCGCCAAGCGGTACGTCAACCAGGGTCTCTCCCTGATGGACCTGATCCAGGAGGGGAACCTGGGCCTGATGAAGGCGGTCGAGAAGTTCGAGTACCGCCGCGGCTACAAGTTCTCCACCTATGCGTTCTGGTGGATCAAGCAGGCGATGGATCGGGCGATCGCGGACAAATCGCGCATCATCCGGATCCCAGTGCACATGAACGAGAAGTATAAGAAGGTATCCGACGCGGTGCGCGAGCTCACCAAGGCGATGGGCCGCGAGCCTTCCTCGAAGGAGATCGCGCGCAAGATGCACATGCCAGTGGCCAAGATCAAAGAGATCCTGGAGCTGGTGAAGGACCCGATCTTCTTCGAGAGGAACACCGAGGATGACGAGGGCGGCGGGCTGCTGCGATTCGTCTCCGACGATAAGGTGGAGTCGCCCTTCGAGCAGGCCGTCAACCGGGACCTCACGGAGAAGATCCAAGAGGCGCTCAAGACTCTCTCCGACAAGGAGGAGAGGGTGATCCGGATGCGGTTCGGCATCGGGGAGAAGCACAACTACACACTGGAGGAGGTGGGCCGCGTGATGCAGCTCACCCGCGAGCGGATCCGGCAGATCGAGTCCAAGGCGCTCAAGAAGCTCCAGCACCCGCTGAAGTCCAAGAAGCTGCGGGAGTTTCTGAGCACCTGACGCAGCGAGCCCGATCCATGAATGGAAGAAGGAACAGGGGTCCAAGGGAGCTGGGACCAGGCAAGATCGCTATGGCGGAGCCGCCGGCCACGGCGGCTCCCCTTGTTCCCAACGCCCCCAACGCCCCCAACGCCCCGCACTCACCCCCGGCCCAGCAGCACGAAGGCAAGACCACCTACACGCTCCAGCATCTCAAGCAGGCTTCGGCCGCGGACCTCGTCCACATCGCCAAGGCCCTCGAGATCCCCGGGGCCACCGGGGTCAAGAAGCACGACCTGGTGTTCCAGATTCTGAAGCACCAGACCGAGAAGAGCGGTTTCATTTTCCTGGAAGGCGTGCTGGAAGTCCTGCCCGACGGGTTCGGTTTCCTGCGGGCTCCGGAGAACAACTACCTGCCCGGCCCGGAGGACGTGTACGTCTCGCCCTCGCAGATACAGAAGTTCGACTTGCGGACAGGCGACACCATCTCGGGCCAGATCCGACCGCCCAACGAGGGGGAGCGCTACTTCGCCCTGCTGAAAGTCGAGGCGGTGAATTTCGAGCCCCCGGAGAAGGCGCGCGCACGGATCTTCTTCGACAACCTCACGCCTCTGTACCCCAACGAAAAGCTCCGCCTCGAGGGGGCGCCCGAGAACCTCAGCGGGCGCGTGATGGACCTGCTCGTGCCGATCGGGAAGGGACAGCGGGCCCTGATCGTCGCACCGCCGCGGACCGGCAAGACGATGCTCCTGCAGGCGATCGCGAACTCGATCACCATGAACCACGCCGAGGTGATCCTCATCGTTTTGCTAATCGACGAGCGTCCCGAGGAAGTCACCGACATGGAGCGCACCGTGGACGGAGAAGTGATCTCCTCCACGTTCGATGAGCCGGCCACGCAGCACGTGCACGTCGCCGACATGGTGATCGAGAAGGCGAAGAGGCTCGTGGAGTACGGGAAGGACGTCGTGATCCTGCTCGACAGCGTCACGAGACTGGCGAGAGCCTACAACGCAGTCTCGCCCCCCTCGGGTAAGGTGCTCTCCGGCGGCATCGACGCCAACGCCCTGCAGAAGCCCAAACGGTTTTTCGGGGCGGCGCGCTGCGTCGAGGAGGGCGGCAGCCTCACGATCGTGGCCACCGCGCTCATCGACACAGGCAGCCGCATGGACGACGTTATCTTCGAGGAGTTCAAGGGCACCGGCAACATGGAGCTGCACCTGGATCGGGCGCTGGTGGACCGCCGCGTATTTCCGGCCATAGATATCACCCGCTCGGGCACCCGCAAGGAGGAGCTGCTGCTCACGCGCGAAGAGTTGAACAAGATCTGGATCCTGCGCAAGGTGCTCAACCAGCTCTCGCCGGTGGAGGCAATGGAACTGCTGCTCGACAAGATGGGGACCACCAAGTCCAACGGCGAGTTCCTCAAGCTGATGGTGGAGTCCTCGCGCGTCGCCTGATCCTCGGCGCATCGCAACCCGCCGATCTTGTTGATCAGATCCCTATGAGTCTCAGGACTTCAGACTCAGCATGTCTACGCCAGCATCAGACGGCGCACGGCGCGCGGCGGGATGGTGCCGTACGAGAGGAGTCTCTCGTTGAACTCCTTGAGTACGAACGCCGGGCCGACTGCCTGCCTGTAGCTCTCCATCAGATCCGAAAGCTCCAGGAAACCCACGAAGTAGGTCGAGAGCTGGGTCGAGGACACTTTGGCGCGGCGCAGCTTGCCGAGCGCCTCCGTCTCCTCCTGGAATCCGAAGCGCCGCATCAGTGTGAGCGCCCACTGGTCAGTTTCCACTTCGTCGCCGCCGCCGGTGTGCAGCCTGGAGTCCAGGATCGCGTTGATGGGCGACCTCAGGTTCATCTTCTTGTGGATGAGCAGGGCTTCGGGCTCGGCGGCAGCGTACCCCGCGCCGAACATCTGCTCCTCGCAGAGAACGGCCCATCCCTCGGCGAACGTGCCGCTGCTGAAGACCTTCTTGTAGATGGAGGCGATGGGGGAGTTCAGCGCGTAGTAGAACTGGACATAGTGGCCCGGGAAAGCCTCGTGGATCGACAGGTTCTGCAGGCCGTAATCGTTGTACTCGCGGAGGTATGAGGCGACGCGGTGCGCATCCGTAGCCTCGTCGCCCGACTTCGGAATGGAGGAGATCCAGTACGACTTCTTCAGGTGGGGCTCGAACGCCGGCGCCGGATTGAAGAACGCCACCGCCATTCCGTCCAGAAACGCGGGCGTGCGCTCGATGACGAAGTTGTCCGACTCAGGCGGCAGGGTGATGAGGTCGGCCTCGCGGATGAAGTCCTTGATCTTCCCGATCCATCCGCGGCAGTCCTCGAGCATGCGATCCGGCGTCGAGTGGCGTTTGGAGACCTCCCCGATCACCTCCGTCACCACGGCGTTGACGAGATCGTCACCGGTCTCGGCGTGATGATGGCCCGGGAAGAACGATTCATGCAGCGGCCGCGCCAGCTCGAGCATCTCGCGCCGCTCCTTCTGGAGGTAGTCCCAGGCCCTCTGCTGGATCTCCTCCGGGGTCAGATCGCTTTGCAAGGAGAGATGGAGCTTCCGGCTCCAGAGCTCCTTCCCCAGGCGCCAGTCACCCGTGGAGCGCTCCTTCAGGTCCGTCTCGAGGAACCGCTGGTAGTCGCGCAACGCCGCCAGCGCGCGCGGCTGCGCCTTCTCGAACTCCGCCTTCAAGCCCGGGTGGCCGGCGAACAGCGGCGGCAGCACCTGCTCGACGAAGGCGATGTTGCCTGGGTTCTGCTCGATGATGAACTGCGTCAGCACGCGGGCGGGGTGCTTGAGGTTCTTTCTGGCCGCCGCCAGGAAATCCGGCAGCTCCCTCATCCGGCAGATCAGCGCTTCGAGCCGCGCGGGCCAGTCGAGTGAGCCAGGCTCCAGGATCGTCAGGTACAGCGTCCCGTAGCCGATGATGTCGTTGTAGAGCTGCGGGTCGTTCTCGTGGGGCTTCAGCTCCCTGATGCCGAAGAGGCCGGACTCGATGTCGGTGGCGATGAGATCCAGATCGATGGCCGCCCCCACGCTAAGCGCGGAGCGGTCCACGGAGGCGAACCGGCGCCGTGCCTCCTCGTAGAACGAGAGCTTCTCAGCGAGCCCCTCGGGGCTCATGTCGTCCATCAGGTGATCGAACTTGTGAAAGCCGAGGTAGGTTGCGGCATAGGGGTTCAGGCGCATCATTGCCTCGAGGTACCACTCGGCGATGGCATAGAACCTCTGATCCGCCGGATTGCCCGTGGCGGGCCTCGGAATCGACTGACTGTATGGCGGACGGTCTTGCGCTCTCACTGAAGATACTCCCGTCAGGCGTGTGGCGGAGAGGGTGGGATTCGAACCCACGTAGGGCTTTAGGCCCTAACCCGCTTTCGAGGCGGGCCCGTTGCGACCACTTCGGTACCTCTCCGCTGATCTGGCAGTTTTCGGAGGCGTCAGTCTACCAGGGGGCCGTACGAGCGGCAAGGCCGCTGTCTCGGACAATCTCAGGCGGTGGTCAGGTCCAGATCGAGATCCCCGCGACGTAGCCGCTCGCCCAGGCCCACTGGAAGTTGTGTCCGCCGATGCGGCCGTCCACATCGAGGATCTCCCCGCACAGACTCAGGCCCGGCTGCCGGCGCGATCGCATCGTGTCGAGGTGGATCTCAGACAGAGGCACACCGCCGGCGGTGACCTCGGCGTGCGTGAAGCCGCGGTGGCCCGCGACCGGCAAGGTCGTCTCGACCAGCAGACAGGCGAGCACCCTCCGGCGCTCCCGTCTGAGCCGGCAGCCGGGGACGGACGGGTCCACGCCGGCCTCGTCGCACAGAGCGCGCGCCAGCCGCTCGGGCAGGCGCCCGCGCAGCCACCGTCCCGGGCTGATCGCGCCCAGGCCCCGCAGCATCCCGTCGACAGACTCCATCGTCTCGCCGGGCAGCCAGTTCACCGTCAGTCTCGCTCCCGGGTCATCGGCCGCCGCGTCGATGAAGTGACGACTGATGTCGAGGGCGGCCGGGCCCGACACGCCGAAGTGCGCGCACAGGATCGAGTCGGTCAACGACGCGATCCTCCGGCCCGCGCCGGTCTTCGCCTCGATCGTCACGCGCGCGCTGACACCGCTCAGACCCCTGATGAAAGAACCCGCGGCCAGCGTGAGTGGCACCAGCGCGGGAAAGATGCGCGGCGTGGTCGTGTGGCCTAGGCTGCGCGCGATGTCGAAGCCATGCCCGTCCGATCCGCTCTTCGGAAGACTCCTGCCGCCCGTGGCCAGGATGATCTGCTTCGCGCGCAGCGCTCCCCATCGCGCCGCACCCTGGGCCGGCCCCCGGACCAGGAAGCCCTGCTTTTCGCGGAGCACGGCCTCCACCCGGCAGGGATGGCTCAGGCGCGCGCCCGCGCCGCGCGCCGCGGAAAGCAGCGCCTCAAGCACCGTGCCCGCGCGGCCAGTGGCTGGGAAGAGCTTGCCGGTTTCCTCGCGCGACAGTTCCACGCCCAGGTCTGCGAAAAACGCGATGGTGTCGGGCACGTCGAACCGGCGCAGCACCCTCCTGATCGCGGGGCGCGACGATCCGCAGAATGCGGTTTCATCCACTTGATCGTGGGTGACGTTGCAGCGGCCGCCCCCCGATACGAGGATCTTGGCGCCCAGCTTGCGGGCGGAGTCGAGCACCACGATGGAACGGCCAGTCGCCGCGCGGCCCGCGCATATTGCTGCCATCAGCCCAGCGGCTCCGGCGCCGATCACCGCGAGATCGACCGTGTCCATCCCGCCGGGCGCGGCACCGGTCACCGTCGAGCCCTGAAGAACTCCGTCAGCAGCGCGGCTGCCTCCTTCTCGAGGACGCCGCCCGTGACGCGAAACCGGTGGTGCAGAAGGCCCGCGACCCCCCGGCTGCGGGACAGCGCTATCGCGCCGCGCTTGGGATCGGCCGCGCCGTACACGACGCGCCCCACGCGAGCCTGCACGATGGCGCCCAGACACAGCAGGCACGGTTCCAACGTCACGTACAGCGTCGTCCGAGCAAGCCTGTAGTTGCGCATCCTGCGGCCGGCTCGCCTCAACGCGACCACCTCGGCGTGCGCCGTGGGGTCGTGCCTCGCGATGGTGAGGTTGTGTCCGCGTCCGATGACGGTCGCGCGCTCGTCGGCCGACACCACCAGCGCGCCCACGGGGACTTCTCCCAGCCTCGCGGCGTGGCGCGCTTCCTTCAGGGCCTCTCTCATGAAGAGTGTGTCCTGGTTCTCCAGCATCGGAGGGCAACAGTACCACGCCCATTTCGTCGAGGGAACGCGTGAATAATGCATGCTAGGATCGGGTCAATGGTCCTGCCGATGGATGCCCTGATCCCATGACGTGTCCCTCCTGCGGGAGGTCGAATCCTGAGGGCGCCGTCAACTGCGGCGCGTGCGGGGGGGAACTCTCCGACAAGACTCGATCGGGGAGCCGCACCGAGTTCCCCACCGTCGCTCCCGGGACCGCATCCACGGACACCTCCGCCGGCGGGTCGGCATCCGCGGGCCGGATGGCCCCCGGCGCTCGGCTGGGCCCTCGCTACGAGATCCTCTCAATCCTGGGGCAGGGGGGCATGGGCGCCGTCTACAAGGCGCAGGACCTGGAGCTGAACCGCACCGTCGCGTTGAAGGTGATCCGGCCCGAGATGGCGTCTCGTCCCGAGGTGCTGGAGCGCTTCAAGCGAGAGATTCTCCTGGCGAGCCAGGTCACGCACAAGAACGTGCTGCGGATCCACGACCTGGGCGAGGCCGGCGACGTCAAATTCATCTCGATGCAGTATGTCGAGGGGACCAACCTGAAGCTGCTTCTCGAGAAGGAGGGTCCCCTGCCGGCCGAGCGTGCGCTGCCGCTGTTGAGGCAGATCGCCGAGGCGCTGCGGGCGGCACACGAAGCGGGGGTCGTCCACCGCGATCTCAAGCCGCCGAACATCCTGCTGGACGGCGAGGGCACGGCGTACATCGCCGACTTTGGCATCTCCCGCTCGCTCGACACCGGCGGAACGATGACCGATACCGGGATGCTCATCGGGACGATCGACTACATGTCCCCTGAGCAGGCACGCGGCGAGACCCCCGATCACCGCAGCGACATCTACTCGCTCGGAGTGATGATCTACGAAATCCTCACTGGACGCCTGCCGTTCGTGTCGACCGGCAGCACACTCTCCGTCCTGATGAAGCGGATCCACGAAGACGCACCTCCCGTGAAGCAATCGCGGCCGGAGGTGCCGGGATGGCTTTCCGGCATCGTCGCGCGGGCGATGCAGCGTGACGCGGCCGCGCGCTATCAGAGCGTCGACGAACTGCTGCGCGACCTGGATCGGCAGAAGGCCGCGGTGGCGTGGCGCCGGCTCGTGACGTGGAAGACCGCGGCGACTGCCGCGGCCGCGCTGGTGATCGCGCTGTCATCGCTTGCGTACCTCCTTCGGGCGAAGGGTTCTGCTCCCTCGGCCGCGGCTCCTCCCTCGGTCTCGCTGGCCGTCTTCCCGTTCAAGAATGCCACGGGAGATTCCCATTATGACTGGGTGCGTACCGGCCTTCCCGAC
>JAWPNA010000287.1:0-19524 GCA_045402695.1 Acidobacteriota bacterium
CCTCGGGGAGAGTCGGCTCGCTCGCCCATTTGCGGGGGGCGAAGATCTTCTGCTTCGCGGGGATCGCCCAACCCGACCGCTTCTTCGCGGACGCCGAAGCGGCCGGTGCGTCTGTCGTGGGGATCGCTGCGTTCCCCGATCATCATTCTTACAGCACGGGCGATCTGGAGAAGGTGACGGCCGCTGCGGCCCGCGCGCGCGCGGATCTGCTCCTGACGACCGAGAAGGACGCGGCGAGGCTCGGCCCCCGGCGACCGCAGGGGCTCTACGCGCTGAGGATCGAGGCCGCCGTTGACGAGGAAGACAGCTTCGCCGAGCTGCTGCGTCGGGCCGTGCCATGACGAGAGCTCGGGCGCTGATCGAGTACGCGCCGATTCTCTGGATCTCGTGGGGCCTGAGGCTGCTCCCGCGGCGCGCCGCGCTCGCGGCGGGGCGGGCGGCGGGGCGCGTCGCCTGGCTGCTGGACGGCGAGCACCGCCGCGTCGCGCTCCAGAACCTGGCGGCGGCGTACGGCGACGCGCTGCGAAAGAGCGAGCACAGGCGCCTCGCGCGCCGCGTCTTCGCGCACTTCGGGGCGGTGGCGGTCGATTGCCTCCTCATGAGGTGGATGAAGCCGCGCGACCTCGATCGGCTCGTCGCATACGAAGGGGTCGAGCACCTCCGCAATGCGTTTCTGAAAGGCAAGGGAGTCTTCGTCGTCTCCGGGCACTTCGGCAACTGGGAGATGGTGGCGTTGATGCAGGGTTGGCTCGGCTACCCGATGGCCATGGTGACGCGCCCTCTCGACAACCCGTATCTGGAGAATCTGCTCTTCATGGGACGCGCCGCCTCGGGAAACGAGGTGATCCACAAGCACCGGGCCGTGCATGGGATCCTCAAGGCGATCAAGCACGGCTGGTGCGTCGCCATGGTGATCGATCAGGACACGCGGGGCGCGGAGCATGTCTTCGTGGACTTCTTCGGACGGCCAGCGGCCACCACTCCCGCTCTGGGTGTGCTTGCCCTCAAGACCGGTGCGCCGATCGTCCCGGTGTTCGGCGTGCCGATCCCGGGCGGGAAGTACCGGATCACCTATCTTCCGGAGGTGCCCGTGGAGAAGATCGCGGTGGCGGGAGACAGGGAGTCGGACGTGAGGGCCGTCACGCAGGAATGCACCCGGATCATCGAAGAGGAGGTGCGCCGGCGCCCCGAGTGCTGGCTCTGGATGCACAAACGATGGAAAAGGCGTCCCCGTGAGGGCGGCTGTCGCGCGGCGAAGATGGCCGCCGGTCGGGAGAGGGCATGAATCGGCGCGCGATCTTCATGGACCGCGATGGCACGGTGAGCGACGAGGTGGGCTACGTCAACCACATCGATCGCTACCGGCTGCTGCCCCGCTCGGCCCAGGCCATCCGCAGGATCAACGAGGCCGGACTGCTGGCCTTCGTCATCACCAACCAGTCCGGAGTGGCGCGCGGCTTGTTCGACGAGGCGCTGCTTCACGAGGTGCACGCCACGCTGACGCGGTGGCTGGCGGAGCGCGGCGCCCGTGTCGACGGGATCTACTTCTGCCCGCACCATCCCAAGGAGGGCGAGCCTCCCTTCAGACAGGATTGCGACTGCCGCAAGCCGCGGCCCGGGCTGCTGAAGCGCGCGGCGGAGGAGCACGGAGTGGATCTTTCCGCCTCCTACATGATCGGCGACACGGTGCTCGACATCGAGGCGGCGCGCAACGCGGGCGCCACGGGGGTCCTGGTGTTGACCGGGTACGGCAAGGGGGATCTGCAGTACAGGATGGCGAAGCGCGGCCTCGCTCCGGCTCACGTGGCTGCCGATCTGATGGAGGCGGTGGAATGGATCCTCGAGAGGGAGCAAGGCCGGTGAGAGATCTCCTCTTGCCGCTCATCGACCGATTCACCGGGACGAAGGTGGCCGTGCTGGCCGACTTGGTGCTCGACGAGTTCCTGTACGGAGAGATCGTACGCGTCTCGCGCGAGGCACCGGTGCTCATCATCGATCACAAGAGGATGGACGCCATGCCGGGCGGCGGCGCCAACGCGGCCAATAATCTGCGCGCCCTGGGGGGTGAGCCGCTCCCCGTCGGCGTCGTGGGAGACGACGATGCGGGTCGCCGGCTCGCGGCGCTTCTGCGCGCGGCGGGCATCGACACGTCGGCGCTGGTCACGCTCTCCGGGTACGTCACGCCCACCAAGACGCGCGTTCTCGCCGGATTGCCCCACTCGCGGCCCCAGCAGGTGATCCGGATCGATCGGGGCACGCCGCGAACCGTCGCGGCGGAAAGCGCCCTGGCCGCCGCGGAGAGGGCCGCCGCGCTTCTCTCGCAAGGAGTGAACGGGATCCTGCTGTCCGACTACGGGTACGATCTCGTCACCCCGGAGGCGACGCGCGGGCTGATCGCGCAGGCGCGCCTGTACGACGTCCCGGTGACGTGCGACTCGCGCCATCGCATGAGAGCGTACCGCGGCGTCACCGCGGGCACCCCCAACCTGGAGGAGGCCGAGGAGATGCTGGGCGCGCGGCTCGACGACGAGGGCGCGCGGGTCGAGGACGCGGGAGGCCGCATGCTGGCCGCGCTGGACTGCAGCGCGCTGCTGGTGACCCGCGGAAGCCGCGGCATGACCCTGCTGGAGGACGGCGTGAAGCCGTTCGACATTCCCGTCTTCGGCTCCGATCAGGTGGCCGACGTGACCGGCGCGGGCGACACGGTGATTGCGGCCTTCACGCTCGCGCTGGCCGCGGGGGCCACCTTTCGACTGGCCGCATCACTCGCCAACGTGGCCGCAGGTCTCGTGGTGATGAAGCGCGGCACCGCCACGGTCACGGCGGACGAGCTGAGGGATGCGATCGCGGGAAAGGCAGGCCTTACCGGATCGCCGCGGCCATGACGCGCGCGCTCGGAGCCGGCAAGATCAAGACGCTTGCCGACCTGCTTGAAGTGGCCGCGGCCGAGCGCCGGGCCGGACGGACCATCGCCTTCGCCAACGGCATCTTCGATCTGCTGCATGCCGGTCACGTGCGCTACCTGCAGGCCGCGGCCCTGGAGGCCGACCTGCTCGTGGTGGGGGTCAACGCGGACGCCTCGGTGCGTCTCTTGAAAGGCGAGGGGCGTCCCGTGATGCCCGCCACGGAGCGCGCGGAGATCCTCTCCGCCATCGCTTGCGTGGACTACGTCGTGGTTTTCGAGGAGACGACCTGCGACGCCTTGCTGGCCTCGCTCCGCCCCGACATCCACTGCAAGGGGACCGACTACACGATCGACACCGTGCCCGAGGCCGCCACCGTGCGGAGCTACGGCGGCCGCATTGCCATCGTGGGGGACGGCAAGGACCACGCCACGAGGGATCTCATCGCCGCAATCAGGGGGACACGATGATGCGTGTCACCGCGCCGCGTGATATTCCTGGAGGGACTTCACGGTCAGCGCCTCTTCTCTCAGCGCCCTGATCCCCGCCACGGCCGCGGCCGCCGCCGAGAGCGTCGTGATGCAGGGGACCCCGTGCTGGGTGGCCGACTTGCGGATGGACGGCTCGTCTGAATACGAGCCGCGCCCCAGAGGCGTGTTGACGATCATCGCCACGACGCCGTTCTTGATGTGGTCCACGATATTGGGACGCCCCTCGTTGACCTTGAAGACCCGCTCCACCGCCACTCCGCGTCCCTGCAGATGCGCCGCAGTACCGCGCGTGGCGATCAGCCTGAAGCCCAGGTTTTGCAGGTCACGCGCGATCCCCACGACGTTCTCCTTGTCGAAGTCGTTCACGCTGATGAAGGCCGTGCCCGAGAGCGGTAGCGGGCATCCGCTGCCGGTCTGGGCCTTGGCGAATGCGTGGCCGAACGATGTGGCGATCCCCATCACCTCTCCCGTCGAGCGCATCTCCGGACCCAGTACCGGATCCTCGCCCGGGAACTTGATGAACGGCAGCACCGCCTCCTTCACGTACCATCCATCCAGCGGAACCTCCTTCGTGAACCCCAACTCCTGAAGAGTCCGGCCCACCATGACCTTGGCGGCCAGCCGCGCCAGCGGCACGCCGATCGATTTGGAGACGAACGGCACGGTGCGTGACGCGCGCGGGTTGACCTCCAGCACGTAGATCACCTCGTCCTTGATGGCGAACTGGACGTTCATGAGCCCCTTGACCTTCAGGGCCATCCCGAGCTGGACCGTGATCTCCCTGATCCGCATCAGGTTCTCCGGCGAGATCTTGTACGCCGGCAGGACACACGCGGAATCGCCCGAATGGATTCCCGCCTCTTCGATGTGCTGCATGATCCCGCCGATGACGATGCCGGCCCCGTCACCAATCGCGTCCACGTCGAACTCGAAGGCATCCTCGAGGAAGCGGTCGACCAGGATCGGGTGGTCGGGGGAGGCCGCCACGGCGTGCCTCATGTAGTCGAGCAACGACTCCCGGTCGTACGCGATGCACATCGCGCGGCCTCCCAGCACATACGAGGGGCGCAGCAGCACCGGATAGCCGATGCGGGAAGCGATCGCTACGGCCTCCTCGACGCTGACCGCGGTGCCCGACTCGGGCTGGGTGATCTCCAGATTCCGCAGCAATGCGCCGAACCTCTTGCGGTCCTCGGCCAGATCGATTGAGTCGGGCGAGGTGCCAAGGATCGGGGCTCCGGCCGCCTGTAGAGCCAGCGCGAGGTTCAGCGGCGTCTGCCCGCCGAACTGGACAATCACTCCCATCGGCCTCTCCACGTCGATGATGTTCATCACGTCCTCGAAGGTGAGAGGCTCGAAGTAGAGACGCGAGGAGGTGTCGTAGTCGGTGGAGACGGTCTCCGGGTTGCAGTTCACCATGATTGTCTCGTACCCCTCCTCCCGCAGGGCGAAGGAGGCGTGGCAGCAGCAGTAGTCGAACTCGATCCCCTGTCCGATCCGGTTGGGACCGCCCCCCAGGATCAAGACCTTGCGGTTGCCGGTGGGCTCGGCCTCGCACTCGTCCTCGTAAGTGGAGTACAGGTACGGCGTGTGGGCCAGAAACTCCGCGCCGCAGGTATCCACCCTTTTGTACACCGGCCGCACGCCGATCGACAGCCTCCTGGCCCGAACTCCGGCCTCCTCGGATCGCAGCAGATGCGCGAGCTGCCGGTCGGAGAAGCCCCACCTCTTCGCCCGGCGCATCAGCTCGTGCGGGATCGTGTCGAGGTCGAAGGCCCTGAGCTGGCCCTCGAGAGTGACGAGCTGCTCGATGTTCTTGATGAACCAGCGATCGATGCTGGTCAGCTCCGCGATGGCGTCGATCGACATGCCCGCCTGCAGCGCGTACCGGATGTAGAAGATCCTCTCCCAGTTGGGTATGGTGAGCCGCTCGCGCACGCGCGCCGGATCGATTTTCTCGGCTCCGTCAGCCCCCAAACCGTGCCGGCCGATCTCCAGAGACCTGATCCCCTTCTGAAGCGCCTCCTTGAAGGTGCGGCCGATGGCCATCGCCTCGCCCACCGATTTCATCTGCACCCCGAGGGTGGCGTCGGCGCGAGGGAACTTCTCGAAGGCCCATCTCGGGATCTTCACCACGACGTAGTCGATCGTCGGCTCGAAGGACGATGGGGTCTCCTTCGTGATGTCGTTGGGGATCTCGTCGAGCGTGTAGCCCACCGCCAGCTTGGCCGCGATCTTCGCGATGGGGAACCCCGTGGCCTTGGAGGCCAGGGCCGAAGAACGCGACACGCGTGGGTTCATCTCGATCACCACCATGCGGCCTGTCCTGGGCTCCACGGCGAACTGGATGTTGGAGCCGCCGCACTCGACGCCCACCGCGCGGATGATCCGCATGGCGGCGTCGCGCATCTGCTGGTATTCCTTGTCGGTGAGGGTCTGCGCGGGCGCCACCGTGATCGAGTCGCCGGTGTGCACGCCCATGGCGTCGAAGTTCTCGATCGAGCAGATGACGACGAAGTTGTCCTTCAGGTCGTGCATCACCTCCAGCTCGTACTCCTTCCAGCCGAGCACCGACTCCTCCACCAGCACCTGATGGACCGGGGACAGCTCCAGCCCCCGCGAGACAATCTCGTGGAACTCCTCAATGTTGTAGGCGATGCCTCCTCCCGTGCCGCCCAGTGTGAAGGACGGCCGGATGATGGCGGGAAACCCCACCATGGCCAGGATCTCCTCGGCCCCCGCGGGCGACTCCGCCAGGCCGGAGCGCGGGACATCGAGGCCGATCCTCAAGATGGTCTTCTTGAACAGCAGTCGGTCCTCGCACAGCGCGATGGAGGGCAGGCGCGCCCCGATCAACTGCACCCCGAAGGCGTCCAGCACGCCCTCCTCGCCCAGCTTCACGGCGAGGTTGAGGGCCGTCTGTCCCCCGACCGTCGGCAGCAGGGCGTCGGGACGCTCCCGCTCGATGACCTTGGAGACGATCTCGGAGGTGAGGGGCTCGATGTAAGTGCGATCGGCCAGCTCGGGGTCGGTCATGATAGTGGCCGGGTTCGAGTTGATGAGCACCACCTCGAACCCTTCGTCGCGCAGCGCCTTGCACGCCTGCGTGCCCGAATAGTCGAACTCGCAGGCCTGCCCGATGACGATCGGGCCTGAGCCGATGATGAGGATTTTGTGGATGTCGCCGCGCCGTGGCATCAGCGCCCTTCTCAGTGAGCGTTACTTCTTCTTCGCGCTCTTGGGCCTGGCCTTGGACGGGCGGGGGGCCGAGTCTTCCCTGTCCTTCGCCGGGACCTCCGGTGAGGAGCCTCCGGGGGCGTCATCCGGGGAAGGGGCGGTGCCGGCCTTCGTGCGCCTGCCGCTCATGAGGCGCGAGGCCAGGCCGGGCCGCTTCTTCTTTTCCTCTTCCTGTTTCTTGAAGACCGGCTCGGAGCCGAGCAGCTCCACCAGGGCCATCTCCGCGCCGTCTCCCTGCCGGCGTCCCAGCTTCAGGATGCGCGTGTAGCCGCCGTTTCGCTCCATGTACCTGGCCGACAGCGTGTCGAACAGCTTTTTGGCCACGGCGCGATCCTGTATGTGCCGCAGCACCTGGCGCCGGGCGTGCAGATCGTCGCGCTTGGACTTCGTGATCAGCTTCTCGGCGAAGGGCCGCAGCTCCTTGGCCTTCATCAGCGTGGTCCTGATCCGCTCACGCTCGAAAAGTGCCGTGGAGAGCGCCCGCAGGGTCGCGATCCTGTGTGAGTGCTTGCGCCCCAGCTTCCGGAAGGCCTTGTTGTGGAACATCGCCTATCTCCTCAAGGCTGCCCGGCCGTGGCCGCCGGCGTCCTGCGCCTGTCGTTGATCTTCATCCCGAGGGAGAGCCCCATGCTCGTGAGGATTTCCTTGATCTCGTTGAGCGACTTGCGGCCGAAGTTCTTGGTCTTCAGCATCTCGGCCTCGGTCTTCTGGACCAGCTCCCCTATGCTCCGAATGTTCGCGTTCTTCAAGCAGTTGTACGACCTGACCGAAAGCTCCAGCTCGTCCACGCTGCGGGAGAGATTCTCGTTGAGCCGCTCCTCCTCGCTGTTGATCTCTTCTTCACCGGCCACCAGCGTCTCCTCGAAGTTGATGAAGATGCTCAGGTGGTCCTTGATGAGCTTGCTGGCCAGCGCGACGGCGTCCTGTGGCAGTACGCTGCCGTTGGTCCACACCTCGACGGTGAGCTTGTCGTAGTCGGTGGTCTGTCCGAGGCGTGCATCCTCCACGGTGTAGTTGACCTTGCGCACGGGCGAATGGACCGAATCGATCGGGATGTAGCCGATCTCCAGGTCCGCGTCGAAGTTGCGGTCGGCGGAGACGTATCCACGACCCTGCTTCACTCTCATTTCCATGTGGAGCCGGCCCTCCTCGCTCAGTGTGGCGATGTGGACCTCCGGATCGAGAATCTCCACGTTGGCCGAAGTCACGATGTCGCCCGCCTTCACTTCCCGGGGTCCCTCGCAGCGCAGCGTGATGGTCTCAGGGTGGTCCACGTTGAGTTTGAGCGGGATCTGCTTCAGGTTGAGGATGATGTCGGTGGTGTCCTCCACCACTCCCGGCAGCGAGGAGAATTCGTGAAGGACGCCTTCGATCTTGACGGCCGTCACCGCCGCTCCGTCAATGGAGGAGAGCAGCACCCGCCTCAAAGCGTTGCCGATCGTCGTGCCGAAGCCCCGTTCGAAGGGCTGCGCGTAGAACAGTCCGAAGGTCGGACCGAGGGTCTCGTGATTGCACTCAAGTCTCTTGGGCCTCTGAAAACCTCTCCACAGCATCGGGCAACTCCTTACGTTGCGTCCTACTTCGAGTAAAGTTCGACGATGAGCTGCTCTTGGATCGGCAGCGTAATGTCTTCACGCGCCGGCATCGACGTCAGCGTGCCGCGAAAGCTCTCGGCCTCCAGCGACAGCCAGCGAGGCACGCCCCGCGCGCGCGCCTGTTCGATGGCCGACAGGATGAGGAGGTTTTTCCGGCTCGTCTCCTTCAAGCTCACGACGGCGCCCGGCCTCACTTCGAACGACGGGACGTCCACGCGCCTGCCGTCCACCAGGATGTGTCCGTGGCTGACGACCTGGCGGCCCTGAGACCGCGAGGATGCGAACCCCAGGCGGTATACGATGTTGTCGAGACGGCGCTCCAGAATGCCGAGGAGGTTCTCGCCGGTGATGCCGCGCTGCCGCTCCGCCGCCGCAAAGTGGCGCCTGAACTGTCGTTCCAGGACTCCGTAGATCCGCTTGGTCTTCTGCTTCTCGCGAAGCTGGACGCCGTAGGCCTGGATCTTCACGCGCCTGTTGCCGTGCTGGCCGGGCGCGTAGTTGCGT
Source organism: Acidobacteriota bacterium (assembly GCA_045402695.1). Lineage (GTDB taxonomy): Bacteria > Acidobacteriota > Polarisedimenticolia > JACPZX01 > DASXTC01 > JAWPNA01. The sequence goes on from JAWPNA010000287.1 coordinate 8,731, forward strand.
TTCTCGATCGCGCAGGAAGGCTTGAAGCACCGCTCCCCCTTGAGGAACAGTTTCATCCCCTCGCGACGACACAGCCTGCAGACAGGACCTCGATAACGTGCCACTGATTCTCCTCCTCAAACCCTTCGGCGCTTGGGCGGCCGGCACCCATTGTGCGGAATCGGCGTGACGTCCTTGATCGACTTGATCTCCATGCCCGTGGCCTGAAGCGCCCTGACGGACGACTCGCGGCCCGCGCCCGGGCCCTTCACGCGCACCTCGAGGGATCGCACGCCGTGCTCCTTGGCGGCGCTGGCCGCGGCCTGCGCCGCGATCTGGGCTGCGAAGGGTGTCCCCTTGCGGGAGCCCTTGAAACCGTGCTGGCCCGCGCTGCTCCACGCGACGATCTTCCCTTCCATGTCCGCGATGCTGATGATCGTGTTGTTGAACGAGGCGTGGATGTGCGCCACGCCCATCGGGACGTTGCGCTTTTCCTTCTTCTTGCCGCCCCCCTTCTTCTTGCCCCCGGCCATGACAGCCTATCCTTTCTTGCCGACGGTCTTCTTCTTGCCGGCGATCGCCACACGCGGCCCCCTGCGGGTGCGCGCGTTGGTATGGGTCCGCTGGCCCCGCGCCGGGAGGTTCCGGCGGTGCCTGTATCCTCGATAGGACCCGATTTCGATGAGGCGCCGGATGTCCATCTGGACGTTCTTGCGCAGGTCGCCCTCGACCCCGCCCTCGTCCTGGATGACCTTCCTGATGCGCGTCACCTCCTCCTCGGAGAGGTCCTTCACCTTGGTGTCCTTTTTCACGTCGGCCTTCATCAAGATACGCTGGGACCGCGAGCGGCCGATCCCGTAGATGTACGTCAGGCCGATCTCGACCTGCTTGCCCTGCGGAAGGTCCACGCCCGCGATTCGCGCCACCGGTTACCTCCTCATCCCTGCCGCTGCTTGTGTTTCTTGTTCTCGCAGATCACCCGGATGACACCGCGCCGCCGGATGATCTTGCACTTCTCGCACATTTTCTTGACGCTGCTGCGGACCTTCATGCGGTCACCCCCGCCCCGTTGCTTCAGGCCGGCTCACTTGTAGCGATAAACAATCCGTCCACGTGTCAGGTCGTAGGGCGACAGCTCCACTAGCACGCGATCCCCCGGCAGGATTCGGATGAAGTTCTTCCTCATTTTGCCCGAGATGTGCGCCAGGACCTTGTGCTTGTTCTCCAACTCCACCCGGAACATGGCGTTGGGCAGGGGCGCTACCACCACCGCCTCCACCTGGATCGCATCCTCTTTGGTCATACTCCCCAATCCGCGTCACCGGCCCGGCGCGGGCGATTCGCCCAGCACCCAGGGGCCCTGAGGCGTCACGGCAACCGATCTCTCGAAATGCGCCGACAGGCTCCCGTCGGCCGTCGAGTAGGTCCACTGGTCCTGGGCCAGCACGACATCGTTGCCGCCGGCGCACACCATCGGCTCGATGGCGAGAACCATCCCCTCGGTGATCCGGGGGCCGCGCCCCGGCTCGCCGTAGTTGGGCACCTGCGGATCCTCGTGCAGCGCGCGGCCGATGCCGTGCCCCGTGAGCTCCTGCACCACGGTGTACCCGAACTTGCTGATATACGACTCCACGGCATGTCCGATATCGGAGATCCTGTTGCCGATCATGGCTTTCTCGATGGCGAGCTGGAGCGACTTCTCGGTGACGTCAAGAAGCTGCATCGCCTCGGGCCTCACCTTGCCCACCGGGACGGTGATGGCCGAGTCCCCGAAGTAGCCGTTGAGGATCACGCCCATGTCGAGCCCGATGATGTCTCCTTCCTTGAGCTCCCGGCCCCCGGGAATGCCATGCACGACCTCGTCGTTGACCGATGCGCACAGCGTCGCCGGGTACCCGCGATATCCCTTGAAGGCGGGCAGCGCGCCGGCCTCGTAAGTCCACTCATCGGCCATCTGATCCAGATCGGCCGTCGTGACCCCCGGGGCCACCTTATCGGCAAGCCGGCGCAGGATGTCCAGCACGATCGAGTTGCACTGGTTCATCGTCTGCAGCTCGGACCATGACTTGGCGTAAATCATCGCGACAAGGCCCCGGCAAGCGCAGCCTGCAAGCGCGCCTCCACCTGCTTTACTGTCCCCGAGGCGTCGATCTCCCTGAGCAGGCCCCGCCCGCGGTAGTAATCCACCAGCGGCTCGGTCTGCCCTCGATACACCTTCAGGCGTTGCACGACCACCTCCTCGCGGTCGTCCGGCCGCGTGAGGAGGACGCCCGAGCAGACGTCGCAGACGCCCGCCTTTTTCGGCGGCGCCCCTGTCATGTGATACGGCGCGCCGCACTTGACACACGCGAGGCGCCCGGACAGCCTCTTCACGATCTCGGCGTCATCCAGCATCAGGTACAGCACGTGATCGAGCGCCCGGCCCATCCGATTCAATATCAACTGAAGCATCTCGCCCTGACCCACGTTGCGCGGGTATCCGTCCAGGAGGAACCCCGCCTTCGCGTCGGGGGCCGCCAGCCTCTCTCCTACCATGTCGGCCATCACGTCGTCCGGCACCAAGTTGCCCGCCTCCACGATCGCCTTGGCCTTGAGCCCCACGGCCGTGCCGGCGGCGATGGCCCCCCGCAGCATATCCCCCGTGGAGATGTGAGGAACACCCAGAACCTGCTGCACGGCGGCCGCCTGCGTGCCCTTGCCGGCCCCCGGGGGCCCCAGAAGAACAAGCCTCATCCGCGCCGGCCTCTCACGCGGGAGCCCTTCAGGAACCCGTCATAATGCCGCATGATGAGCTGTGATTCAACCTGTTGCACTGTATCCATGGCCACGCCCACCACGATCAACAAGGAGGTGCCGCCGAAGTAGAACTGGACGCCCAGCCCCTGCGTGATCCAGTCGGGCATCCCCCTCTGAAGCGCGGGTCCGATCCATGGAATGGTCTGCACGCTGACACCGCTGATCAGGAAGGTGGGCAGAAGCGCCACCAGCCCCAGGTAGATCGCGCCGCCCAGGGTGATTCGCGAGAGGATCCGATCGATGTACTCCGCCGTCCTGCGTCCCGGCCTGATACCCGGGATGAACCCGCCGTACTTCTTGAGGTTGTCGGCCGTATCCACCGGGTTGAAGATGATGGACGTGTAAAAGTAGCAGAAGAAGATGATCGTGATCAGGTAAAGGAGGTTGTGCACCGGCGTGTTGAAGTCAAGCTGCCTCATGGCGGTGCGGACCCACTCGATCTGGTCCATCCCGATGAAACTGGCGAGCATCTGCGGGATCGACAGCACCGAGGAGGCGAAGATGACCGGAATGACGCCCCCCGTATTCACCTTGAGGGGAAGGTGCGTGGACATGCCGCCGTACTGCCGCCGGCCCACCACGCGCCGGGCGTACTGCACGGGGATTCTCCTCTGCGCGCGCTCCACGAACACCACGATACCGACGACCACCACCATCATCGCCAGCAGAAGGAGCACGGGGATGAGCCCGAGTCGGCCGGTCTGAATATCCTGGCCCGTCTCGAAGACGGCCGGGACCAGGCCCACGACGATGCCGGCGAAGATGATCAGCGAGATGCCGTTTCCGATCCCGCGCTCGGTGATCTGCTCGCCGAGCCACATGATGAAGGCGGTTCCGGTCGTGAGGCTGATCACGGTCATGAAGACGAACCAGGGGCCCGGGTGCGGCACGGCCTGCGGCACCGCGTTCTGGGCCCAGACCGCGATGCCGGCACCCTGAACGATCGACAGGACTACCGTGCCATAGCGGGTGTACTGGGTGATCTTCTTCCGACCGATCTCGCCTTCCTTGGAGAGCTTCTCCAGGTAGGGCCAGATGACCGTCAACAGCTGCAGGATGATCGATGCGGAGATGTAGGGCATGATACCCAGGGCGAAGATCGTCAGCCTCCTGAGATTCCCCCCGGCGAACAAGTCCACGAGACCGAAGAGGCTGCCGCCTTGCTGGGAGAAAAACTCCTCGAACGTCCTGGGGTCGATCCCGGGGCTGGGTATCCATGCGCCGATCCGGTACACGGCCAGCAGCCCGAGGGTGAACATGACCCGCTTGCGCAGGTCCGGAACGTTGAAAATGTTCTTGAAGGTTTCGATCACAGAGTCTCGACCTTCCCGCCGGCCGCTTCGATCTTGCGACGCGCCTCGGCGCTGAACCGGTGGGCGCGCACCGTGAGCGCGTGGGCGATCTCACCACGGCCCAGCACCTTGACTCCGTGCAGCATCTTGCGGATCACGCGGCTGGACTTCAGCTCCTCGGGGCCGACGGTAGAGCCGGCGGAGAAATGCGCGGCCAGAACGTCCACGTTCACCTCGGCGAACTCCTTGCGGAAGATGTTCGTGAACCCGCGCTTGGGCACGCGGCGGTGCAGCGGCATCTGGCCGCCCTCGAAGCCGCGTTTCTGGCTCGATCCGGAGCGCGACCAGAACCCCTTGTTGCCGCGCCCGGCGGTCTTGCCGTGGCCCGAGCCGGGGCCTCGTCCCAGGCGTTTCCGCTTGTGCGTGGCCCCCTTGGCCGGCCGGAGATTCTGCAGGCCGATGTGGGCGGGCTCGGCTTTTTTGGGTGACTTCTCGGATCGTGCCATCTTGGAACGCACCATGATGTCCTAGATGATCTCCACAAGGTGGCGCACGGCGTACACCATGCCGCGCACCGAGGGGTTGTCGGGGAGCTCGACCACCTGGTTGAGCCTCCTCAGGCCCAGCGAGCGCAGCGTCTCCTTCTGCTTGCGCTGAAACCCGATGCCGCTGCGCAACTGCTTCACCTTGATGGTCTGCCTGGCCGCGGCCTTCCTGACTGCCATCGCCCTATGCCTCCACCAGATCGGCGATTTCCTTGCCTCGCAGGCGGGCCAGGATGGCCGGGTCCTTGAGCTGCCCTAAGCCGTTGAAGGTCGCCCTCACCACGTTGTGGGGGTTCGCCGTCCCGATGCACTTGGTGAGGATGTCCGCCACCCCCACCGACTCGAGGACGGCGCGTACCGCGCCGCCGGCGATGACTCCCGTTCCGGGGCTGGCCGGCCGCAGGAGGACCCTGCCGGCTCCGAAGTGTCCAGTGACTCTGTGCGGGATCGTGGTGCCCTTGAGATGGACGGAGACGATATTGCGCTTGGCCCGCTCGACTCCCTTCGCGATGGCGGAGGGCACCTCTTTCGCCTTGCCCAGGCCGAAACCCACGCGGCCCTTCCCGTCGCCCACGACGACCAGGGCGCTGAAGGAGAAGTTCTTGCCTCCCTTGACCACCTTCGTGACACGGTTGACGTGCACGACGCGGTCCTTCAGATCCCCGCTCGATGTCCTGTCGCTCCGATCGCCTCGCTGTCTCATCATCGATTGACCGATCCCTTTCCTCTCGTCTAGAACTTCAACCCGCCCTCGCGGGCGGCGTCGGCCAGGGCCTTGACCCGGCCGTGGTACAGATATCCGCCCCGGTCAAAGATGACGTCGGCAAGTCCCTTCTCCTTCAGCCTCATGGCAATGGCCTGGCCCACGGCCTTCGCCGCCGCGATGTTTCCGCCGCCCTTGAGGCCCTTGCCGATCCCCTTGTCTAGGCTCGACGCGGAGGCCAGCGTCACCCCGTGCGCGTCGTCGATGGCCTGAACGTAGATGTGATTCAGGGTGCGGTACACCGCGAGGCGCGGCCGCCCGGGCGCGCCGGCCATCTTGCTCCTGTACCGCAGCCTTCGGCCTCTGCGGATGCTGTCCTTGTCCGGCCTGATTTCCATCCTCGCCCTTCTCCACCTGCGCTAAGCGCCCGTCTTGCCCACCTTCTTCTTGATCACTTCGTCCGTGTATCTGATCCCCTTGCCCTTGTAGGGCTCCGGCGGCCGCAGCTCGCGGATCTGCGCCGCGACCTGGCCCACCTTCTGGCGATCCGCGCCGGACACCGAGAGCCGCGTCTGTTTTTCCACCGTCACGGCAATCCCGTCCGGGATCGGAAAGCTCACCGGGTGGGAGTACCCCAGCGCGAATTCGATGACCTTGCCCTGCAAGTTGGCGCGGTAGCCGATCCCCTGGATCTCCAGGTCACGGCTCCAGCCGGCGGAGACTCCCTTCACCGCGTTGGCCAGGAGCGCCCGGGCCAGGCCGTGCAAGGCGCGCTGCCGGCGTTCGTCGTTGGCGCGTGAGAGATGCACGGCCCCGCCCTCCAGCTTGAACGTGATGCCGGCCGGCAGGGGCGTCTGAAGGGTCCCCTTGGGTCCCTTGATCTGGAGCCCGTCTTTCGCCTCCGTCACGGAGACGCCTTGCGGCAACGGGACAGGGAGCTTTCCGATTCGAGACATGCCTTCGGCTCCGTGGCTACCAGACGTTGCAGATGACCTCGCCGCCCAGACCCTGCCGGCGCGAATCGGCGCCCGTCAAGAGCCCCTTGGGCGTCGAGATGATGCTGATGCCCAACCCGCCGAGCACCTTGGGAATCTGATCCTTCTTGACGTACACTCTGCATCCCGACTTCGAGACTCGCTCGATGCCGGTGATCACGCGCTCGCCGGAGGGTCCGTACTTCAGGACGAGCGTCAACGCCAGCCTGCTGCCTTCCTCGGCGACATTGAAGTCCTCGATGTAGCCGGCTTCCTTGAGAATCTTGGCGATCTCCACACGCAACCGCGATGAGGGCATCTTCGCCCTCGCGTGCTTGGCCATGACGGCGTTGCGAATGCGCGTGAGCATGTCCGCTATGGGGTCTGTCATCATGTGTTCCGTCCTCTCTCGCGGCTACCAGCTCGCCTTGATCACGCCGGGAATCTCGCCTTGCAGGGCCAGCTTGCGGAAGCAGAGCCGGCACATGGCGAATTGCCTGAGATAGCCACGGGGCCGGCCGCACAGCAGGCAGCGGTTCCTGTGGCGGATCTTGAACTTGGGAGTCTTGGCCGATTTGAAGATCTGAGCCGTCGTCGCCATCGGTTCCTCAAGCCGCCTTTCTGAACGGCATCCCGAGCGCCGCGAGCAGGGCCCGGGCCTCGTTGTCGGTCCGCGCCGACGTCGCGATCGTGATGTTCATACCCTTGATACGATCCACCTTCGCCGAGCCCAGCTCTGGGAAGATGAGATGATCGGTCACGCCCAGCGTGTAATTGCCCCGGCCGTCGAACGCCTTCACCGAGACACCACGGAAGTCGCGCACGCGGGGCAGCGCGATGCTCACCAGACGGTCGTAGAACTCGTACATCCGCGACCCTCTCATCGTGACCCGGCAGCCAATCGGCATCCCTTCGCGCAGCTTGAAGTTGGCAATCGACTTGCGCGCGCGGGTGAGCGCGGGTCGCTGGCCCGTGATGAGGCTCAACTCCTCCACCGCCGCGTCCAGAATCTTGATGTCATCCTTCGCGACCCCCACACCCATGTTGACGACAATCTTGGAGAGCCTGGGGACGGCCATGATACTCGCGTAACCGAACTCCTTCATGAGCTCGGGAACGGCCGTCTTGCGATAGTGCTCGATCAAACGCGGTGTCGCTGGCATCTGTTCACTCACTCCTTACTTCGAGGCGTCGAGCGCCCCCTGGCACTTCTTGCAGATCCGGATCTTCGAGCCGTCCTCGAGGATTCTCCGGGCCACCCGCGTGGGCGCCTTGCATTCCGGGCATACGACCATCAGGTTCGACACGTGGATCGAGCCTTCCTTCTGGACGATCCCGCCCTTGATGTTGCGCGAAGGGTTCGGGCGCGTGTGCCGCTTGACGAACTGCACCCCCTCGACGATGGCCGTCCCGCGATCCGGCTTCACCGCGAGCACCCGGGCGATCTTGCCCCGATCCTTGCCCGCGATCACCTTCACGGTGTCGTTCTTCCTGAGGTGCACCCGCGGACGGCCGCCGAACCTCACGGCAGGCCTGCCGGCCCGGCTTGCACCGCTTCTCGCCATTTACAGCACCTCCGGGGCAAGCGACACGATCTTCATGAACTTCTTTTCCCTCAACTCGCGCGCCACCGGGCCGAACACTCGAGTCCCGATCGGCTCATTGGTCTCGTTGATGAGGACCGCCGCGTTTTGATCGAACCTGATGTAGCTCCCGTCACGGCGTCGCTGCTCCTTGCGGGTGCGCACGATCACCGCCCGCACGACCTGGCCTTTCTTGACGGTGCCATCGGGCGCGGCCTCCTTCACGTTGGCCGTGATGACGTCGCCCAGGCGCCCGTACTTCCCGATGGAGCCTCCGCGCACGTGAATGCACGAGATCTTCTTGGCCCCCGAGTTGTCGGCCACGTCGAGGATGGTCCTCATCTGGATCATCCGCCGGTCTCCTCGATACCGAGCGGATTGATCTCCGTTGCCTTCTGCGTGCCTCTCGCGATGATCCGCGCGATGCGCCATCTCTTGTTCTTCGAGAGGGGCCGCGTCTCCACGATTTCAACCTGGTCGCCCACGTGGGCCTCGTTCCTCTCGTCGTGCGCGAAGAACCGGGATGTCCTGCGGACAATCCTCTTGTAGGCGGGGTGCCGCACCATCCGCTCCACCGCCACGATGGCGGTCTTCGTCATCCGGTCGCTGACCACAACTCCGACTTTCTTCGTTCGCGGTTCTCTCATAACTCGGCGTGTCCTCATGAACTCCTGGCGGCCAGGCCCTTTTGCCGGAGCACCGTCTTGATCCGCGCCAGGTCCTTCCGAAGGAGGTGCACCTTGGCCGGGTTATCTGCCTGGCTTGCCGCGATCTGAAACCGCAGCCTGAAGATCTGGTCCGTCACCTGCGCCTCCTGGATCCTCAACTCAACCACCGTCATGTCCCTCAACGCCGCCGGCTTCATGCCTCCGCCTCCGCCGCGGCTTCATGGGCCGCCTCGACCCCGTGGCGCTCGACGTACTTGCACTTCAGCGAGATCTTGTGCGCCGCCAGGCGCATGGCCTCCTTGGCGACTTCACGCCCCACGCCTTCCATCTCGTAGATGATCCTCCCGGGCCGGATCACGTCCACCCAGGCTTCCGGAGCTCCCTTTCCCTTGCCCATGCGCGTCTCCGCCGGCTTCTTGGTGATCGGTTTCCATGGGAACACCCTCACCCAGATCTTACCCCCGCGCTTGATGAAGCGAGTCATCGCCACGCGGCCGGCCTCGATCTCCCGCGCGGACAACCATCCGCACTCGAGGGCTTTCAGCCCGAAGTCTCCGAAGGCAAGCGTGGAGCCGCGCTGTGCCTTGCCGCGACGCCTTCCGCGCTGCTGCTTTCTGAACTTGACCTTGCTCGGCATCAGCATCGGATTGCCTTTCTATGCGGCCAGCCCGGGGCGCCCGTCGCGGGCCCTCGACCCGATCTCGGCCAGCTCGCCTTTGTAGATCCAGACCTTCACGCCGATGACGCCGTAGGTAGTGCGTGCTTCCGCGAACCCGTAGTCGATATCGCTGCGCAGGGTGTGCAATGGCAGGCGCCCTTCCAGGTACCACTCCGACCGCGCGATCTCGGTTCCGCCCAACCGCCCCGACACCCTGACCTTGACTCCCTTGGCGCCGAAGCGCTGCGCCGACTCGATTGCCTTTCGCATTGCCCGCCTGAAGGCGATGCGCTTCTCGAGCTGGATTGCCACTGATTCAGACAGAAGCTGCGCTTCCAGCTCTGGCTTGAGAATCTCCTGGATGTTGATGAATACCTCGCGTCCCGTCTTCTTCTGGATCTGGTCACGCAGCTTGTCGATCTCCGCCCCGCGCTTCCCGATGATGATCCCGGGGCGGGACGTCAGGATGTTGATCTTCAGCTTGTTGGCCGCGCGCTCAATCTCGATGTTCGCGATGCCGGCGTGGGACAGCTTCTTCTTGAGATCCCGCCTCAGATTGATGTCCTCGTGCAGGAGCTCGGCATACTTCTTCTCGGCATACCACCGGGACAGCCAGGTGCGGTTGAAGCCCAGCCTGAAGCCATACGGGTGAACCTTCTGACCCACGATCGTCTCTCCCCGGCTTGTGGTGCTACGAACTTCCTTTGGCAGCGGCGCCCTTCGCCTGGGGCTCGATCGCCTCGGGCTTCGCCTGAAGCGCCAATGAAATGTGGCAGGACCGGTGCAGTATCCTGAACGCGCGACCGAAGGCCCGGCCCCTGAACCTCTTGAGGGTCGGCCCCGGCCCCACCTGGATCCCGCCCACGTACAGGCGGTCCACATCCACCTTCTCGGGACTCTGATCCGCGTTGGCAACGGCCGACCGGAGGAGCTTCTCGATCGCGCGCGAGGCAGCCTTCGGCGAGGATCTCAGCAAGCCGAGCGCCTCGTTCACCGCCTTCCCGCGGATCTGATCCACCACCAGCCGGACCTTTTGCGGCGAGCAGCGATAGTGTCTCAGAGTCGCGGTGGCGGCCGCCGCGTGTTCTGCCGTCTTCACGAGGTCACCGCCGCGGTGGCCTCGCCCTTCGTGAACTTCGGCCATGCCGGCGAGACGGTGGACACGAAGCGTTGGCCGCGCCTCACGGCCTATCTCCAGCGCGTGCACGCACGGCCGTCCTTCAAGGCCCTGATCGAGGAGGAGCGCCAGACGTTCAAGCCCGCGTAGAACGGCCCGGAGCCGCTTATACTGCGCCCTTCGAGGGGAGGGCGCATGCGACGGGTACTCGGGCGGATCGCGCTGGTCCTGATCGCGCTGCTCGCGATCGCGGGGATCTACGCCTATCAGCAGGTCACCTCGATCGAGAGCGAGCGCGTGACCGAAGACGTGCACGTGCTCTACGGCCTGGGCGGCAACGTCGGGGTGCTGGCCACCTCGCGCGGCGCCGTGATCGTGGACAGCATGACGTTCCGCATGCAGGGAGCCCGGATCCGCGACCTGGCCGAGAAGATCGGGGGCGGGCCGATCCAGGCCATCGTCAACACGCACTACCACTT
>JAWPNA010000063.1:0-7513 GCA_045402695.1 Acidobacteriota bacterium
GCCTACACGGGGTTCGACAAGCGCGGGGAGGACTTCCGCGCGCATGTGAAGCTCCTGGCTTCGCAAGCGGGAGGACTCTCCTGATGCCGCGCAAGCTCGCGTTCGACCGTGTGCTCTTCGTGACGATCATCGTGCTGTGCACCATCGGGCTCACGATGGTCTACTCCTCCTCGGCGGTGATCGGCGCCGAGCAGTTCGGGAGCCCCTACCATTTCCTGGTCCGCCAGGCGCTGGCGATGCTGGTGGGCCTGGGTCTCATGGTCGTCATGATGCGGGCCAACTACAGGGCCCTCGCGCGCGGCTCCGTGGTCTACACCCTCTTCGGAGTCACCGCGCTGCTGCTTCTTGGCGCGCTGACCGGTCCGGCCGTCAACGGCACGCACCGGTGGCTGAAGGCGGGACCGCTGTCATTTCAGCCTTCCGAGCTTGCCAAGCTCACGCTGATCGTTTTTCTGGCCTGGAGGCTGCAGCGGGACCTGGGTGGCCCCGAGGGGCCCGGCGCCGTGAACAACGTTCAGAAGACGCTGATCCCCTGCATGGTGCTCTCCGGGTTCCTGATCTTCCTCGTGGTGCTGCAGCCCGATCTGGGCACCGCGATCTCCCTCTCGATACTGACGGCCGTGATGCTGTTCGCCGCCGGTGTGAAGGCGCGCTATCTAGGGGCGCTCGCGGCGGCGGGCCTGCTCGCTCTCCTGATCCTGGTGCCATTGAAGGGATACCAGATGCAGCGGCTGACCGCCTTCATGAACCCGGACGACGATCCTCTGGGGTCGGGCTACCAGGTGCGGCAGTCCGTGATCTCCGTCGGCGCGGGGGGGCAGACGGGCCGCGGTCTGGGCGAGGGACAGCAGAAGCTGTTCTTCCTGCCCTACCCCTACACCGACTTCATCTACTCGGTCATCGGCGAGGAGCTTGGCCTGGCAGGCACTTCGGCGGTGGCCGCGGTCTTTCTCGTCCTGATGTGGAGAGGCCTGCGGGTGGCGGCGCGCGCTCCGGACCTGTTCGGAAGCTACCTGGCATGCGGGATCACGATGTTCCTGGTCGTGCAGGCTCTCGTCAACATGGGTGTGGCCCTGGGGATGCTGCCGGCCAAGGGGCTGCCGCTACCCTTTGTCTCGTACGGCGGATCTTCGCTGGTGACGGGACTCATGGCGTCGGGAGTGCTGCTGAACATCAGCCAGTACACGAGATGAGATGTTCACGGTGATCGTGGCCGGGGGCGGGACCGGCGGTCACATCTTCCCGGGCATCGCAATCGCCAGGGAGCTGGTCAGGAGATTCGACGGGTGCGACGTGCTGTTCGCCGGCACCGAGCGCGGGCTTGAAAGCAAAATCGTCCCGGCGGAAGGGTTCAAGCTCTTCAAGATCCGTTCCGCGGGGATCACGGGCAAGAGGCTTCAGGCGCGCCTGAAGGGGATGATGCTGGTCCCGGTATCGGTTGCGCAGAGCCTGGCGTTGATCGCGAGGGCAAAGCCGGCCCTGGTGATCGGAGTCGGTGGTTACTCTTCGGGGCCGGTGGTGGCCGCGGCGGTCGTGCGGCGGGTGCCGACTCTGATACACGAGCAGAACTATGTGCCGGGGGTGACCAATCGGTGGCTCGCCCCCTTCGTGAAGGAGGTGGCCGTGACCTACCCGGAGACGGTGAAGCTGCTGGGCGGCCGCGGCGTGCTCACGGGCAATCCGATCCGCGAGGGGTTCGCGCATGTGAGACCGAGGCCCTCGGGTGTTTCCGGCAAGGGTCTGCTGGTGATGGGGGGAAGCCAGGGGGCACGCGTCATCAATCGCGCGATGCGCGACGCGCTGCCTGCGCTCTCGGTCATGAAGGGAAGGCTGAACGTGACGCACCAGACCGGAGACGCTGAGCTGGCGGCCGTCAAGAGTTCCTACGATGCCTCGGCGCTGAACGCCAAAGTGAGTCCCTTCATCACCGGAATGCCGGGGGCGTTGGAGGAGGCCGACCTCGTGGTGAGCCGATGCGGCTCCACCACGCTGGCGGAGCTGACCGCCGCCGGGCGGCCGGCAGTCCTCATCCCCTTCGCGGCGGCAACGCACGATCACCAGACGTTCAACGCGCGCAAACTGGAGCAGGCCGGCGCGGCGGTGATGATCCTCGAAAGAGATCTGACGGGTGGAAGGCTGGCCTCCACCTTGATCGACCTTCTGGGCGACGACGGGCGGCTGGCGCGCATGGCGGAGGCCAGCCGCGGGCTGGGCCGACCGGACGCCGCGGAGCGCATCGGTGATCTTTGCGCGCGGCTCGTGGGGCGGTCCACCGCCTCGCGCGGAGGCGCTTCATGAGCCCGCCGAGGAATCTCCTGTTTCGCAAGGCTCAGCACATTCACTTCGTGGGGATCGGAGGCTCGGGCATGAGCGGCATCGCCGAGGTGCTGCTCAACCTCAACTTCACCGTGTCGGGCTCCGACCTGGTGAGGAGTCCCGTGACCGAGCGCCTGGAGAAGCTGGGCGCGAAGATCTTCATCGGCCATGCCCCCGGAAACATCGCGGGAGCGGACGTGCTGGTGACCTCTTCCGCCCTCAGGCCCGACAACCCCGAGATGGCCCGGGCGCGGTCGGCTCAAGTGCCGGTCATCCCTCGCGCCGAGATGCTGGGCGAGTTGATGCGGATGAAGTACGGCGTGGCGATCGCGGGCTCGCACGGCAAGACATCCACCACCGCCATGGTGGCGCAAGTGCTGTCGGGTGCGGGGCTCGATCCCACGATCGTCATTGGCGGGAGGCTGAACATCCTGGACAGCGGCGCGAAGCTCGGCAAGGGAGACCTGATGGTGGCCGAGGCCGACGAGAGCGACGGGTCGTTCCTGAGGCTGGCGCCGACGATCGCCGTGGTCACGAACATCGACGCGGAGCACCTGAACCACTACGGGACGATGGACGCGCTGGTGGACGCCTTCACGGGCTTTCTCAACAAGGTGCCGTTCTACGGGCTGGGCATCATCTGCCTGGACGATCCGCAGATCCAGGGAATCATGCCGCGCTTGACGCGCACGCACCTGACCTACGGGCTGGCCGGCCAGGCGGACCTGGTTGGCACTGGGCTGGAGCTGAAGGAGTTCACGTCGCGATTCGAGGTGATCTTCCGTGGCCGCTGGCTCGGAGACGTGCGCCTGCGCGTGCCGGGGCGGCACAGTGTCTACAACGCGCTGGCGGCGATCGGTGTGGGTCTCGAGTTCGACCTCAAGTTCAAGGACATCGCGGATCACTTGGCGGAGTTCTCCGGGGCGGACCGCCGCTTCCAGCTCAAGGGCACTGTGAACGACATCATGGTGATCGACGATTACGGCCACCATCCCACGGAGATCCGCGCCACGCTCGATGCGGCCCGCGAGGGATGGAAGCGCCGGACGGTGGTCGTCTTTCAGCCCCACCGCTACTCGCGGGTGCAGGCATTGATGGAGGAGTTCGCCCGGTCCTTCTACCAGGCAGATGTCCTGCTGGTGACGGAGATCTACCGCGCGGGCGAGGAGCCGATCCCCGGAGTGACGGGTGAGGCCCTGACGCGCGCGATACAGCAGCACGGACACAAGGACGCAGGCTACGTCCGCGATCTGTCCGACCTGCCGAGGGTGCTGAAGGAGAAGGTGCGCAAGGGAGACATTCTCATCACGCTGGGCGCGGGCGATGTGTGGAAGGCGGGCGAACAGTTTCTGAAGGAAGCGGCTTGAATGTCATCAGGCGAGACGGTGGAGGCAATCGCCCAACGGCACGGAGTGGTGACGGAGGTTGGGCACATGCTGGCCGAGTACACCACCATCGGCGTCGGGGGACCGGCAGCAGCCGTCCTGAAGCCCGACTGCATCGAAGCCATGGGCAGGTTGCTGGCCGACCTGAAGCGGGCCGGGTATCGGCCGCGGATCCTGGGTGGAGGCGCCAACCTGATCGCGGGGCCGGGACCGTTCACCGATCCGGTGATTCTCACGCGAGGCATCAAGCACGGCCCCCTCTTCGAGGGAAACCGCGTGCGCGCCGGGTGCGGCGTGGCGGTCAAGCGGCTCGTGCACAAGTGCGCCGAGCGGGGTTTGTCGGGTCTGGAGTTCGCGGAAGGGATCCCCGGCACGGTGGGCGGGACGGTTTACATGAACGCCGGCTCCTTCGGCGGGCAGATGTCCGACACCGTGAGAGAAGTGGCCTGGTTCGACCAGGAAGGAGAGCTGCACCGGCAGGCGGTGGTTGCATCGGACTTCTCCTACCGGCGGTCGCCGTTTCAATCGGGCGCCGTCATCGTAGAGGCGGTGTTCGAGCTGACCCCGGCGGAACCGGCGGTCATCGCCGCCCGCCTCAAGGAGATCGCCGCGAGGCGGTGGCAGTCCCAACCGCCCGGGGAGCGCTCCGCGGGCTGCATCTTCAAGAACCCCGCGGGGGATTCGGCTGGACGGCTCATCGATGGGTGCGGCCTCAAGGGCCTCAGCGTGGGTGGTGCGTCGGTGTCTGTGGCGCATGGAAACTTCATCGTGAACCGCGGGGACGCGACCCCGCAGGACGTCTTCGCGCTGATCAATCTGGTCAAGCGAAAGGTACACGAGAAATCGGGAGTCTCTTTGGAGGAGGAAGTCATCCTCTGGATGTGAGGTTAGCCGATGGCGTACCGGCCGATGCAGCTCAAGGACGAGCTGAAGTATCTGCGGCGCGAGGGCAACAGATTGGTGCGCTCGCGCAGACGCCGCCGCACCGCCTTCAGGATTTCGGTGCTCGTGGTGATGTGGACCACAGTCGCCGCGGTCGCATCGGGTGCGGGGGTTCTGGGAGTGAACCTGGCCTCGTCGCCCGGCCGCTTCAAGCTGGCTCAGGTCCTGGTAAGAGGAACGCGCGAGGCCGGCGAGAACGAGGTGAGAGATCTCGTCCACGAATGGATGGGCCGCAATATCTTCACCATCGTGCTCACCGAGGTGGAGAAAAAAGTGAGGGAGCACCCATGGATCGGTACCAGCGGGGACGTGAGGGTTCAGCGGCGCCTTCCGGGGGCCCTCGTGATCACGGTTCGGGAACGCACCGCCGCGGGGTGCGCCCTGGTCGGAGGCGTCATTCACTTGCTGGACGAGAAGGGGATGCCGATTGATCGCTACGGGCCGCGCTACGCGCAGTACGACTTCCCCATCATCAAAGGGCTGGACGGCCTGCGCGCGGCGATGGACAAGACGCCAGGGGCGGAGGCGCATCTGAGAGACGCCCTGCTGGCCGGCGTGGAGGTGACGCGCACGCTCGCCGAGCGCGAGCCGTCCTTCTACCAGCAGGTCTCGGAGATCGATGTGTCGGACCCGGACATGGTGGTGCTGAGGCTGGAGGGGGAGATCTATGACGTGAGGCTCTCGCGCGAGGATTGCCTGCGCAACCTGAGGAGCTATGTCGCGCTGAGAAACGAGATGACTGACGCCGACGGCGACATCGAGTACGTGGATCTGCGGTGGCGTGATCGCATCGCCGTGATGCCCGCGATCACGGTCGTTGAACAAGACGGAGGGAAGTGATGGCTCGGAGGAATGACCGCTTCGTCGTCGGCCTCGACATCGGGACAACGAAGATCTGCTGTGTCATCGCGGAGAAAAAGGACGGCGGCGGCCTCGACATCATGGGCATCGGCCGGTCGGCCTCGAGGGGACTGCGCAAGGGCGTCGTCGTCAACGTGGATCAGACGGTGGACGCCCTGAAGTCGGCCGTTGAGGAAGCCGAGCTGATGGCCGGGGTGAGCGTGGAGCGCGCTTTCGTGGGGATCGCCGGCGGCCACATCAAGGGGTTCAACAGTCGCGGCGTCATCGCCATCGCGGGGCGGGACCGCGAGGTGGCGAGAGAGGACGTGGAGCGTGTGATCGAGTCGGCGCGCGCGGTGCAGCTCCCCACCGACCGCGTCATATTCCACGCCGTGCCGCAGGACTTCATCCTGGACGACCAGGACGGTATCCGTGACCCGGTGGGAATGACCGGCTCGCGCCTGGAGGCAAACGTCCACATCGTCACCGGAGCCATCCCTTCCTTGAGCAACATCACCAACTGCGTGAACAGGGCCGGCATCGAGGTGGTCGAGATGGTGCTCGAGCAGCTCGCGGCGGCCGAGACCGCGCTCACCCACGACGAGAAGGAGCTGGGCGTTGCGCTAGTGGACATCGGAGGGGGCACGACCGACCTGGCGATCTTCGTTCGTGGAGCCATCTGCCACACCGCCGTGCTGCCGACGGGGGGAGATCACTTCACGAACGACATCGCCGTGGGGCTGCGGACGCCCATCCCCGAGGCGGAGCGGATCAAGGTCAAGTACGGGTGCGCGCTGGCCAACATGGTAGACGACGACCAGACCATCGAGGTGCCCAGCGTGGGGGGACGGAAGCCGCGGGTGCTGTCGCGCCACATCCTGTGCGAGATCCTCCAACCGCGCACGGAGGAGATCTTCAACCTGCTGCAGGAAGAGATCGGCCGCGCCGGCTACGAGGAGAGCATCAACGCGGGGCTGGTGGTGACGGGCGGAGGAGCAATCCTGGAGGGCGTGCCGGAAATCGCCGAGCAGATCTTCGATCTGCCCGTCCGGCGCGGGTCGCCCGTGGGCGTGGGAGGAATGTCGGACGGGGTGAGCAGTCCTATCTATTCGACCGTGGTGGGTCTGGTGATGTACGGCGTTTCTTCGCCCGCGCAGACCGCGAAGTTGGCCGTGCCGGCGTTCCTGCTTGGGAAGGTCGGCGTGAAGATGAAGTCCTGGTTCAGCGAGCTCTTTTGATGGAAATCCGGAGTGCTACGGGTATCGCACGGCGGCACATGGCGCGCCGGTGGGACCCGGAGGCTGCCCAACCGCACGATCGGGGGACGAGATGATCACGATGCACGACAAAGGGGACGGAGAGCATAAAAAGAAGATGAAGCTGGCTTTCGAGGACGACCCGGTGCTGGGCGCTCACATCAAGGTCATCGGTGTGGGCGGGGGCGGCTCCAATGCGGTCAACCGCATGATCGCGTCAAAGATGACGGGCGTTGATTTCCTGGTGGCCAACACCGATTGCCAGGCGTTGAAGAGTTCCCGGGCCGCGCTCAAGATCCAGATCGGCAGCAAGCTCACAAAGGGGCTAGGCGCGGGCTCCAACCCCGAGGTCGGCCGGCAGGCGGCGCTGGAGGACACCGAGAAGCTGCTCGAGGCGTTGCACGGCGCCGACATGGTGTTCATCACCACCGGCCTGGGAGGCGGCACGGGCACGGGCGCGACGCCGATCGTGGCCAACCTGGCCTCCGAGCTGGGCGCTCTTGTCGTGGCGGTTGTCACGAAGCCTTTCTCCTTCGAGGGGCGCAAGAGACGCGAGCAGGGGGAGATGGGGCTTCGGGAGCTGCGCGAGTGCGTGGACACCGTGATCTGCATCCCCAACGAGAGGCTGTTGAGCACCGTGGATCGCAACACGTCGCTCCAGGCCGCGTTCCTGATCGCGGACGACGTGCTGCGCCAGGCGGTTGCGGGGATCTCCGACCTCATCACGATCCCCGGAGAGATCAACCTCGACTTCGCCGATGTCAAGACGATCAT
>JAWPNA010000171.1:0-9725 GCA_045402695.1 Acidobacteriota bacterium
GTGTGGTGAGCGGCACGGACGGTGAGTGCCATCTCCTCGTAGAGTGGCAGCCGGCCGCGAACAACTGTGGCGGCGAACCGGTCACCTATGACGTCCACAGGTCAACCGACGCCCTCTTCACCGCGGGGCCGGCCACGCTGCTGGCGACCGGAGTCACCGCGACTTCCTACAACGACGAGACGGTCCAGCCGGGCACGCGCTACTACTACATCGTCAGGGCGCGCGACCATCTGGGCAATGTGGAGAACAATCATGCCCGGCGTCAGGAAACGCCGGTCGGAACCCTTTCACCCGGGGGCAGCTTCACTGACGACGCGGGGGACACGACGGGTCCGAACCTGGCCGCCGCTGGTGCCTCAGGCAACACCTGGACCGTCCGATCCTCGGGCGGCGATGCCGGTCCGGACGTCTACGCAACGAGCGCTACGGGGAACTACCCGGACAGCTCCTGTATGTCGCTTCAAAGCCAGACGGTCTATCTCGGCGTCAATCCCACCCTCAGCTTCCAGACCAAGTACGACATCGAGCAGGGGTGGGACGGCGCCATCGTCGAGGTCGCCACGGCCTCGGGCGGGTTCGCGAACTGGACCAAGCTGGACACGATCACCTATCCGGGCGTGATGACGGGCCCACTGGGGGATCCAACGTGCGGCAACCCGGGGCTGCGTGACGGGCAGCAGGTCTTCACCGGCACATCCGGTGGCGAGTACCTGCCGTTTTCCGGCTCGCTCGCGGCATACGCCAACCAGCCGGTCCGGATCCGGTTCGTCTTCACGTCGGATGGCGCCACGAACGACCTGGGGTGGTTTGTGGACGACATCGCGATCGACGACGTGCAGCAGGCCGGCACCTGTCTGGTGATCCTCGCGGCCGGCGATCTCGCCGACTCACTCACGATCGATCACGCCGCTGGGGGCGACATCACGCTTGCCTGGGGCGCCTCCTGCGCCGGCACGGATGATGATTTCGAGATCTACGAAGGGACCATCGGGGCCTGGTACGACCATGTTCCACGGCTCTGCAGCACGGCAGGCGGGACGAGCATCACCTTCGCGCCGCCGCCTGGAGACACCTATTACCTGGCGGTGCCACGCAACGCGCGACGTGAGGGCTCCTATGGAGCCAGCAGTGACGGCGCGCAGTTACCAGCGGGGACCGGTAGCTGTGTAACGCAGAAGATTGCACTGACCTGTCCTTAGGATCGCCCATCGGCCGATGGCGGGGGACACCCCCTTCGGGGTGGGATTCCCTCCCCCCCGCCACCGGCCCTCTTATGCATCACTCCGGTTTCAAACGTCGCGCGAAGTCGAGCGCCTCGGCGTCCTCGGGGAGTACCCGGAGCCACATCTCGGCGGCGTGCCGGGCTGCCGCCGTGTCGCCCCGGGCGAGAGCCAGCTTGACGCGCCCCTGGTGAAACTCTCTGTCCTCGGGCCAGCGTGCCAGGCCTGCCTCCATCAACACCAAGGCCCCGTCAGGATCATCCACCTCGAACGCGAGCAGCGCGAGTGAATGGCTCCTTTGCGCACCGAGTGACACCATCCGATCGACAAGAGGTGCGATCGACGCGCCTCGCGCGCGCAGCGCGAGGTAGAGAAGCTGGGGATCGTCCGGCTCGATGTCGAGCCCCGCGGCCGCCCGTCGTGCCGCATCCTCGGGCCGCCCGCTTTGCAGGTCAATCACCGCGAGGTAGCGGAAGCCGTCCGCGTAACTCTGCTGGATCTGCGTGGCCAGCGTGAAGAGCCAGCGGGCCTCCTCGAGCCGGCCGGCCCGGTAACGCAGCTCACCGAGCAGCGCGCTAGGAACGTGTGAGCCCGGAAAAAGCCGGCGCGTCTCGTCCAGCTCGCCTGCCGCCGTCACGAGATCCCCCCTGTCGCGCAAGGCCAGGGCATGGTCGAGCCGGTCAGTGAGCGCACTCTCCCCGCGCGCCGCGGTCGCATGCACTCCCCATGCGACCAGACCCAGGACGCAGAGGATCAGCCATGATGCGGTGCGGCCGTGCGCCGCGGCCATCCTCCTCGTCGGGCGCGTTCGTGCCACCCCGATGGCGAACGCCCCCGCGGTTCCCATCACGGCCAGCGGCAGGAGCGAGGCCAGCAGCCCGCCGCGGCCGACCACCATCAGGTCCGAACAGACGAGAACGGCAACCATGATCCCCAGAGCCACGAGCGGCAGCCATGCGCGTGTCGCGCGCCCCTCGGACATGAACGCTTGATCCTCGACCTGCGCCCGTGCCGCGAGCCAGAGGATCCCTCCCAGCAGAGTCCAATGCGCGAGGTGGTATACGGGGATTGGGAACCACGGGGCCGGCCGCTGCACAAGCAGGTGCGCGCCGAAGTGGCCGGGAAACGCCAGAAGCGTCAGGTATCTCGCCGGGCGCTTACGCATGGCGGGCGCCGTGAGGGAGAGAAACGGAAGAAGAAAATCGGTCCCGGAGAAGAACCAGTCCACGATTCCGATGAAGGGCACTCCGGTGAGCGAGTCAGCCGGAACCGGAACTGTCCAGCGCCACCACCCGACCGCGATGGCCGTCGATTCGACGGCCCAGCTGGCCGAAGCCAGAAACAGACAGGCCCAGGCTACCTGGCCCATCAGCCGAGACGTGAGCAGCGCCCCCAACCACCAGCCGAGATACAGGACAATCGCCCAGCCGGCGACCTCCTGCAGCGAGACCCCGGCGAGCGGCATCACCGGCTCGCGGATGACGTAGGGAAAGCCGCCACCCAGATACGACACCGACACCCATCGGACGGCGGCTCCGCGCAGCAGACCGTAGAAGATCACACAGAGCCAGAAGACCGTCGCGCGCGGGCGAGGGAGCGTCCTTGCGGAGTGAGCCATCAACATCACGAGGATGAACAGCGAAGGCAGCACGAGCAGGAGGAAGCGTGATGGGCTCACGTGGTCATCATGCCCTCGTGCGAGATGACTCAGGCAACCGAGGAGCCCTCCCTCCCCACAAGAGTCCCGGCCGCGGCGCGGCGCACGCCGGCGACCATGAAGATGATGACGAGCCCCGGCCACAACACCGCCCAGGAGGAATCGGGGAAGCCATCGCGGGCTGATGCGATGATCCCTCCCAGGGAGACGGAGGGCGGTGGAGCCCCGAGCCCGAGGAAGGAGACGGCCGACTCCAGGAGGATCGTGTCGGCGACCCTCAGTGAGGCGATCACCATCAGGACCGGAGCCATCGCCGGCAAGAGATGGCGCGCGGCGATTCGGGCGGTGGAGCAGCCCGCGGCGCGTGCAGCCATCGTCATCTCGCCACCCTTGAGCGCCATCACCTCGGTTCGCATGATGCGGGCAAGACCGGTCCATGTCGTGGCGGCCAGCACGGCGATGAGCATTGTGGTGGAGGGGCGCAACACGGCGGCGCACGCGAGGTAGACGACGAGCCGCGGCAGACACAGAAGACCATCCACCCCTCGCATCAGCAGTGCGTCCCACCATCCACCGAGCCATCCCGCCGTCATCCCCACGCACGTTCCCATGATCAGGGCCAGCAGGACAACCAGCGCGGTCACCATCATGCTGTGGCGCGCTGCGTGCAGAAGACGCGAAAGCAGATCACGTCCCAGCGAGTCGGTCCCGAGCACGTAGAACCGGGGCCGCGGCGACTGAAGGGCCTGCGCATTGGAAAGGATGACCGTACGTCCTGCTCTCCGACCGGTCCAGCCCTCCTCCGTACGCCGAAGCATTGTCACGATCCAGGTGCGTGGTCCGACACTCACCATGTGCGCGCGAGTGAGCGGCGGCAGGTAACGCGCACCCGCGGGATCCTCCTGGCGATCGGGTGGGTGCGGTGCCATCGCGGGAGCGACCGTGAGCACGACGGCGACCGTGAGTATCACGCCCCATGTCCTGGTCGACGGTCTCATGCGGACGAACCCTTCAGCCGCGGGTCGAGCGCCGCGGCGGCCAGATCGGCCGCCAGACCGCCGGTCACCACGAGAATCGCCGTCGCCACCGCGCATCCGAGGACGAGCGGCTCGTCGCGCGCCAGCGCGGACTGGTAGGCGAGCTGTCCCATCCCCGGCCAGGCGAACAGCACCTCCACCACGATGCTCCCTCCCAGGAGTCCGGGCAGGGCGAGCCCGAGCAGCCCCACCACCGGCAACAAGGCATTGCGCAGCGCATGGCGCACGACCACTCGCCCCCAAGACAACCCGCGCGCCCGGGCGGTCTGCACGTAGGGACGCGTGAGCGAGTCTGAAACAGTCTCCCGCACGAGCAGTGCGATCCCCGCGGCGGCCGGAAGCGTCAGCGAGATCCACGGCAGCACCAGATGACGGGCGGCGTCCAGCATCCGCCACGTCGCGGTCATCTCCTCGGCGCCGGGCCTATGCATCTGCGAGACAGGCAGCCAGCCCAGTCGCACCGAGAACAGGATGGTGAGAAGCAACCCGAGCCAGTACGACGGGATCGAGTAGAGCATCGTGGCGCCTGCCCGCACGACACGGTCCAGCCACCCACCGCGCAGAGACGCGGCGAGGACACCTGCCACGATCCCCAAGCCGAACTGAGCCGCCATCGCCGCCCCCATGAGCAGGAGGGTGTTGCGCGCCGCTTCCGCGATCAGGCCAGCCACCGGTCGCCGGAGCGACCAGGAGAGCCCCAGGTCGCCGGTCATAAGGGCGGCGGCCCAGTGAAGATAGCGTGGGCCCAATGGCCGATCGGCGCCGAATGCCCGGCGGACCACGGCCGCGTCCCGGCTGACATTCGGTCCGGGCTCGGGGGCGAACGGGTCGCCAGGCGCCAGTTGCAGCAGGAGGAAGAGGATCGTCAGCGCAACCGCCAGCACCGGGATCGCGGCGACGAGGCGTCTCGCGACATAGGGGATCATGCAGATTCCCTGTCGTTGCCTGGCCAGGGCGGCTCGGATAGAATGCTCTGCACCACCGTTCCTGCCTTTCGCGATTCTGGCGGCTTGGCTCGCCGTCCCCGTGAGGACCCCGTTGAGGAAGAAGCGCGAGTTGCTCGGTCCCAGGATCCTGTCGTGCGTCTGCGCCCTCGCGTTGCCGGTTGGCGTGCTGTGCGCCGAGGCCCCCGCCTGGAGGGTTCCCTCCCGCCTGGTCATCGGCGTCCGCGGCGATGTTACCTCGTTCAATATCTATACCGCCACGAATGCTTTCTCGCAGGAAGTCGCAAACCTCCTCTACATGCGGCTCGCCGACGAGCAGGATGACTTTCAGAACGGGCCACCCACCTTTCGTCCCGCGCTTGCCTCCTCGTGGAATTTCTCCGACGATGGTCTCACGCTGACGGTCAAGCTCGACCCCGCGGCGCGCTGGAGTGGCGGACAGGCGGTCACCGCCGAGGACGTGCGCTTCTCGCACCGCGCGGCGGCCAGCCCGGAGGTTGCCTGGGTGGGGAGGGACATCAAGGATAAGATCATCGAGGTGACCGCGCCCGACCCGTACACGGTTGTCTATCGCTTCAAGCAGCGTTACCCGTACCAGCTCATGGATGTCGTGGATGGGAATATTCTGCCGGCGGCGGTGCTCTCACTGATCCCGTTCGCCGATTGGCCCACGCGTTCGTTCCAGGAGGCACCCACTCCCGGCGGCCCTTACCGGCTGAAACGGTATGAGCCACGGTCGGTCATCGAGCTGGAGCGCAACCCGGACTACCACCGCTCGCCCCTGCCCCGGCTCGACTCGGTCGTCTTTCGTGTGATCCCGGATGAGAACACCCTGGTCAACGAGCTGCTTTCCGGCGGGATCGACATGATGGAGAACATCCCCGTGCGCGCGGCCGCGCGGATCGAGAGCTCCCCGCGCCTGCGTGTCATCCGCACACCTGATCTCTCCTACACCTTCATCTGCTGGAACACCTCGAGACCGCTTTTTTCCGACCCTCGCGTGCGTCGTGCCCTGACCATGGCGATCGATCGTGAAGGCATCGTGGAGGGGCCGCTTGGCGGCGCGGGACGACAGGCGGCCGGACCGATCCTCTCGTTCCTTTGGGCCCGTGACCCCGAACTGAAACCACATCCGTACGCCCCGGACGCCGCGATGGCGTTGTTGAAGGAGGCCGGGTGGACCGACAGCGATGGCGACAAGCTGCTGGACCGTGAAGGGACGACCTTCAGGTTCGAGCTGGAGTCGAACCAGGGCTCGGGTCTGCGCGGGGAGATCGTCCAGATGGTTTCGGCGCAACTGCGGCGTCTCGGTGTCGAGGCGGTGCCGCGCGTCGTGGAGACGGGTGCCTTCATCGAGAAGCACGAACGGCATGACTTCGACGCCTTCGTCGGCTCTCTCCGCGAATCCACAAAGGTGGATCTGCGGTCGGTTCTTCACAGCGCCGCCGCCCACGGCGGATACAACTACGGCCTCTACTCCAACCCCGAGCTGGACACGATCATCGACCGGGCCCGGGTCGCAATCGAACCTGGCGTCGCGCGCGACCTCTGGCACAAGGCGCAGCAGATCGTGCATCGCGATCAGCCGTTCACCTTCCTGTTCGAGCCCGATCGCTTCCACGCGGTGCCGCGCCGCCTCACGGGGCCCAGACCAAGCCCGCGCAGCGCATATCTCAACCTGGAGGAATGGGCCTGGGAACCTGAGCCCAAGGCGGGGCCGTGACTCCCGCGGATGCGCTGGTCCGGGCAAAGCTGCTCCCACCCACGACCGGCCGCTATCACCTCAGGCGCCCCCGGCTGGAGGATTGCCTCGCCGCCGGATTGACCGGCCGCGTCACCGTCATGACGGCGGGCCCTGGCTACGGCAAGAGCAGCCTGACGGCGCGGTTTCTGCAAGAGCACGGCGGCGACTCGGTCTGGTACCGGCTGGACCCATTCGATCGGGATCCCTGGATGCTCTTCCGCTACTTGATCGAGGGGATTAAGCAACACGTTCCCGATTTCGGCGAGCGCAGCGAAAATGTCAGGGAGGCACTGCGTTCGGGCGACGGGCCGGTCGAGCGACAGACCGACGCGTTCATCCGCGACGCCGAGGAGTCGCTCGAGGGACAGATGATCCTCGTGATGGACGACGTCCACCACGTCGCCGACGGTGGCGCGGCCGAGCGGGCGTTGAGACGCCTTGTCGCCTACCTGCCCGGCACCCTTCATCTGATACTGATGGGGCGCTCACTGCCCGACCTTGGGATCGCCGCGCTGCGAACCGACGCTTCCGTCCAGACGCTGGTGGGACAGGACCTCCTGTTCAACCTGGAGGAGACCCGCAGCCTCCTCACGGAGACGTTCGGGCTGCGCGCGCCGGACGAAACGGTCCGTCGCATCCACGAGCGGACGCGCGGGTGGGTCGCGGCCCTTCAGCTCCTGCGACAGACGGCGCTCGCGCGGGGCGGGAGCCCCGATCTTCCCGAGGCGATCTTCGACCTGACCGAGTCCGAGATCTTCGAGTACTTCAGCGAAGAGACGCTCGGCTCGGAACCTGAGCCGTCGCGCCGCTTCCTTTTCGCCGCCTGCCTGCCGCCGACGATCGATCCCGACATCCTGGGTGCGGTCCTTCCGGGGACGGACGTGAGAGGGATGCTCTCGGGCCTGGTGCGGCGCAGTCTGTTCATCTCGACCTTGGAGAGCCGAGGACAATACTACTCGTTCGATCCTCTCTTCGCCGATTACCTTCGGCGCAAGGCGGGCGAGCAGCTCGGAGCGGACGGTGTGCGCGAGCTGCACCGTCTTTATGCCCGGGCGTTCGCCGCGCGTCGCGACGCGGCGCAGGCGTTGCGCCACTGGATCGCTGCCGACGAACCGCCCGCGGTGGCTCGTCTGCTCGCATCGGATGGAAAGGCTCTCATGCGCTCGGGAATGCTGGATGCCGTGCGCGAGGCCGCGAAATTCGTATCCGAGCGGGGTGCGAGAACTCCGGTCCTCGACGACCTTCTGGGTGAGGCCAGTAGGTTGTGCGGCGACTACGCCGCCGCCGCCGGACATTTCGAGAAGGCTCTCTCGCCCCCGACGTCATCGGGGGCATCTCTCGCGGGGACCGAGCGCGCAGGCGCGCTTCAGGGGCTGGCCTATTCGCTGCTGAAAATGGGCGACGTCGAGCGCGCCCGGGTCGTAGCGGAAGAAGCGCTGGCCTCGACCGGCGGCGAAGACGATGCCCTGCGGGCACGAATCCTCAACACTCTCTCGCTCATCCGCTACCGGACGGGGAGCACGGCCGAGGCTCTGGCGGGGTGGCAGGAGGCGTTGCGCGCCGCCCGGCGCGCCGACGATACGCATCTGGCCCGGATGATCGCTCACAACCTCGGCCTCCCTCACGCCGTCATGGGCGACTTCGCGCGCGCCGCGGAGTGCTTCCACATCCTGACCGACCCGGACAGCCCCCGGCTCGGCCCCGAGGAAGGGGCCGCCTACCTCAATCTGGCACGCATCGAGACGCTGCTCGGACGCCTGGAGCGGTCCGCCTCATTGCTCGGTGACGCACGGGAGATCGCCTGGAAATGGCAGCTCGCCGGGCTGAAGGGGGACGTCCTCGAGGCCGAGGGTACCCTCCTGCGAGAATCGGGGGATCTCGATGCCGCGAAGGGGAAGTACGCCGAGGCGCGGGCCATGTTCACCGAGCTGGGGCAGCTCGACCTGCTCGACGGTCTGGCGGAGGAGGAAGCGTTGCTGGCCTCCTGTCGCGGCGACCACGACGAGGCCTGGCGCCTGGCCAGCGAGTGCATGCGACGCCGCCGCGCGGACGGAGACCCGGCGGGGATCGCGTCGACGCTGCTGGTCTGCGGTCGCGTGCGTCTGGTGGCGCTCGATCCCGCCGGCGCGTCGGTGGCGCTGTCCGAAGCGGTCCCCCTGTTCTCCAGCCTCGGGCGGACTTATGAGTCGTGCCTGGCGAACCTCCACCTCGCCGCCGCGCACCTGCGGCTCGGTCGCCGGCGCCAGGCCGACGCGCCCCTGAGTGAGTCGCTCGCGTTGGCCTCGCGCTTCGACTACCGTTCGGCGGTCACGCGGGTGCTCGCGACGCACCCGGACCTGGCAGGCGCCGCTTCCTCCCTCGTTTCGGCTCCCGCATGGGCCCGGAGCGTTCCGGGGCCGGCGGCACGAACCGAGCGGGCATCGCTCGGATCGATCTCCCCATCCGGTGCCGACCTGACGGCGAGGTTGCTGGGGCCGGTGGAGGTCTACCGAGACCCCGCCCAGAAGATCCCGCCGAGGGCCTGGAAAATTCACCGCGCCCTGCACCTGTTCTGCTATCTGGTCGCCTCGCGGGACCACCGCGCCTCGAAGGACCGTGTGGCCGACGCCCTCTGGGGGGAGGTGCGTCTTTCCACGATCGAGAAGAACTTTCACCCCACCATCTCCATGCTTCGTCGAGCGCTCAACTACGGTCACAACGTGCCGAAGCACTTCATCCTCTACGAAGGGAACGCCTACCGTCTCAATCCGGCGTACCGGTATGACCTGGACGTGGAGAGGTTCGAGCGTGCCCTGTCCGATGCCCGGAAGGCCGCCGCGAGCGGTGAGACCGCCGCGGCGCTTCAGGCGTACGACAGGGCACTCGACCTCTATCGCGGCCCCTTCATGGAGGAGGAGTACGAGACCTGGGCCGAGGCCCCGAGGGCCCACTACGAGAAACTATCCCTGTCCGCTCTGGCCGAGGCCGGAAACCTGCATCTGAAGACGGGTGACGCCTCAGCGGCTGCCGACTGCCTCCTGCGGCTGGTGGAGCACGACCCGTTTGATGAGGAAGCCTCCACCCGGTTGATGCGGGCGCTGGGTCTGGCCCGCGACCGGGCCGGTGTGGCCCGGGAGTACGAGC
>JAWPNA010000216.1:0-1360 GCA_045402695.1 Acidobacteriota bacterium
TTTCAATGGGTTATAAGATCCTACCTATGAAATGCGCCTAACGCTCAGCATAACCCGCGGCAGGCGAATGCGCAGCATGGGAGCGACTGCTGAACGTACCGCCTGCCGGCGGGTTGATGCTGTAGTTCGGCAGCCAGGGAGTTACGAACCGATCCCGGGGACGGAAAGGTTTCGGCAAATCTTCCGGGCAAGAACGTTGGAGATCTCCGTGTGCCTGGGAACCGCCTCGACGGCACCTGTGGCTGCGTTACACCACAGGGAATGGGCTCGACCTTCACGTTTGAGGTAGCAACCATGCTTGCGCAAGTGCTGGAGCAGGGTGCTCCGCTTCACTTGACAGTCACCGTCTCGCGCTCTGCATCGGGAGGTGTGCCACGCAGAGAGTCCTCGCGTCTGTCTTCAAGAATGAGCGCGATCGCGTCGGCTAAACTCGCCCGAGCTTCCTCCTTCGTCCTTCCCTGACCGTTGGCACCCGGGATCTCCGGGCAGTAGGCGATGTACCACTCGCCATCTCGCTCGAAGATCGCCGTGAACTCGTTGTGCATCAACAACCTCCTCAGGGTTCCCACTTCAGCCCAGGACACATTCTACTCCATCAAGCCGCCGGCCTGACAGGATCTTGGCTGCCGAACGCCGATTCGGCCGATCTACCTTCCCGGCCCATATGCTGACAGCCCGGTCAGTGTATCACGGAGAGGGTCGGGTGCCGCAGGAGCGTAACTCTGTTCATCGCTGCAATTCCACCGGGGCCGGAGGGGTTGATCACCTCCGTACGCGAGTCGTGTAACGCGGGACGGTAATGGCGGCGTTCGCTCGGGTGCACGTGGAAGGATTGACTGATGTCTTGCTCGGTTGGCGTGACGAGAGTCGGCCTCGGCCATTCAGCTTCCGGGCCAGCCTGACGCTGGGCACTCGTATCTCGGGGCGGTCGAGTCGGAGAGTGTCAACACTGTGGTAGTCCAATTCGGAAAATCATTGAGATTCACAAAAAACCTCTTGACATCCACAAGTCGGTCGTTGTACATTCGTCGCATCTTCACGATCATCTGGCGCCCGCACGCATCCCGCGACTTCTTCTCCTGGATGGGCCGATGCTCGAAACAGCGACAAGGCCGACCAGCTTCGATGTCGGGTCATCTCCCGCGAGGAACATCCCGCGGGAAATCCTACGCCGTGCCGGTGTGACGGGACTCGTGGGGTGGGAGACGAGCGGTCGACCCATCCTCGCGGAGACCTACGATGGGCTTTCGAGATGGTTGATGGCATCGGACCAGAAGGTGGCAGGCCATTTGAGTCGCGCCCTGGTCGAGGTGCATGACAAGAAGCTGTACAAGCGCGAGGGGCATGTGCTGTGGTCGGC
>JAWPNA010000023.1:0-8594 GCA_045402695.1 Acidobacteriota bacterium
CGAAAACCACCAGGAGCGGCCGCACCTGAGCCTCAAGCAGAAGCAGGCGCTTGACCGCGTCCAGCGTCCGCTGTCGGCGTTCGGGCGGGTCGAGGGCCTGCCACTGAAGATCATCGCCAGATACGTCCAAGAGGGCGTGGAGCGCAGGGAGCGCCGCCTCCAGAGCACGATCCAGCGTGAGGATCTTTCCCGTTATCTTCTCTCGAATGTCACGGTGCGTATCCCGGTCGCCGATACGGAAATAGCTCCTGAGGAGGTCGATCACCGGCAGGTAGCTCACGGCCGTGCCGTGGGACACCGAGCCAGCCTGAAGGACCAGCCAGTCCTGCAGGTGGTGGGAGTGAGTGAACTCGTAGACGAGGCGGGACTTTCCCACGCCCGGTTCCCCGATGACGGCGACGAGCTGACCGCGCCCATCGTGCGCGAGGGCGAGCGCCCGGCGGAGCTGCTCGATCTCATCGTCTCGGCCGACGAACCGCGTCAGTCCCCGAGCAGCCGCAGTGTGGAGCCGGGTCTGCTGGGGGCTCGCCCCGGTGAGCGCGTAGATCTCCATCGGGTCCGGCAAGCCTTTGACCGCGACCGGCCCCCGGGCGGCCACCTGAACGTAGCCCTCGGCAAGCTGCAGGGTCGCGCGGGCAAGCAGGATCGTGCCGGGCGTCGCCATCTGCTCCATGCGGGCGGCCAGGTGGGTCGCCTGACCGACCGCCGTGTAGTCCATGTGCAGATCTGAGCCGATGGCACGGACGACCACCTCGCCGGAGTTGAGCCCCACGCGGATCTGAATGGGTACCCCATGCGAGCGGAAGACGCCGTCGGCATACTGCGCAACTGACTCCTGCATCCGGAGCGCTGCATAGCACGCGCGCACGGCGTGATCCTCGTGCGCCAGCGGGGCACCGAACAGCGCCATGATCCCGTCGCCCATTACCTGGTTGACAGTCCCTTCGTAACGGTGGACCGCCTCCATCATGTGCTCCAGCACCGGATCGAGGATCTTGCGCGCCTCTTCGGGATCGCGGTCTGCTAGCAGCTCCATCGAGCCCTTGAGATCAGCGAAGAGAATTGTGACCTGTTTACGCTCGCCCTCCATGGCGGCTCTTGAATTGATGATCCGTTCGGCAAGGTGCTTCGGAGTGTAGGCCTCGGGCGAGACGAAACGCTGTGCGGAGCTGGAACTGCTGATCGGCTGGGCGCATTCGAAGCAAAACTTGGCTCCAGAGGGTAGCTGAGTCCCGCAGTTGCCGCATCGGAGCGCAAGCGGCATCGCGCACTCCAGGCAGAACTTCGCCTGTGGGGGGTTCTCCTGCTGGCACCGGGGACACTTCATTGCCGAGCCTCCAGGGCCGGGCGTAGGGGCAGGGCGACAGTAGCCCGCGCGGGGCGATGGCGTCAACGACACATCTTGGCTCTACAGATCCGGTCAGATCTCGGCGGGAACTACTTGATGTGCCGGATCATCCCCTGCTCGCGATGAACTGCGGCCACCGCTGCTCGGCAACGCGCCGGCGCCATCGGTCCCGCACCTCGCAGGCGAACGCTTCGTAGGGCGAGCCCTTCAGCGAGTTGGCGAACCATTCATAGACGACATCCAGCCCTGGACGCGTCTCGTCCGGGGGGACCGCCGTGAAGTACCGGAGCGGCTTGTCGGGGTCGGGGATTCGGCGGACGCCGGACAACCACTCTGCGCCCACGTACGTGATCGCGTGGGCCAGGACCTGGGCGCCGCTCAACGCCACGCCCTCGTCATCGTAGAGGCCCGCCTCGACGGACGCCGGGACGAACCACCCGTCATGCACAGCGATGATCTCTGTGACCCCACGACCGGCGAGGTATTCCAGGACCAGCGCGCTGAAGTAGGCGTCCATCATGTGGATGAGACAAGGGGCGACGCGGTTCGATAGCTCGCCGAGGTCCACACGCCACCGGCGTGGGACGAACTTCTCTCGCTTGCCGATCTTCGCGAGCACGCCGCAGGCGCGGAGCTCCAGATGATGATTGCCGATCGGGACCATCAGCGGCGCGCGTCCGATCGGGTTCCACTGCACCCGTGCGCCGTCCAGCGGAGCGGTGAGGACGAGGCCGCGCTTCAGATTCGCGTGTGACCCGATATATTGGCACGCGTCGAGGAACATCTCCACGGCGGGCGCCCACTCGGGCGGGAGCGTCGCGAGGAACGAGAGCCAGAACTGCTCGGCCCGCGTCACACCACCCGTCGCGAAGACGTTGCTGTTCCAGCCGAGGCCATACGTCTCGGGATCGCGGGCGAGGTCCTGTACCGTCGACCCGAACTTCCCGCCGTAGTTCCGGCGCATCCACAGCTCCTTAATGAACGCGACCAGGCGCGGGTCGTCAGGGCCAGCGTATCCCGCTAGGACGTTCTCGCGCTCGTGAAGAGCCCAGAGTTGCCGCGCGAGCCAGGCCTTGAACTTCAGGTCGGTGTGCCCGGCGAGCGCTTCGAGGGCCGGGAGGTCGAGGAACGCGGCGAGGAGCTGGGTCTGGCTCGACGAGACATCGAGCTCGATGAAAGGCTGGGTCCAGTCGCCACCAACCTCGACGAACCGGTCGGGGTCGCGGTCGTCCACGACCAGGCCGGACGCAGAAACGTCCTCGGGGCTGAACCAGCGCTCGCGCAGCTCGGCCGGAGCGTGCTCGGGCCAGAAGTCGTGCGCGTGAAACCGGCGGTTGATCGCGCAGAAGAACCGGCTCCGGATCGTCACGTACCCGCGGCCGTCGGCATCGCGCTGAAGGTCGCCGATCCCGGCCGTTTGCTCGTAGATCGGGCGCCAGCCCGCCAGCGTGCTGCGGACAGCCTCGCGGCCGTGCCACTGACGGGCGCTCTGTGGCAGCCGCGTCGCCAGGAACTCGGCCAGGTACTCGAAGTCCTCGCGGAACTGCTCGACGTGGAGGCGGACCCGGGAGGCTTCGAGGATCGCTAGCACCTCACGAGTCCGCGCGCCGAGCTGCACCACGTCGTACGGGCGTTCCTGGCATGTCTCATGGCGCGTCGGCAACGGGCTTGCGTGATCGTCCGAGAGGAGTAACCGCTGACCTACGGAGCGCCGATACTGTCCGTCGCGCAGAATCGTGTACCGGACCTCATCGAGGAGCGGGCCGTCGCGCAGCTCAACGATGCCCCCGCCCGCGTGCCCAGGACCGTAGGCGCGGCGGAGAGTGTAGAGCTGCGCGAGCCCCGGATGGGGCGAGACCCGGCGCTTCGCCAGGACTTCGACCTGGCTGACCAGGAGATCCCACAACGCCTCGACGTTGACTCCGGCCTTCAGCAGCTCGCGCGATCCTCCGCGGAACGTCGAGCGCCGCATGTCGTAGCTGATCCTCGCTCCGCGTTGCTGCGCGTGGCGGTACTGGATGCTCCAGTATTCGGCGAGTGCGTCGAACAGCGTGTTGTGCGTGAGCCGCGCGCCGCGATCACCGAGGGAGATGATCGTGTCCAGCGCGACCACGAACGCCTGGCCGGCGACGCGGCCGGCGTCGTCCTCACGCGGCGTCCGTAGTGCCAGTGGGTCGACGCCGAGGACCTCGCAGAGCCTCTCTGCCGTCACCGTCTCGGGCTGCCCCCAGTCCGCATCGTTCGGGAGCCGCGCGCGGTAGTGTGCGCGCTCGTCCCGCGACACCGGCCCCCGTTTCGTCCTCGTCGCGCTAGACCTAACCATGAAACCACCTTAGTCCGCCTACGTCGGTCGCCGGCAAGGCCTTTTTCCGCACTATATGAGAACCGCCAGGCGGGCGCAGTAACGAGCCCTAAACCCGCACCCCAAAAAGGAGATCATCCACGTGGCGATCGACCTATACGACCTGCACACTGTCCGGCAGCCTCGCGGACGGAGCCCGCCGAGGGCGAACCTCCGCGCGCCACCTACACCCAAGCTGACCGACCGGACGGCGCCGCGATCACGCGCCCTTTAAGTAAGTAGGGCCCGACGAAGCCGTCGCTCGGCCGCTCCCCAGGCGCCCGGCTCGCTCCCGCTCGGCGAAGTAGTGCCCACGTCCATCCATCAGCATCCCCGCCCGGCGTCGGTTCACGCCGGCAACACCTAACCACGCCGTCCACTGGACAGCGACCCCGAGGACCCACATGACACAGCCCGAGTCCGTCAACGTCCCGACCGTCATCCGCACCGACCGCGACGACATCCGCAAGAGCAATCCCCGTCTGCGGACGATCCACGACCCGTGGATTCGTCGCGCACTGGCCGTGCACTCGGCTAGCACGAGGTAACCAGTCCTGACACCGCCCGCAAAGTGAGGTTCCCGATGCTGTCGTCCCCCGATCTCGAAATCCGCACCCGCTCCGTCCCCACCGCCGGGCATCTGCTCGCTGTCGGGTTCGAGCCGCTGGGCGTCGTGACGCATCCGAGCGGCACGAAGACATTCCGGTTCTCGCCGGACGCCCGCGAGGCGCTGGAGCGGTTCCTTCTCGCGAAGCAGAAGCTCGACGCCATGCTCGCTGACGCCCGTGAGGGTAATGGCGAGCATGGCTCGGGCACGAAGTAGAGGAAGCGCACGGTCGGAGCAGTGAACCTCCAAATGCGCGGCGAAGCTGCGCCGAAAGGCAGGCGGCACATGGTCTCGAAGGAGACGATCGACACGGTCGGTGCGGTGAACCCGATGACGCGCGGCGAGGCCGCGCAGGAGGGCGGTTCCTTCATGGGTGGCAAGAACCAGGTGTTCGAGACGACGTGGCGAGCGAAGTGGCTCGCGGACGGCGCGAAGACCATCGAGCAGATGGCCAAGGCGCTAGAAGCCGAGGCAGCGCACCTGCGCGAGCTGGCGGCGGCGGGCGTCGAGCTGATGGACGTCGTCGATGACGACTACGCCTTCCTGACTACGACGGACTCGGAGGTCGCGGCTAAGTACGAGTTCGCGCCGGTCGAAGAGGAGGAAGAGGAAGCCGCCGTAACGGTCGTCGGCGTGGCGCCGGTCGACAAGCTGGGAGCCGGCCTCGCTGCCGACCTGGTCGCTATCTGGGCCGTGGACGGCAAGGTCGGCATCCTCGGCCATGCCGAGAGCACCGAGTTCGTGCGGCCGGAAGTGGCCGAACGCTTCATCAACGCGTCCCGGAAGGCGGTGTAGGCATGGAGTCCCAGGAGAAGCTCAAACTCCGGGAGTACGCCACCGAGATCCAGATCGAGTTCTTCGACCGGCTGAGGTCCGGCGACGACCCGGTCCACGAGCAGGCGCGCACTGAACTGGTGAAGCTGGCCGACCAGACGCTGGAGCTGCTCGACAGCCTCAACCCGAGCACGGTCGAGCCCGAACCGCGAGTGCAGCGTGTCCGGACCAAGCTGGCGATCATCGCCGGCCACCATGTTGAGGAGTTCACGCTCGACGTCTACGTAGAGGGCTACGACCCTAGCGACGACGACCTCATGGCGGACCTGACCGACGCGGCCAAAGCTCGCTTCACCGATGACCAGAAGCTGGCGCTCGCGCTCCTGAACAACCCCGAGGTCGAACTGGTGGACAGCGACCGCGACGACTTCGAGAACACGCGGACCTTCTACTTCCGCACGTACGACCCGGCGGTGGCCGAGAAGTACGGCTTCATGGGCGAGGCCGAGCGCGAGGCCGAGGCCCAGGCGGCGCGCGAAGCGGCCGCGAAGCGGGAGGCTGAGCTAACCGCCCAGCGCGAGGCGACGGCCGCCCTCATCGAGGAGAAGGGCCTGGAGGGCGCGTACGAGGAGTCGTACAAGGCCCTCGTGCAGCAGAAGGGCGAGGCCGTCGCGCAGGCGATCCGGTGTGCCGTCGAGCAGGTCGCGAAGGGCGACCCGGAGAAACAGATCGAGCTGTTCGGCAAGGCGGTGGCGGCATGACCGCCCGCGAGCGCAACGCCCGCATGAAGCAGATGATCGAGCACGAGCGTCGCACCGGCACGCTGGAGCCGCGCCTGCTCTACTTCACCGACCCCGATGCGCCGGCCGGCCAGCGGTTCCTCGGCGCCTGCATCGTCATGGCGCCCGGCTTCATCACCGCGATCCAGCGGGCGCACCAGCTCGGGATCAACCCCGGCGGTGCCGTGCTGCACTACGACGCTCCGGACCACGACCCGGCCATACGTGACCGGCTCATCACCCGCGACGAGGAAATGGCCGCGCTCGGCTACCGGCGGCGGCAGTCATGAGACCCGACCGCGTCCCGACCGGCCGTCCCCGGAAGTATCAGATGCCCGAGATCGCGCCCGGCCAGCACGTCACCGGCGACCTGATCCGCGAGATCGCCCCCTCCTACACCGGCAACCGCATGCTGCTCGACGCGCTTCCGGAACCGGTGTGGAGGATCTGATGGCGCGGCGGCCGGAGGCCGGTGAGCAGCGCTGGGTCGTGATGAACGACCTGCAGATCCCCTTCGAGGACAAGCCGGTGCTCTGGGAACTCGTGGTGCCGTTCGTCCGCGAGCTGAAGCCGTACGGGGTCGTCCTCAACGGCGACATAGTCGACAACCACGAAATCTCCGACTTCTCGAAGGACCCGAAGCACCGCCGCATGGACCTGAAGGCTGAGCGCAAGGGGCTGGGCCGTCTCCTGACGGCCCTCGCCCCCGTCGCTAAGGAGCGGTGGTTTCTCGAGGGCAACCACGAGGATCGCTACCGCCGCTACATCTGGTCCCGTGTCCCTGAGCTGGCAGCGGCGGGCGGGATGCCGAGCTTCTCCGAGGCCTTCGGCCTCGCGGATCACGGCTTCCAGCACAAGCCCTACGGCGGCCACATCATGCTCGGCAAGCTGCTAGTGACCCACGGCTTCATCGTCGCCCAGGACAGCGGCATCTCCGCCAAGCGCCACTTCCAGCGCCTCGGGACCAGCGTCCTGATCGGCCACACGCATCGCGCCGGGGTGTTCCACCGGCGGAACCAGACTGGCGACCACGCGGCCTACGAGAACGGCTGCCTCTGCCAGCTCAACGGGCTCGGCTACGCGCAGTTCCCCGATTGGCAGCAGGCCTTCAGCGTCGTGGACGTGTTTCCCGGCGGCCTCTTCAATGTGAGCCTGCTTCGGATCCTGGCCCGCCGCGCGTTCATCTACGGCGGAACCGTCGTTCGCCGTCAGTAGCCCGCATCGCGCCCGCGGCGCCGTCCGCGCCGCTCATCCCACCAAACCGCACCACCATCTCCATTCGCCAAGGAGGCGAGCCCATGCTCAGCATTCGGACGCACGCGGTCGCGTGCTTCGTCGTCGGCCAGGGCCATGTCCCGGTCGGCGTCGAGTATCACGGCCCGCACCCTGTCTACATCTTCCATGACGATGCGCACGCCGCGATGAAGAAGTACTCGGATGCGCGGCAGCTGCTTGCCGATATCGTCGAGCAGACGGAGATGCCGCGGTTGAGCCCCAACATGAACGTCCAGACCCAGGTGGAGAGGCAGATCAGGAGGCGCCGGTGAACTTCCTCGAAGCCATGCGCGCGAAGTGGGCCGAGTACGGCAACATCGAGTCGCCTGCCCTGCAGCACGTCTGGCTCCAGATGCAGGCGACGCTCGACTACCAGAGCGGCCCTGACGCACTGGACGTCTGGCCCGTCATCCCCTGCGAACTGGGGTCCGGCAAGACAATGGCCGCGAAGGTCTGGTGCGCCGTGAAGCCAGTCGACGAGCACCACCCCGGCGCGCTGATCGTGGTCCGCACGAAGGATCAGGCCGACGAGTACGCGCGCGACATCAACGCTTGGTCCGGCGTGCCGTCCATGGCCTTCGCGCACCACTCCGGCCTCCCGCTCGCGGACCGCCAGAACCTCAACGTCCTGCCCTCGTACCCGGTCCTCGTGGTCTGCCACAAGTCGTACGAGAACGGCCTCGACGACTTCGCGGTGGACGTGTCGAGGGTCAAGTTCGAAAAGATGCACCAGTTCCGCCGGGGCCAGCGCGGGCTGGTGCTGATCGACGAGTCGCTCGACCAGGTTCACGAAGAACGCATCCGCCGCGACGTGCTCAAGGAACTGATGGCGAAGATGCCGCGCGCCGTCGAGAAGGCGCACCCGGAGGCCATGCGCGTGGTCGAGTCGATCAACCGCGTCCTGCGCGAGGCGCCCGACGAGCGGCATCGCGCGTTCTCCACCGACGAACTGCTGGCGCTGACGCCGTTCACGGCCGAGCAGGCCGACGCGTTTCTGATAGCCATGTGGGAGCAGGGCCTCCGCAACGCGAAGCGGGTCGAGCCTGAGTTGCGCGCGCGGCTGGGCCAGACGCTCACGGCCATGCGGCGGCACCTCAGCGCGTATCGCTGGACGAGCGGCAACGGCTCGAGGACCGCGCTCTCGGGCCACCGCCTCCTGCTGCTGCCGCCCGGCACGCACGGCGTCGTGTTCGACGCGACCGCTCGGCTCAACAACGTGTACACCGGGCGGCCTGCCGAGTTCGAGGTGCGAAGGATGGCTCAGGTCCGCGACTACTCGGCGGTGACGATCTACCACGCCCGCACGAGCGGCACCGGCAAGACCACGGCCAAGACGAAGGGCGACAAGCTCGCAGCCGACACGGTGGCCGCGCTCCGCGCGCACTACGGCGACCGGGCCGGAGAGCGGCGCGTGCTGGTCGTCGTCGCGAAAGACGGCGAGGACCACTTTCAGAAGGTCGGCGCGGGCGC
>JAWPNA010000253.1:0-4539 GCA_045402695.1 Acidobacteriota bacterium
CCCCCCCCCCCACCACCCTGTTACGGAAGTGCTGCGATGCGGCGGCGCGTGACGAGGCATCCAAGAATCTCCGTGACGGTGATCGGAGCCGGGCGCGCCGGGCTCGGGCTGGCCCGGTCCCTGGCCGGCGCAGGATACGCACTGGCCGCCGTAGTGGCCCGCCGCCCCGCCTCCGCGCGCCTGGCGTCGCGCCTTCTCGGAGCGGGGACAGGCACCACCCACATTGACGCCGCAGTCGCGCGGGGAACAGTGATCCTGATCTGCGTTCCCGATGCGGAGATCGCGCCGATCGTCTCAACTCTGTCTTCCCGACCTCTCGCCGGCAAGATCGTGCTGCACACGAGCGGGGCCACGGGAGCGGAGCTGCTGGCGCCCCTTCGGGGACGCGAGGGTCGTGGTGCCGCGGTGGGGTGCCTGCATCCTCTCTACACATTCCCGGATCCACTCCGCGCGCGCGCCGATCTCCGGGGTGCCTGCTTCGCGGTGGATGGAGACCCGAAGGCACTGCGGGTGGCGCGCTCCCTGGCGCGCGGACTCTCGGCAACGCCCCTGCACGTGCCCGGCTCGGCACGAGCCATCTATCACCTCATCGCATCGCTGATGGCCAACGATCTGGTGGCGCTGCTCGACATCGGGCTCGATCTCGCGGAGCGGCGCCTGGGCATGACCGCGGCGCGGGCGCGCGCGGCATTTCTCCCGCTGGTGCGCGCCGCGGTGGAGAACGTCACCCGACAGGGGCCGCGGCGGGCGCTGACTGGTCCGATCGCGCGGGGCGACGCGGCCACTTTGGCGCGCCACCTGGAAGCCCTGGCGCGCGAGGAGGAGTCCATCAGGGAGATCCACAGGCTGCTGTCGTCCCGCTGCCTCGAGATGGCCGCAGCTTCGCGACGCCTCGATCCGGAGCGGGCCGGACAGTTGCGGCGGCTTCTGGACCCGCCGCCTCGAGCTCGATGACCATTCCGCCCGCTGGATGGAGATTGACCGCGCGCGAGAGGATCGCCTAGAATGCGTCGCTGAACCGAACCGACTCGACTCGGAGGACCCCATGTCGATGGAAGCGCTCGGAATGGTTGAGACCAGAGGCCTCGTCGCCTCCATCGAGGCAGCCGATGCCATGGTGAAGGCGGCCAACGTCGTCCTCATCGGAAAGGAATACATCGGCGCCGGTTACGTCACGGTGAAGGTGAGAGGGGACGTGGGGGCCGTGAAGGCGGCCACCGATGCGGGCGCCGCCGCGGCCCGCCGCGTCGGCGAGCTGATCTCGGTGCACGTCATCCCGAGGCCCCACGGCGAAGTCGAGCAGATCCTCCCCATGCCGAAGGACGCCAAGCCCGCCCGGTAGGACACGCGAGGCGGGAGTCATCAGATGACCGGCATATCCCTGGCCGACCGCGATCTCACTTCGATCCAGCAGGCGCGCAGACTCGCGGCACAGGCGGCCGCCGCGGCGCGCGAGCTGGCCGGATTGACCCAGGAGCGGATCGACGCCGTCCTCGAGGCGATGCACCACGCCGCGCTGCCCCTTGCTCAGGAGTGGGCGCGCCAGGCGGTGGAAGAGACCGGGTTCGGCAACGTCCCCCACAAGACACTGAAGAACCTCTTCTCCACCGTGGACCTGTACCACCACATCCGGGGAATGAAGACGGTCGGAGTGCTCGGCTCCGATCCGCACGCCCCCGTCGTGGAGATCGCCTCGCCCGTCGGAGTCGTGGCCGCGATCATTCCCAGCACCAACCCCACCTCCACCGCCATCTACAAGATCTTCATCTCGGTAAAGGCCGGCAACGCCGTGGTGCTGTCGCCGCACCCCTACGCCCAGGCATGCATCGCGCATGTGGCCGCGACCCTCGCCCGGGCGGCCGAGTCGGCGGGGGCTCCTCCCGACACGGTCACCTGCATGACGGAGCCGGCCCTCGAAGGCACCAACGAGCTGATGCGGCACAAGGCGGTAGGCGT
Source organism: Acidobacteriota bacterium (assembly GCA_045402695.1). GTDB lineage: Bacteria > Acidobacteriota > Polarisedimenticolia > JACPZX01 > DASXTC01 > JAWPNA01. Next base: position 1,957 of record JAWPNA010000253.1, read on the forward strand.
GATACTGGCCACGGGGGGAACCGGCCTGGTGCGCGCCGCCTACTCGTCCGGCAAGCCGGCCTTCGGGGTGGGGCCGGGCAACGTGCCGGCCTTCGTGGACCGCACGGCCGGCGTGGCGAAGGCGGCGCGGGACATCCTTTCGGGCAAGTGCTTCGACAACGGAGTGCTGTGCTCCTCCGAGAACGCGGTGGTGGCCGACGCGCCGATCGCCGAGACGCTGGCCGCCGAGATGACCGCGGGAGGCGCGTTCTTCCTGGACGATGAGGGGGCGGCGCGCCTCGCGCGCTTCGCTGTGCGCGAGGACGGCTCGCTCAACACCGCCATCGTAGGCAAGTCAGCCGGGACCATCGCCGAGATGAGCGGCCTGACGGTGCCGCCGGGCACGCGCTGTCTGGTGGCGCGCCTGGCCGGCGTGGGCCGCGAGCACCCACTTTCACGCGAGAAGCTCTCCCCGATCCTCGCCTTCTACGTGGAGGACGGCTGGGAAGCATGCTGCGCGCGGGTGCTGCAGATCCTCCAGTACGGCGGTATGGGCCACACCATGTCGATCCACTCCCAGGACAGGGACCTCATCATGAAGTTCGCGCTGGCCAAGCCGGTCTTCAGGATCTGCGTGAACACTCCCGCCGCGGTGGGGGCCGTGGGGCTCACCACTGCGCTCGAGCCCTCGATGACCCTGGGGTGCGGAGCGCTGGGGGGCAACATCACGTCGGACAACATCATGCCCAGGCACCTGCTGAATCTGAAGAGACTTGCCTTCGAGACGCGCCCTTTCGAGGAGGCCGCTCCGGAGGCGCAGCAGGCTGCGGCAGCGGAGCAGGCCGCGGCAGCGAAGCAGGCGACGACCGCGGCGCCACGCCATGTGCCGGCGCTCCCATCCCCCACCGCGCGCGCGCCGCGCTCCTCCCCGCCGCCGTCCTCCGCGTCTGGTCCTCCTTTGCCTGGAGAGATGAAGGAGATGCCGGAGTTGCGGGACCTGCGGAGCCGGGTGATGAGCGCGGTGGAGCGCCGCATCCCCTGGAGCACGTCGCCAGCGGAACCCCCGCGCCCACGACTTGCCGAACCAGGCCGGCGGCAAGCCCCGGCCCCTGTCCCTTTCGTCTCGGAGGCCGACGTCCGCCAGGCGCTCAGTGAGAACCGCTGCATCACGATCGACGCGCGCACCATCATCACCCCGTCCGCCCGCGATCTCGGCTGTGAGCACCGTGTCTTCCAGCACATCTGACTCCAGGCGATCCGCCGCGCTCGTGGCCGTTCTCGCGCTGGCGCTGAGCGGGCCGGCCAGTGTCTCCCCCGCCGGCGCGGGAGAAGCCGCCGCCCGTGGAAAGAAGGCGATCATCGTCTGGCTCGACGAGTCGGGAGAACGCAAGGAGGCCGACGCCCGGGAGATCCGCTACGGCTACTACCAGCGGGTCTATCTCTCGGTGCCGAAGGACGGCCGCACCTTCAAGGACGAGGAGCGGGAGGACAAGGGCATTCCCATCGCGGGTCAGTACACCAAGTTCACACTGATCGATCGGATCGACGTCGAGTGGCGCACGAACCCGGAAACGAGCGCGCAGCGCCTGAACCTGAAGGTCACCTATCCGCACGCCCGCACGCAGATGATGAGCGGCAATGACCTGGCCGGAGCGCTGCACCCGAAATCGCCCTACATCGCATTCACCTCCGGCGGGATGCAGCACAGGATCGACCTGGACCCCCGCTCATCCGAGGCGAATCGCCGCGGGAAGCTCCGGCTCGTGTCGATCACCTTCTACGTGAAGCAGCCCGGCTAGTCTCCTGATGTTCTCCGGACATCGGAGATCGTGAAGCGGTGCTTTCCTGAAGGGCCGGGCGGGATTTCCGCGACGGCGTTCCAGACAATGCGGAATGCGGGATCCGCATGCGCGTGAATCGAGCCCTCGAGTGTACGGCGCGCCTCCGGAGTGAACTCGCCGGTGGCGACGACGCTGATCTCGATCTCCTCGAGGCGGGTCTGGCGAACCTGGAAGCGCCGGACGCCGGGAGCTTCGTAGAACAGATGGGTGAAGAACTCCCCGTGGATCATTCTTCCCGAGGGAGACAGGATCACGTCGGATCGTCTCCCCTGGATCCGCCTGACAAGCGGCAGCCGCCGCCCGCACCGGCAGAGTTCGGCCGACATCTCCGCCAAATCCTCGTTCCGGTAGCGGATGAGCGGCATCGTGTGGTTGTTCAGGGTCGTGAGTAGAACCTCCCCTCCTTCGCATTCCATCACGACCGCCTCGGCGTTCACGTGCATCCCTCCCTCGGGGCATTCGTGGGCCACCACCCCCGCCTCGCGGCAGCCATAGCGGTCCAGCACGGCGCCGCCGAAGGCTTCCCGCAGGTCCCGTCTCACGGCCGGCGCCAGCATCTCGGCGGAGCTCTGCACCCCTTTCACACGAAGCCTGCTCGATGTGGCCAGTGCGCGCTCCGCCAGGATGTGCAGACTCGAGGGATACCCGATGAGGACCACGGGATCGAAAGTATGCAGCCTGTCGAGGTATTCATCCAGGCGATCCTGATGCAAGGTGAACGCGTCCAGCCATAGCACGCCGGCCACCGTGTCCCGCACCGCGG
>JAWPNA010000422.1:0-18046 GCA_045402695.1 Acidobacteriota bacterium
GATGGCCCGCTGCACCTCGTTTTTCGCGATGTCCTCGTACTCCTGCTTGACTACGGCCAGGAGGTCCTTGTACCGCTTTCGCTGCTCCTCGTTATTGATGAGGGTGTGGTGGCGCAGGCCGCTCTCCAGCTCGTTGAGCACCATGAAGGGGTTGATGCACCCCTCTCCGGCGTCCGACACCAGAGCGTTGCTGATCTTGTCCTGGATGTAGCGAGGTGAGATCCCCTCCATGCCTTCCCGCGCCGTTTCCTTGCGCAGCTCCTTGACGTTGTCCTCCGTGAAGCCGGGGAGCGTCTTGCCGTTGTACAGCTTCAGCTTCTGCAGCAGGGTGAGGTCCGCCTTCTTGGGCTCCTCGATGCGGGTCAGCACGGCCCACATGGCCGCCATCTCGAGCGTGTGCGGCGCGATGTGCTTGCCCTTGATCTTCTTCGGGTTGTAGTCCTTCTCGTAGATCTTGATCTCTTCCGACAGCCGCGTGATGTAGGGGATGTCGATCTTCACCGTCCTGTCCCGCAGCGCCTCCATGAACTCGTTGTTCTGGAGCTTGCGGTACTCCGGTTCGTTGGTGTGGCCTATGATCACCTCGTCGATGTCGGTCTGGGCGAACTTCTTGGGTTTGATCTTGTGCTCCTGGGAGGCGCCCAGCAGGTCGTACAGGAACGCGACGTCCAGCTTCAACACTTCGATGAACTCGATGATCCCGCGGTTGGCGATGTTGAACTCACCGTCGAAGTTGAAGGCGCGCGGGTCGGAGTCGGACCCGAACTCGGCAATCCTGCGGTAGTTGATGTCGCCGGTGAGCTCGGTGGAGTCCTGGTTCTTCTCATCCTTCGGCTGGAAGGTCCCGATCCCGATCCGGTCCTTCTCCGACAAGATGCACCGGAAGACCTTCACGTGGGAGACGATCTTGGTCCAGTCGCCGCGGTATTTGAGGTTCAGGTCTCGGTAGTACTGGCGGCACGCCGGGCACAGATCTCCATCGATCGCGATCTTCTTGTTCTCGGCCTTTCCCTTGTTGAGAAGCTCGACGACCTTCGGCCTGAGGTCGTCGGGGACCAGGTGCAGCGGCTCCTCGTGCATCGGGCAAGGGACCTCGTCGTCCGTCTTGCTGGCGCGCCGCCCGGAGTACTCGGAGCCCAACACCCACGCGAACGTGAATGCCGCCCCTTCCTGAGTGCGCGAGTAGGACTCCGTCCCTTTCTTCAGCAGCCGGACGATCGTGGATTTGGAGCTGCCCACCGGGCCGTGCAGCAACAGAACGCGCTTCTCCGTGCCGTAGCGCTGCGCCGCCGACTTGAAAGCGTTGACCAGCTTCATGAGGGGGATGTCCAGGCCGTAGATGGCATCCCGGCCGTCCCCATCCACGTCGTCAAAGAAGTTGTAGTGGATGATCCTTTTCTTGTGATCGTAGTACTCGTACCAGCCTTTCGAGAGGACCATGTCGAAAATGCGCTGGAAGGCGCTGCGCGTGATCTCCGGCTGCCTGCGCACGGTGTCCAGGTATTCCTCGAATGTCCCCTCCCAGTGCTGGTCCTTGAAGGCTCTCAGGTCCTGCAACTGGCCGACGACGGAGATAATCTCGGATCCTGACGACATAGCCGACCCTCCTGCGGTGCGCGTGGCCCATTCTGAGGCCTGAGCACGATAAGTCATGTTGAATCAATGCTTCCCGACACTCGGCGAATAGTTGCCGAGGAATATACGCCACGCCCCAGGGGTTGTCAAAGTTACGATCTTGGGGGATGTCGGGCCGTGGAGTCCAGGTGATCTGTCAGGAAGTGCGCGAGCGTGAGCCGGCATGAAGCAGCCAGAACGTCGTGGCAGCCACCGGGATCGCGAGTGCCAACGCCAGGAACAGGGCGGTGGCGAGGATCTGGATGGTGATGCCGAGGTCAGGTCCGGCCGCCGCCACTTCGGAGCCGGGGCTGCCGTGAAGGAGGCGCAGGGCGACCGGCACGGCTCCCCCGAGCATCTCGCGCATCCCGTCTGCGTCCGTTGCCCTGGAAACGATTCCCGTGAAAGGGGCCAGCCGGTGGCCCAGGGATGTCAGGAGCGGTCCTCCTGGCCCGGCCATGGTCGCTAAGCCGGCTCCGAGGATTAGCGCAAGGCCGCTCCACTTGCTGGCCTGCACCACCGCGGATTCGTTCCACAGACTTTCTCTCATCTCTCGCAGGCGATCCATGACCAGGGGAGCCAGGTCCTTTCCGGGCTCCCGCTGCGGGAGAGTGTCGACGGCGTGCATCAGGCGGGCCAGACGCTGGGTGCGCGAGCTGCAGGTCCCGCAGTCCTCCAGGTGGCGGCGGGTCTCCAGGGTTTCGAGCGGCTCGGTCTCCTTCTCGAGCAGAAGTGAGAGGATCGGCCGGACCTCCGCGCAGCTCATCATGCGATCGCTTTCCTTAGCATCTCGCGGGCGCGGAAGATGCGGTTCTTCACCGTCCCGATGGGCAGGCCCGTGATCTTCGCAATCTCGTCGTAACGCCGCTCGCCATGATGCCGCAACAGAAGGACCTGCCGGTAGTCGCTCGGCAGGGCCGCAAGAGCGTCCTCGAGGTGATCCTGGGTTTCACGGGCCTGCAAGAACTCGTCCGGCCCCGGTCCGGCGCCTGCCACCTCGCGGACACTGCCAGGATCGTCCGAGGCGGGAGCATCGAGGGAGACCGTCATTCCCGGACGCCTCTTTCGGATATGATCGATTGCCGCGTTGGACGCGATGCGGTACATCCAGGTCGTGAACCTGAATCGAGGATCAAACCTCTCCAGGGAGCAGAAGACCTTCAGAAAGACCTCCTGTGTCAAGTCGAGGGCCTCCTCGGTGTCGTGCAGCATCCTTGTGAGGAAATTGTAAACGGCCCCCTGGTGCCGGCGGACGAGCAACTCGAAGTCGGCGCCCTTCCCGGAGACGATTGCGGCGACCACCTGCTCGTCGGTCCGCCGCAGATCAACAACTGGAACAACCGTAACCTGCCCATGCCTGACAGCACGCCGCTGTATCGCAGCCATTGCGTTCCTCCCGGCCTCCTGGACTGAGGGCCCCCATGGATTGAGGGCTGTGCCGCAGGCTATGGACACTCGACTCCCTGTAAACGTTGGCGTGCGTGAGTGGGTTTCCAGACCATGCCGTTTATTCTCGCGGACGGGATCGATTTGGGGCGATCAGGCTCCGAGCCCCGGCTCGGACGTACGGGGTGGAGAGGGACCCGGAAATCCTTTGATCGGCGGGGGAAGCGCCCATATAATGCGCGCCAGGATGGAGACCTGATGCCTGCGCTGAAGGGCATGGAAAAACCGAACGAACGACTCCTGAGGTTGATCGAGGGACCACTGTCCAAAGGGGAGACTCTCCTGAGCCGGCTCGACGCGGCCCACTCGGAGACCGGCGCCCCGGTGCATTCCGAGCTGATGAAGCTGCTGACCCACTTGTCGTTTCCAAACGAAATCGCTCGGCAGGTATGGTCCGGCTACGAGATCCACCGAGCGACGCTCGGGCGACGGCTGGGGCGGGATGTCGGAGCCCGCGTGGCGCTCTTCGATTACCTGCTGAACGTCGATCGACGCCTGAGCAATCCGAAGATCATCGAATTCTCCGACTACGAGCAGACGGAGAGATCGGCCGTCACCGATCACCTCACGGGCCTATTCAATCGCGCGCACTTCGACGCCTGCCTGAAAAAGGAGATCAACAGGTGCAGGCGCTACGGGCAGGCCGCTTCGCTCGTGATGCTGGACGTGGACGAGTTCAAGTCGGTCAACGACCGGTGCGGACATCCCACCGGCGACACTGTCTTGAAGGACGTCGGCCGCCTGCTGAGCCAGCGCGTGCGCGACATCGACATCGCCGCGCGGTACGGGGGCGATGAGTTCGGTATCATCCTGCCGGAGACGCGGCGGGCCAGCGCGTTCGTCGTCGCAGAAAGGATCCGCTCCGAAATCGAGAGGTTTTTCAAGCGGCGCGGCGGCGCGGCGGGGCGTGACGTGAGGGTCACCGTGAGCGGAGGGATCGCCTCCTTTCCGGATGATGCGGACTCTCACGAGGAACTGATCCAACGCGCCGATGAAGCGCTCTACCGTGCCAAGGGGACCGGCAGAAACCTCGTGTCGATCTTCTACCGTGAGAAACGCAGGGCCGACCGGATCGACGTGGAATCGCGAGGCATCAAAGTGCTGTTCAACAGCGGCGGGTTGCAGGAGCCGGCATTCGGACGCCTTCTGAACATCAGCGAGGGGGGCGTCCTCGTGGAGACCATCAAGCCGCTCGAGCTGGGCCAGAGCCTCCAGATGCGTCTCTCGCCGGGAGGAAACGGGGGCATCAACCTGTCGGGAGAAGTCGTCCGCCTGGAAGTGAAGGGCGCCGCGCGCAGGAAGAAACTGTATGGGGCCGGGGTGAGATTCCGGTTCGGGCGCCGCAGCCTTCCACAGGACCTGTCCCGCTTCATCCGCCAGGCCGCCGCCGGCGCCTGAAAGGGCCCGCAGACTGGCGCCCTGCCATTAACAGGGTCATGACAAAGCAATTCAGGTCGCGTTGCGAGCGCCGGGGTGCCGGATGCGAGAAGCAGCGACGACAGTGAAGCGAGACATCGGTCCCCTCTGGGAGATGCCACTGCGACGAAGCGAGAGGCATCGCGCCGCTGCAACCCTGAGGGCAAGCGGGTTGCGGCCGGATACCTGGGCGTTCGTCGTCGGCGATTGCTGGGATCGCCCTCTTCCTCGCTGGGTTATCGACGATGCCCCGCGGACGCAGAGCCCGGCATGCGTGACCTACGGTGGGTTGGCACCACCCTGTCAAGCCGTACTCTCGGAGACACCGCCATGCTGGCCCTAGGCATTGACACGTCGACGAAAGTGGGAAGCGTCGGTGTCATCGGAACCGGAAGTGGAGATATCACGGCGGAGCTGAACGTTCGGTGCAGCCTGACTCACTCCGCGCGCCTCCTGCCGGCCGTGCTCGGCGTGCTCGAACCGCTGGGTCTGGCCCCCGCCGATGTGGATCTGTTCGCAGTGGCCGCCGGGCCGGGCTCCTTCACCGGCCTGCGGATTGGCATGGCCACGGCGAAAGGGCTGGCCTTCGCCTCCAGCCGGCCCCTGGTCGCCTATTCCACCCTCGAGACGATGGCGCTGGCGCTCGAGAACACGATGCCCCAGGGAGTGGGGCACGTCATCTGTGTCATGCTGGACGCCGGCAGGGGGGAGGTGTACAGAGGCCTGTTCCGCTGCGAAGGGGGAACGGCGGCGGCGCTGTTACCCGAGGCGGCCCTGCCGCCGCACGCCGCCGCGGCGGGGATCCCCGAGGGCTGCCTTCTTTGCGGTGATTGCTTCGACGTCTACCGCGAGGTGCTTGGGCCGCTGCGGGCTTCGGGCATGGCCATCCACGAGACGCCTCCCTTCATCGGGTTGATGCTGGCGCGACGGGCGCTGGCCGATGCTGCCCTGCGCGGCCTCGATCATCTGCCGCATCCGGTCCCCAATTACCTGCGTCTCTCCGACGCAGAGATGACGACATTCACCACCTGACGCCGTGAACATCGAGAGAGGAGAAGACGCCGGAGCGGCCAGGTGGCTCCTGGACCGAATGCGGGAATCCGATCTGCCCGCCATCATGGAGATCGAGCGGGCTTCCTTTCCTTCCCCATGGCCGGCCGGGGCGTTCGTCGAGGAGATCCGCTCGGCCTCCTACTCTTCTTGCATCGTGGCGAGAACCGTCTCGCAGGGATCGACAGGCATGCCCCTGGCCTACATCTGCTTCTGGATTCTCGGTGACGAGTTGATCATCAACAATCTCGCAGTCCACCCGGACGGGCGGCGGCAGGGCCTCGCGCGTCGTCTTCTTCGCCACGCGCTCAGTCAGGGGCGAGCGAGCCGATGCAAAGCGGCCCACCTGGAAGTCCGACCGTCGAATCTCGCCGCAATCCATCTGTACCAGGGCCACGGGTTCAGAGTGGCCGGCCGCCGCCGCGGCTATTACGCGGAGAGCGGAGAAGACGCGCTTCTGATGCGCGCGGACCTTGAAAGTCCTTGAAAACGGGTGATATGATCCTGGCGATGCTGCGCTGTTGTCACCATCCGCAAGTTCCCGTTGGAAGAATTTCGACCGTGACGGAGAGGGCGATCATGTCCATCTCTCAGGACACTCTTACGGAACGCCTGGTCCGCGAAAACGAGGAGTATCGGCGCCTGCAGGAGAAGCACCAGAGCTTCGAGGAGAGGCTGAAGAGGCTCAACGCCAGGCACATCCTCAGCGACGAAGAGAAGGTAGAGACCATCACGCTCAAAAAGCACAAGCTGGCCCTGAAGGATCGCATGGCCGAGATCGTCAGGGAGTTCGCGCGGAACGCGCCCGGCAGAGCCAGCCACTGAACACACTTCACGGCCGGGCCTGCGCCGTCGAGGGCTGAGCGTGGTCAAAGAGGTCTGGCCCTATCTGATCGTGGGCCTGCTGGTCACGGCCCTTCTGGCCGCCGCATCGCCGCCTGCGGCCGCTGGCGCCGCGGGGCTGACGGTGGGCGTTGCCCTGTTCTTTCGCGATCCCCGCCGGGAGGTGAGGCCGGATCCGAGCCTCATCCTCTCGCCGGCGGATGGCAGGGTCGTGAAAATAGCGGCCGATCCTCCAGGCGCCGCGCCGGGCAGCCGGTGCGTTTCCATTTTCCTCTCCGTCTTCAACGTCCATGTGAATCGATCCCCGGTGGCTGGGCGCGTGGCGAACATCCGATACACGCCGGGCTCCTTCTTCCCCGCATTCCGCGAGAAGGCCAGCGACCTCAACGAGCAGAATCTAATCGCCATCGACACGGACCGCGGGCCGCTCGCGGTGAAGCAGATCGCAGGCCTGCTCGCGCGCCGGATCCGCTGCTGGAAGAACACGGGTGATGTCGTGGCACAGGGGGAGAAGATCGGTTTCATCACGTTTGGCTCACGCGTGGACCTGTACCTTCCCCCGGAGGCCGACGTGAAAGTCGCCGTGGGAGACATCGTCCGGGCCGGCACGACGCTGATTGCGGCCTATTCCGACCCAGGGAGAGGCGCGTGACTCTGCGGGAGCGCGACATGGTCTCGGGCGGAAGTCGAGCACACGGGGCGCGCCGCCTGAGACGCGGGATGTACCTGCTGCCGAGCCTGTTCACCGTCGGTAACATCTACTGCGGATACGTGTCGATCGTCCAGGCGACCATGGGCGAGCTCGAGTTCGCCTCATTGCTGATCCTGATCGCGGCCCTGCTGGACGCGCTCGATGGACGCGTGGCACGTATGACCGGCACGTCCAGCGAGTTTGGGCTTCAGTTTGATTCGATTGCCGATGTGGTGTCGTTTGGGGTGGCGCCGGCGGTCCTGGCCTTTTCCTGGTCGCTCTCCTCTTTCGGACGGGTCGGCTGGGGCGTGTCTTTTCTCTTCGTGATCTGCGGCGCGCTGAGGCTGGCGCGATTCAATCTGCATTCACCGCACCTCGACCGCAGGTTCTTCATCGGGATGCCGATCCCGGCGGCGGCTTTCATCCTTGCGTCGACCATATACGCGCACCCGAAGCCCCCCGATCCGGATGCCGATCCCTTCCTCGGGGGGATGCTGCTATTGCTGGTGCTGTTGGTCTCCGTTCTGATGATCAGCCGCGTGAAGTACCGCTCCTTCAAGGACCTCGACCTCAAGAGCCGGAAATCGTACCAGTACCTTCTGATTCCAGCCGCCGCGCTCACCGCGATCGCGCTCTACCCGGAGCTCATGTTGATGCTGGCCAGCTTCGCATACCTCCTTTCCGGTATCGTCCCCAGACGAGCCGCCGCGCGATCGGAAGCGGCGCCGCGCGATCTGGCGGGGGCGTCCCGGTCGGACACGGGAAGCCCACCCGCCATCGGAAGGATCGACGATGGCCTCTAAACGAGCGCTAGCGCGGCTTCCGCAGCCCGCCGGGCCCGCGGAGCCCGAGGCCTCCTTCACGACGAACCTCGTGTTCTTCGGCGCAACCTCGCTCAAAGCGCGCGAGATCCGGACTCTGCTTGACGCACGGGGTTTCCTCGCCGGCCAGGTGAGGCTGTACGACAAGGAGGGGGAGGGGGCGATCTGCGGGTTCGGGGGGGAGGCACTCGTCGTGACGACACCCGACGAGGAGGCGATGGTGGGAGTCGACATCGCTTTCATGTGCGGGTCGGCGGCCGAGACCGTGCCGTATCTGGGCTGGGCCGAGAGCAGGGGGTTCGTGGCGATCGATCTATCGGGCGCGACCAGCGGGCAGTCTGACGTCCCGTTCGTGCACACGGAGATCAATCCGGATTCGATCTCGGCGAGGACACAGGTGATCGCGGCGCCCCATCCTGTGTGCCACAATCTGGCGACCCTCGTCGCGGCCATCGGCCGCGCCGGTCGCCTCGCTACCGTGCAGTCGCTCGCGCTCCGTCCAGCATCGGACCTGGGAGACAAAGGGATCGATGAACTGTACAAGCAGACCGTGGGCCTGCTCAATTTCTCTCAGGTTTCCCAGGAGACGTTCGGAAGGCAGCTCGCCTTCAACGTGCTCCCTTCCTCGGCTGTCGTTGCCGACCCGGTCCAAGGGTTCGACAGGAGGATGCAGGAGGATACCGCCCGCCTGCTCGGGATGGATCCTGCCCGGGTTTCTCTCGTGTCGGCATTCGTCCCGATGTTCCACGTCCACATCCTCGCCGTGACCCTGGAGTTCGAAGCCCCCCCTGATCTCGAGTCGCTCCGGTCACTGGCGAAGGCCACCCGCGGCATCCGCCTGGTGGAGGATCCCGACGTCTTCTCGCCGGTGGAACTGGCGGGGGAGGAAGCCGTGGCGATTCTTGACCTGCGCGCGGATCCCCACCGTCCTGCGTGTACCCGCCTGTGGGGCGTCTGCGACAACCTGAAAGGAGGCGCCGCGCTGAACGCCGTGCGCATCGCCGAGCGGGTGGCGGACCTGCGGAGAAGGGAGGTTCGAACATGAAGATTCTCCCAGTCCACGATATTCGCTGTGTGCTCCTGGCGGCCGCTTTGCTCGCGATGGCCGCCGGCGCTCCCGTGGCCGCCGAGCCGCAGCTCGTGCGCCAAGAGGATGCCGTCGTCGCGCTGTTCAGCCTGCAGACCGGGCTGGAGGTGGAGTTGAGACTGCTCCATCGCACCGAGCTGCGTCACGAAGAGCTCCAGCGCATGCGCGACGAGGCCACGGCGCGCGTGGGCAAACTGTACGCCGAACTGGATCATCTCTTCACCCAGTACCAGGCGGCGCTGCGAGGCAAGCCAGGTAAGACCAGCGCCGAGCCCGGCGCCAAGCCGGACCTCTCGGAGCGGGAAGCCGAGCAGAGCCCCGAGACGCTCCAGGCGCAGCTCCAGGAAAAGGAGCAGGAGGTGCTGGCGGCCGAGCGCGCGGAGGCATGGGCCCGCGACGAAGGTCGGAGGATGCGCGAGCAGATCGATCTCCAGAGGGAGAAGATCTCCCTCATTTCGCAGCGTATTGACTCTCTCAGGGCCGGGCTTCCATCGCACAGGGACAGCCTGACAGGTGTGTGGGATCTCACGATGCTGCCGGGCGGAGAGAAGGGCGTCTTCGCGCTGTTCCAGTCGGGCACCCTTGTGACTGGACAGTACGTACTCGACGGTCCCTTCCAGGGAAGCCTCGACGGCACCTTGATCGAGAGGAAGCTGCTCCTGCACCGGATCGATTCGCGCCTGGGTCGCTCGATGGACTTTTCCGGGTTCCTCTCGTCGGACGGTCAGGCCATCAAGGGGACGTGGGAGAACTACGACCTGTCCAACGGGCAGCCCCACACGGGGTCCTGGTCCGCCCGCCGTAGGCAGGCGCGCAGACCCGGCCAGGAAGACGATGGCCGGGAGGGCGGTTCTCCGCCCTGATGATGGCTCCCTCTTCGCGTTTCCCCCCGTTCAGGCGGTTCGAGCTGATGATCGCTGCTCGCTACCTGCGCACGCACAGGACGCATGCCTTCATCACAGTCATCACGACGATCTCGGTCCTGGGCGTGGCGGTGGGTGTCGCGGCCCTGATCATCGGCCTGGCCCTGGCCACGGGAATCCACCAAGATATCCAGGCGCGGATCCTCGGGGCCAACGCTCATGTCACCGTGTTCGGCGCGCCGGGAGAGGAAGGAATCGCGCAGTACGTCGAGCTCCAGGACCGGATCCAGCGCGCGCCCGGCGTTTCTGAGACATCGCCGGTCCTTTTCGAGAAAGGACTGATGACCTCCGACCTCAACGCGGGAGGGGCGGCCGTTTTCCTCAAGGGAATCGACCCGACGGCCGAGGCGCGCGTCACCGATGTGGCGGCACGTTTTGTGGCCGGACGGCTGGCCGATCTCGATCCTCCAGCAGGGGAAACGGCTCCCTCCGTGGCCTCGGTCGCCCTCGGAAAGGACCTGGCCCGGAGCCTGGGCGTCGGGTTGGGCGACCGTGTGCGCATCATCGTCCCACAGGTGCGACTCTCCCCGTGGGGATTGGGCCCGCGATGGGGTCTGTTCGAAGTGGCGGGCATCGTTGATTCGGGCTTCTACGACTACGATGCCACCTGGGCCTTCGTCTCGATGGGAGCGGCCCGCCGTCTCTTCGGTGTGGGGGATGTCGTCACCGTCATCGAGGTGAGGGCCGCGGATGTGGCCGATCTCGCTTCGGTGCGTCGGGCGGTGGCGGAGGCGGCGGGCGAGGGGTATGTGGTCACGGACATGGTCGAGATGAACAGGACCTTTTTCTCCGCGCTCAGGCTGGAAAAGCTGCTCACCTTCCTGGTGATCGGTCTCATCGTCGTGGTGGCCGCCCTGAATATCGTCTCCACGCTTGTCCTGATGGTGATGGAGAAAGTGAGGGATATCGGAACGCTGGTGTCCATGGGGGCCACATCGCGGAGCATCATGATCCTGTTCATGTCGCAGGGACTGATGATAGGAGTGATGGGAACCGTGGTCGGATGCGCGATCGGGCTGTCGGCGGCCTGGGCTCTGGACACATACAAGGTCCTGCCCCTGCCGGCAGACGTCTATTTCGTGCCGTACGTGCCGTTCAAGGTGAAGCCGCTCGATTTTGTCATGGTCGCCTCCACGGCCCTGGCCGTATCTTTCCTGGCGACGCTGTACCCGGCGTGGAAAGCGTCCCGCCTGGATCCAGTGGAAGCTCTCAGGTATGAGTGAATTGGCCCAGGTGCGGGGACTGTCCCGGGCCTACCGGAGCGGCGACAAGATCCTGCCGGTCCTGCGAGGCCTCGACCTGGACCTCTTCCGCGGTGAGATGGTGGCGATCGTCGGGGAATCCGGTGTGGGTAAGAGCACGCTGCTCCACCTGCTCGGTGCGCTGGATAGACCGGACGCCGGCTCGTACGTTTTCGGCGGGCGGGAGGTCTTTCCGGGGACGCCCCAGGCACTGGCGAGGCTCAGGAATCACGACATCGGTTTCGTTTTCCAGTTCCACAACCTTCTGCCCGAATTCACGGCCCTCGAAAACGTCATGATCCCGGGGCTCATCGGCGGCCGGAGGCGTGGGGAGGCCGAGGCGGATGCAGTAAAGTTCCTTCAGGATCTGGGGGTCTTGGAGCGCGGCGACCATTCGCCGGCTCAACTCTCGGGAGGAGAGCAGCAACGCGTGGCCATCGCAAGGGCCCTGATGACCGCGAACTCCCTCTTGCTCGCGGATGAGCCGACGGGTAATCTCGACCCCGACACGGCATTCCGGGTGTTCGAGGTAATGCGTGGCGTGCAGAAGATTCGCGGTCTGGCGGTCGTGATGGCGACGCATAACCGACGCTTGGCCGGCGACTGTGACAGGGTACTGCTGCTGAGGGGCGGCGTCCTGTCGCCCGCCGGATCATGGGAGCCGACCAGGCAGGAAATGGCCGGCCCGTGAGGCTACAATAAGGGGCCGCCGGGGAGCGACCCCGCGGAAGCGTGTTGTGCAATAGGCGGATCGCGAACGGCGCGAGGGATTGAGTCCATGTTCGAGAAGTTCACCGAGAAAGCCAAGCGGGTCCTTTTTCTGGCTCGCTACGAGGCGAGCCAGATGGGCAGCCGGGTCATCGGCACGGAGCATCTTCTGCTGGGCCTTCTGAAGGAAGGCGAGGAGATCACGAGGGAGCTGTTCCAGCGATCGAACATCGCCATCGACATGTTGCGCGCCGAGCTGGAGGAGATCGGGCCATCGCGCGAGAAGATCTCCACGTCGGTCGAGATCCCCTTCAGCGAGGAGACCAAGAAGGCGTTGACCTACGCGGAGGAGGAAGCCAACCGGCTCCTGCACTCCTACGTGGGCACCGAGCACATCCTGCTGGGGTTGCTGCGGGTCGAGCACTCGGCGGCTGCGCGCGTCCTTCAGGAAAAGGGCATGGAGCTGTACGCGGTCCGCGAGGACACCATCGCCATCCTCAAGAAGCGCGGCGTCCCCCGGAAGAAGCGCGAGACCCCCTTCCTCAACGAGTTCTCTCAGGATCTGTCAGCCATGGCGGAGAGCGGAATGTTCGATCCGCTCATCGGGCGCGAGGGGGAGCTGGAGCGCGTGATCCAGATCCTCTCGCGGCGCCGCAAGAACAACCCCGTGCTGCTGGGCGAGCCGGGGGTGGGCAAGACGGCCATCGTCGAGGGACTGGCGCAGCGCATCGTGGAAGGCAACGTGCCTCCCAGCCTCGTGGACAAGAGGATCCTGGCGCTTGACCTCTCCCTGATCGTGGCCGGAACGAAATACCGAGGCCAGTTCGAGGAGCGGCTCAAGGGGATCATCGGCGAACTGACCGGCGCCGAGGACATCATCATCTTCATCGACGAGATCCATTCCCTCATAGGCGCCGGATCGGCCGAGGGCTCGCTGGACGCCGCCAATATCCTGAAGCCGGCTCTATCGCGAGGCGAGGTGCAGTGCATTGGCGCCACGACGCCGCGCGACTATCACAAGTACATCGAGAAAGACCGAGCGCTGGTGCGCCGCTTCCAGGCGATCAAGATCGTTCCACCGACCGAGAGCGAGACGATCGAGATCGTGCGCGGAATCAAGGATCGCTACGAGAGGTTTCATCAGGTCCGGTACACGGATGAGGCGCTCACCGGCGCGGTGTACCTCTCGAACCGGTATATCACCGACCGGTTCCTTCCCGACAAGGCCATTGACGTGATCGATGAGGCCGGCGCCCGTGTGAAGCTCAAGAAGAGGACCTCCTACCAGGAGGTCCGCCAGGTGGAGGGTCGCCTGAAGGAGGCCACTCGAAGCATGAAGAGGGCGCTGGCGCGCAAGGACTTCGAGCGGGCGGTCCGGCACCATGATGAGGAGATGACGCTGAGGCGCCAGTTCGAGGACCTCCGCCGCAAGTGCGAGGACGAGGGGCAGGTGATCCTCGAAGTGGACAAGGCCGGCATCGAGGACGTGATTTCCCGCTGGACAGGGATTCCCCTGGCCACGGTCGAGAAGGAAGAGATGGAGAAGCTCATGAAGATGGAGGAGTACCTGCACGAACGAATCGTCGGGCAGCATTCCGCCATCTCCGCTCTGGCCCGCGCGATCAGGCGTTCAAGGGCCGGACTCAAGAGTCCGATGCGGCCGATGGGTTCGTTCATCTTCCTGGGCCCCACCGGCGTAGGCAAGACCGAGGTCGCCAGGACGCTGGCGGCATTCCTGTTCGGGAACGACACCGCGCTGGTGCGATTCGACATGTCAGAGTACATGGAGAAGCACGCCATCGCGAAGATGATCGGCTCGCCGCCGGGCTACGTCGGGCACGAGGAGGGAGGGCAGCTCACCGAGAGGATCAAGCGCAAGCCGTACAGCGTGATCCTGCTCGACGAGATCGAGAAAGCTCACCCTGATGTGCTGAACATCCTGCTGCAGGTTTTCGAGGACGGGCAGCTCACCGACGCCTACGGGGACATGGTCGATTTCAAGAACACCCTGGTCATCATGACTTCCAATATCGGATCCGGCGCCATTGACGCGGACAAGAAACCCGGATTTCTCGTCAAGGGCGACCCGAACCAGCCGGAGCGACAGCGCGATTCAGTCATGCAAGATGTCAAGCGGACATTGAGTCCGGAGTTTCTTAACCGGATTGACGAGATCATCGTGTTCGACGCTTTGGACGACAAGAACCTTCTGCAGGTTAGCCGCTTCATGATCAATCGACTCAACGAGACTCTGAAGGCCCGCAACATGGAGATCCAGCTCACCGAGGAAGCCTATCAGTGGCTCCTGAAATCCACCATGAACGAGCGGTCGTACGGCGCGAGGCCTCTGCGGCGCGCTATCCAGCGGTACATCGAGGATGCGCTCTCGGAAGATCTGATCCAGGGCAAGTTCCCCGGCTGCGGCCACGTCGTGGTCTTCCTGGAAGGCAATCGGCTCGCCTTCCGCGAGGCCCCGGAATTCAATCTCGCCACCTGACCGCCGTTTCCCATCCGCCCGGCGCGGGCCCGGTACCAGGTGATTCAGAGGGACTGAGAACAGCAGTGCCTTTCTTGCACAGGGCCGGCCGTAGCTGGGCCGCGAGCCTCATGGTGTGCTGCGTGCTGGCGGTCGCGTCGACGGGCCGCGCCGCGGGCGCGGCGGGGTCCGACTCCTCGGTCCACATCGTCCGCATCGTCGTGGACGGCAACCAACGCATCTCGGACGAGGCGGTCCTGCACCTGATGACGGTGAAGGAGAACGACCCGTTCGACGAGGCGCTGCTCAGGGAGGAGTTCAAGAGGATCTGGGCCAGGGGGCTGTTCAAGGATCTCTCCATCGAGGCGCGCGATGTGGACGGCGGCAAGGCGGTGATCGTCCACGTCACGGAGAAGCCCGTGGTGAACTCGCTGAAATACGAAGAGAGCAAGGTCATCAGCGAGACGCAGATCGAGGACGCGCTCAAGACGCGCAACGCCCAGGTGGCCATTGGCGAGCCGGTCGACTACGACGTCCTCAAGAAGGCGGAGGAAGGTATCAAGACGCTGCTGAACCAGAAGGGCTATCTCGATGCAGCCGTTCGCGCGGAGACGCGCGACACTGGCGGGGGTAACGTCGAGGTGAAGTTCAATATTGACGAGGGAGCAAAGACCCGCATCAGATCGATCACGTTCTCGGGCAACACCGTTTACTCCTCGCGCAAGCTCAAGAAGGCCCTCAAGAACACGAAGGAGCACGGGTGGTTCACACGCTTCCGGCAGAAGGACCTCTACCATCCCCTCAAGTACGACACTGATCTGAGGGAAGTCGAGGCGATGTACGCGAACAGCGGATACATCGACCTGGACATGCCGCCCGCGCAGGTGACCGTCGTGGAAGAGAAGAAATCCGAGAAGGAAGGCAAGTCGCGGAAGTGGGTCGCCATCGAGCAGCGGGTCATCGAGGGACGGCAATACATGGTCGGTGAGATACGCGCCACGGGGAATACCGTATTCCCGGCCGACGAGCTGATAACCCTTATACCCCTCAAGAAAGGGGATGTGCTGAACGAGGCGCTCGTGAAGATCGGTCTGGGGCTGATCGACAGTCGCTACGGGGAAAAAGGTTACTTCTACATCTCCACCAACCGGCTCCTTGATCGGCATCCGGACGGCACCGCCGATCTGACGATCAAGGTGAACGAGGACAAGCAGTACTACCTCGACCGGCTGGAGTTCACCGGCAACGCAACGACCCGCGACTTCGTCCTGAGGCGCGAATTCCCGCTCGCCGAGGGAGATTTGTTCGATCTGAAGCAGTTCCGGCTAGGCCTTCGCCGCGTCTCGCAGCTCGGATACTTTCAGCTTTCGGGCGAGCCGACCATCACGCCCGTGGAGGGCGAGAACAAGCTTCGCGTCAGCATCGCGGGCACCGAGCCGAGGCGCAGCGAGCTGCAGTTCGGAGGCGGCTACTCGGGCCTTGACGGTGGATTCATCGCCACGAACTACTCCACGCGCAACTTCCTCGGTCGAGGGGATCTCGTCGGCGTGAACGCGCAGATCGGCGGTATCTCGAGCCGGTACCAGATCAGTTTCACCGAGCCGTACTTCCTGGGCAAACCGATCAACGCCGGGTTCTCCATCTTCCGGCGCGATACCGACTATACCGACTTCAGCACAAGCGGCAACGGGGGAAGCGTGACCCTGGGATGGCGGTTCAAGAACTTCCAAAACGTGAGTGTGAGCCTGCTGCAGGAAACCACGGACTTCGATCCACGCGATGGCCTCTCGAGCACCACCTTGATCCGGAGCGTGAGGCCCTTCTACAGCTACGACAGCCGCAACAACTTCTTCCGCCCGTCGCGAGGCTTCCAGTTCTTGCTGTCCGCCGAGTACGCGGGCGGCGTCCTGGGAGGGCAAACCTCATTCCTCAAGCCGCAGGCGGAGCTCCTGTACTTCCTCCGGGTTTACCGATCGACTTTCCTCGCCTTCCACGGAGAGGTGGGCTGGGTGCGGGCGCTCTCGAGCGACGACGTGCCGACCTTTGAACGGTACTTCCTGGGGGGCGAGCGCAGCCTCCGCAACTACAGCACGCGCTCGGTGGGACCGAGCGGGTTCATCTGTAACTTCGGGGACCACCCGGCCGTTCAGAATCTGGATGACTGTCCGCGGCAGCCTCGGCCCCGGCAGAGCATTGACGACTCGCTCGGGTTCAGGAGTGACGCGATCGGCGGAGACCGCAAGCTCCTCTTCAACATGGAGTACGTGGTTCCCCTTTCGCAGCCGGTGGACTTCGTGGTCTACACGGACGTGGGCAACGCCCTGGCTGAATGGGACAACCTCAGCCTGTCGGACTTCAGGGGCGATGCCGGCCTGGAGCTGCGGTTCTTCCTTCCGGTGTTTGGAGCGCCTTTGCGTCTGATCTATGGACGCACCTTCAACACCCAGGGGAACGAGGATACCCGGTCTTTCCTGTTCTCTATCGGGACCACCTTCTGAAGTGCATCGCCCCGACCCATCTGGCTCCGTCAAAAGCGCTACAATCTGGGCGCATCTCGGGGCCGCACAGCGAAGGGCGCTGGCGGGGCGCCTCCCAACCACGGACATGGTCAGAGGAGTCGATCGAGTGAGAAGAACATTGATTGCAGTCGTCGCATTGCTGCTGGCTCCCGCGCCGCCGTTCGTCCTGGCGCAGGCCGGCGGGCCGCCTGCCTCGGCGAAGATCGGGGTGGTCAATCAAGACAAGGTTCTCAACGAGAGCGAGGAGGGCAGGCGCCTGAAGGGCGATCTCGAGAAGCTGCGCAATGCCAAGGCGGCGACCATCGAGGGCAAGGAGAAGGAGATCAAGGCGCTGCAGGACCAGCTCCTCAACGCGCAGCTCAGCCTGAGCGAGGACAAACGCGACGAGATCTCGAGACAGCTCAAGCGCAAGCGGGTGGAGTACGAGCGGCTCAATGACGACGCGAGCGCCGAGTTCCAAGAGGCGGGCAACAGGGCGCAGGCCAAGTTGTTGATGCTGTTCCGCGAGATCATCGCCAAGTACGGCACCGAGAAGGGCTTCACACTGATCCTGGAAAGAAACACGATGTACTACGCGGCGCAGGCAGTGGACATCACCGATGATCTGCTGGCCCGCTTTAACGAGGCGTCGCGTGCCAGTGGCGCGGCGCCTGCCTCGAAGAACTGATGCGGGACATGCCGGCGCGATGAACGGGGAGACCGCCCTCAGGCTCGCTGATCTGGCACGGCGCCTCGGGGCGCGTGTGGTCGGAGACGCGGCAAGCTTAATCCAGGGGGTCGCGCCACTGGAGGTCGCCGGGCCGGGCGATCTTAGCTTCCTCGCGAACCGTCGGTATCTGGAACAGGCGCGTCGCACGCGCGCGGCGGCGGTGCTTGTGGGCCCGGGCACCGATCTGCCGGGCAAGTCGATGGTGGTGGTTGCGGATCCCTACTTGGCGCTGGCACGCGTACTGGAGATCTTTCATCCGGTCCAGCGGCCCGCCACAGGTGTCAGTCCCGCGGCGATGATCGGCTCGGAATGCAGTTTCGGGCAGGACGCGGCGGTGCTGCCCGGAGCGATCGTGGGCGACGGATGCCGCGTGGGCGCCCGCAGCACCCTCATGAGCGGCGCCGTCCTCGGCGCCCGCGTCAGCGTGGCCGAGGACACAATCATTCACCCCAACGTGACGATCTATGACGGTTGCGTCCTCGGGAGCCGCGTCATCGTGCAC
>JAWPNA010000489.1:0-5065 GCA_045402695.1 Acidobacteriota bacterium
CGAAGACGCCGAAGGGGTAGAGGGTGAAGAGCAAACCGACGCGAACAAAGAATAGGGGAAGCGACCAGTGAACAAGCCCAATCACGTCGAACGCGGCGGCGAAGGCCACGCAGACACACCGGACAAGTGGTCGGAAGACGATAAGGCTCGCCAGGAGCAGGGCCTGCCGAAGAGTCCTGACGGCAACGGTTCCGCTTCAGCTGATCAGAACGATGGCAAGGGTCACGGCGCCCTGAAGGGCACTGACACTCCGGCCACGACTGACGCTGGAACCAGCGAGCGTGAGCACGGCAAGCGAACGACCATGTGAATCTGTTTAGCCGCATTTCGATGCAACGGTAGCCACGGCAGAACTGCGGCAGGCGGAGGAGAGCGTCGCCCTATTGACACGCAACGAGGTACCCATGGACAAAGACAAGCAAGATGATCTAAACGAAAACGGGATCGACGATGAGATCGAGCCCCCCTTTGTTGACGTCACGGCCAGCTCCAAGCAGATCGCCGATCGGCTCCAGAACAATCAGGGCACGGATCCAACGCTTTCGGGCGGCGATATCGATGCCCGCTGGGAGGACGCTGAATCCGGAGGAGATGAGACGGTCGGCGGCAGCACGGCCACGCCTGGCCGCAACGACTTGGATGCGATCGGCAAGGCAATCGGCGTGACCTATGCGGACGGCGAGGAGTTGAAGGTGGGTGACAAAGAAGAGCGCCGCGACAAGCACCGATGGGAGCTCGATCCGGCCTCCTCCGAAGACTACGCGGACCGCACGAAAGAAGAGAAATAGCTGGCGCGGGCGCGCCACGCCTGTCAGCGTTGCCTGGCGGTACGGTCAGCACGGGCCGCTCCCCACGGCGGATCGCATGATGCGTCGTCGATCCCAGCTAGACGACATCCAGTGCGCCGCGACCCGAGACGCCCATGACGATGAGATCCGCCGATCGGTGATGGCGCTCCCGAACAAGGCCACCCTCGTCGCGCCTCGCCTGTCGCCCCGTCCCATTCGCAGACTCTGTCTGGCGAAGAATGCGCCGGTCAGGAGAAGGACGGCATTGATCGGAATAAGGAGCCAGCCCAGGGTGTTGCCCAGGCGAGCCGCCGGCGTTCGAGGGCCAGAACACCGTGCGTCAATCAAGCTGTATGGACTTCGAGCACTGCGTCCAAAACTGCGGTCCATCGTCCTCGGGGAGCGTTGAGCCGCTCGACGTTGTTGTGCGCCGGCATATCCAGACCGCACTGTCGGCGCGCACGGACGGGTAGAAAGTCCTCACGGCGCGGTGCGCTTGCTGCGGATCAACCCTCACACTTTGCGTGCCCGCATGCGAAAGCTGAGGGTCGATTGGCGCAGGTTCAGAGAGCCCGTGTGAGGCGCGCGTCGTTCCTGTCTAGTTGTCCAGCGGCGTTTGGTTGATCGAATCGATCACCATCACAGGCAGAGGCCGCTTCGTTTCTTCGAGCCTGATTCCGAGCTGCCGTCTGGCCGCGTCCGGCAGTGGCAGCGCGCCTGTTGGATCGACGGCGACGCCGGTGCCGGTACTGCCGTGTTCCTGAGGACCAAGCACCTGTCCAATCGTGCTGACGTTCAGGGTGAAGTCGTAGCCACCCTCTAATCCGCTCATGTCGATCGCCAGCGCGCGCGTATAGCCATTGGCGATGGCGCCGGTCAGTGTCGGCGAGGGTCGACGCCGCTGGGAAGCCACCTTGGGTGGTCTGTTCAGTTGGCAGTCATCGGCTCGCTTCCTGCACCCGGACGGCACGGAGCATATTGGGAAGCGAGTAGTTCCCCTCGTGGCAGGCTTCCTCGAACAGGGGGCCGACGCTTCGTTTCAACGGCCACGCCACCCTCCACGGTCTGGTGTAGACCGTTGGATCGTCGACCGTGAATTCATAGAGCAGCGTCTCGGAGTCGATCCGGGAAAACCGTTCGACCAGGTGCAGGTTCTCGTCGAAGCGATCGCCCAGGTCGGTGAAATTCGTCGAATCGACGATCAGCACGTCACCGTTCCACGAACCCCGCGAATCGCCGACCCATGACCGAATAGCGGCCGCCACGTGCGGGCGGCCGTCAAGTGGAATGACTCGCGTGTCGTGGAGGTTTTCCTGGCGGATCACGACGTGCGTGCTCGTCTGGATGATCTCGATGAGACCCCTGTCCGGGCTGCCGAACAGGGGCGCGCCGCCGTCTCTCAGGCACGTTCTGACGTATTGAATGCCGCAGCGCTCGCGCCTTGGCGCCTGACTTCTAAGCGTGAAGCCAGCTTCGCACGACGAGCGCTGGTCAGTGGCGGCCGTCCGCGGGATCCACCACGAGCGATGTCGGAATGCGGCCGGCCACGACAGCAAGTTCGCCGCGGTCGCCCGCCCAGAATTCGTTCACGGATGGGCCGTTGAGCCCGGCTCGCACCGGCGAGGTATCGAGATTGAGCCCGGCCAACAGTCTCGCCTGAAATGCGCTCGCCTCTTGAGGAGTCAGAAACGGCCGGTCCACGAACTCGGCGGGACGCTCGAGTGGTGTGATGGTGTGGACTCGCCACACGCCCTGCAAGTCGGGCTGACTGTCCGGTGTGCGAACAGGCTGACCGGCTCTCTGTCCGCTGAGCGCAGAAGCGCTAAGCGCCGCAATCGTCGCGACGATACCAATCCGAGCAGGCCATCCGATCAATCGCATCCGGCTGAGGCCCCTATGGTGCCACATGCTAATTGTGGATGCAGCGGGGGAGGGATTCGTCCCCACGGGGACCCGGTCGCTTTTATACGCTCCGCAGTGCGACGCCAAGGCTGGCAGCGTGACCATGGATGCACTCCTGAATGATGGGCGAATCTGTGCCGCTGGCGAACGCTTCCCGGCGGCTGACGTCAGTCAACCCTTGACGACTTTTCGTTGGCGACCGCTGTACGGTGACGATGGCGCGTTCGCGCGCCCGCCAGTCGGACGATAGATTCGATTGTCCCTCAATGATTCCCGCCATATCCCTGAACGCCAACCAGGAATTTCACAACGCGGTCTGCCTGTCCGGTGATTACGTGGCCCGCATCAGGAAGCATCGCGATTTCCGCGTTGGGCACGGTGCGTTCGAGCCGACGTTTTGTGCCCGCGGAATCGAGCATAACGTCGCGCGCGCCGACTATGGCGAGGACTGGCATGGTGGCCCGACCCAGGGATTCGTCCCGGAAGACCGGCAGCTTCGCCATGCGCGGCCGGAAGTGTTCGTGGATGAGCGCGATGAAATTCATGAACGCTTTGCCTGCCGGCGAAAGGTTCGCGGGCTGGCGTCCGAAGATTATTTCCGCCAGCCGGCGTTTGCCCCAGGCGCCACACATGCCGAACGCGATGGCGGCAAACAGGATCCCGAGCTTCTGCCGTCCGACTCCGCCAGGACAGAGGACGGCAAGGCGCGCGACACGGTCTCGACGGCGAATTGCGTAGTCAAGGGCGAGCCACCCGCCGAGCGAAATACCGACGATGGAAACGCGATCGACCGACAGCGAATTGAGCACCTCATCGAGCCACTGCGCATATGCGTCGGAGTCGAGAGGTGGCCGCGAAGGCGCGCTCAGTCCGGCTTCGCGGATCATGTCGATTGCGTAAACACGGAAGTGCGCCGCGAAGGCGGCGACATCGCCGATCCACATGACGCTGTTGCCGGCGCTGCCGTGGAGCAGCAGCAGAGGTGGTGCGTCGACATTGCCGCATGCGACGACAAACGTCTCGCCCTGGCTGGTGGCGATGCGGATTTGTTGGTTTGGGACGGGCCAGTATTTGAGGAACGTGAGATAGCGTTCGCGAACGAGACGTTCCCCTTCGGCGGTCTTGTAGATTGGCGTCATCTGAATGGCTCCTCCTGAAATCGGGCACACCTCCGGCTTGCGCCCTACGGGGCGAGGCATTTCGTCCGCGGTGTTAGCTGAGAGTCAGGCCAGCTGACGTTCCCACGTGGGGATCAGTCAACCCGCTGGATCGTGATCCGCGAAGGCCAGCCGGATAGCGTAGCCGCGGATGTCTTCCGGCCACCCGGAAATGAGATCGCCGAAACGCCGACGGTCGTAGGCGAAGAGCGCGCGCGTCGCCTCCTCGAATCCGGGCAGGTTGCCGGCGATAGCAGAGATAAACCGGTACGTCGACTCCTGGGCAGCACGAACGCGATCGCGGTCGCCGCTCGTACGACGGGCCGCATCGACGAGCTTTCGCAGCGCCACGGAGGCTCCTCCTGGCTGAACGTTCAGCCAATCCCAGTGGCTCGGCAGCAGCGTCACCTCGCGAGCGATGACGCCGAGACGGGGGCGTCCACGGCCGCGGGGCTCGGTTTGATGCTCCAGCGATTGCGGGGACTCCACCGCACGGAGGTCGAAGTCCAGTTGTCGGCCGGTCTCATCGTCGAAAGCCAGATATTCGCCGCCTTGGGGCCTATCTCGCAGAAAACAAGCGATTTCGTCGTTTGTGCCCGAGGCGACCTTGCGGAATTGGTGGAACACCGTGCAGCTCACGTCGACAATATACCCGGGTAAAATAACGATGTCAATATTGCCCGGGTAAATATCTCGATGAGTGTCTGGTCCCGAGTAAGCCGGAGTGACGAGTAATCGTCGCGGCTGGCCAGTGCGCGTCCGGAACCTGCGGCGGGCGGAGCGATTGACCCCGGCGCCGAGTCACCACAATTGAGGTCAATATCGTCCCGGTCCTCGACCTCACGGGGACCCGGTCGATGAACCGGGTGGCGTCGGCCGTGAGCGAGGGCTCGATGGTGGTGCCATTCGCTCACGAATGCCTGGTACTGACCTGAATCGGTTCACACTGTTCGTCGTATCCTCCTCACGTGACCTCGTCGGCCGGGCCCTGCTCCAGATGAAACACGAGTGCGACGCGTGAATCCGCAGCGTTGCAACGACCTGCGCCTGACCGGTTCCGGCGGCGCGAACCGGGTCATGGAGGCCGAACTCAAGCGCCTCGTGATGCGCTCGCCGTTCGAGGTGCGCCTAGACAAGCCGAAGCGCGAGGGGGAAGAGACCCTGCTCTACGCCTTCGACGCGCGCGTTGCGTGGGTCGCGGCGTGCCATCACCGCACG